>NZ_JAAGLN010000470.1 GCF_010548145.1 Streptomyces sp. SID10853
TGCCTTCGCCCTGGTCCCCGTCCTGGAGCACGAGATCGTGGACCACGTCTACAGCTACGGGATCGCCGCGGCCGAGACGGTCCCGGTCGCCCTGGCGATGACGCTCGCGGCCGACGGCGTGCTCGCCGATGCGGTGCCGTCCGCCGCCTGTCTGTCCCGGGTCGCCGACTCGGCGCCCGCGCTGGCCGGCGCCCTCACCGGCGCCATCGGCGGCGCCGAATCCCTGCCCGACACCTGGCGGGACAGCTGCCGCACCCTCGTCGGCTGCGCCCTGCCCCAGCTGGCCGGCACCGATCTCGTCGAGGTCGCCGCACGGCTCGCCTCCCATCTGCCTGTCTTCCCGGAAGGAACCCGCTCATGACCGTGCCCACCCCATCCCTGGAGGACCGCACCACCGGAGCCCTGATCGGCGCGGCCGTCGGTGACGCGCTCGGCGGCCCGGTGGAGGGCTGGACCCCGGAGGCCATCAGCGAGCGGCACGGCGGCCGTGTGCGGGGCATCGTGGAGCCCTTCTACAAGGACGAGTGGCGTACGGCCCGGCCGATCGCCCCGTACCACAAGGGCGACGGGCACGTCACCGACGACACCCTGATGACCCATGCGCTGATCCGCGTCTACGACACGGTGCGCGACCATCTCGACGCGTACGCGGTGGCCGACCATCTGGTGCCCGACCTGATGGGCACGCCGCGCTGGATCCCCGAACTGGAGGCGGAGGCACTGCCGTTGCAGCGGATCTTCCTCGCCGAGAAGTGGATCGTCGCACGGCTGCACTACGGGCACGTCGATCCGCGCGAGGCTGGGGTCGGCAACATCGTCAACTGCGGCGCCGCGATGTACATGGCGCCCGTCGGCCTGGTCAACGCGGGCAGTCCGGCCGCCGCGTACGCCGAGGCCCTCGACATCGCGGGCGCCCACCAGTCCAGTTACGGCCGGGAGGCGGCCGCGGTCTTCGCTGCGGCCGTCGCGGCGGCCTGCAAGCCGGGCGCGACCCCCGAATCGGTGGTCCAGGATGCCCTCGCGCTGGCGAAGGACGGCACCCGCGCGGCGATCGAGGCGGTCTGTGAAGTGGCAGCGGCGCACGACGGGTTCGAGTCGGCGCTGAAGCCGCTGCGGGAGGCGGTGACCCCCTTCGACACCGTGGGCCCCGAGTACCGCAAGCCGTCGCTCGGCGCCCGCCGCCCGTCGCGGCTGCACTCCATCGAGGAGCTGCCGGTGGCGCTGGGGATGCTGCTCGCGGGCCGCGGGGAGTTCCGTGAGACGGTCCTCGGCTCCGTCAACTACGGCCGGGACTGCGACTCCATCGCCACCATGAGCGGCGCGATCGTCGGCGCGCTCCAGGGCGAGAGCGCCGTCCCCGCCGACTGGGCGGGCCAGGTCGCCACGGCCAGCCGGCTCGATCTGCACGCCCCGGCCACCGCGCTCGCGGCCGTCACCCGTGAGGTGTTCGCCCGTGACCTGGAGCGGCGCCGTGAGCACGAGGCGCTGTTCGGCGCCATAGCGGGTGCCAGGTGACGGCGCCGGACGGGACCGGCCGGGCGCTGCGGCTGACCTGGGTGCAGCCCGAGGACCTGGTGGGCCACGAGCTGCGCCAGGCCGAGCAGGACGGGCGCGATCCGGTGGCGG
>NZ_JAAGLN010000471.1 GCF_010548145.1 Streptomyces sp. SID10853
CCGCCGGGCCCGCCACGCCGCCGCACCGGACGGTCCGGGCCGGGCCGTCCGTCCGCCCGCGACAGCCCGCCCCTCAGGGGTCCGCTTCGCTGGTCGGTGCCGGGGTCGTCCATGAGGGCAACGCTAGACCGACGGGGGTGCCCGGGGCGTCAGCCCGGCGTGGCGGTCACGTCTACTCCCGGCGGAGTAGCCCGACGGATTCCGCGAGACCGTCCGCGGCCCGTTCGAAGAAGGCGTCGCGGTCCGTCACCACCTGTTCGAACTGGCCGAAGACCTCGAAGGTGATCAGCCCGAAGAGCTGCGCCCAGGCCGCGGTGAGTGCGAGGGCAGCGGCGGGCGGCAGGTCCGGGGCGATTTCCGCCGCCAGGCGATCCGCCTCGGACCGCAACACAGGAGGCACGGGCGGGAGCGCGACGCCGTCGCCGCGGTAGGCGTCGCCGACGATGGAGATCAGGACGAGGGCCACCCTCGACGCGGGGCCGACGGTCGCGCCGGGCGCGGTGTAGCCCGGTACCGGGGAGCCGTAGATGAGGGCGTATTCGTGCGGACGGGCGAGCGCCCAGCCGCGGACCGCCGTACACACGGTGACCCAGCGGGAGCGGGCCGCGGCCCGGCCCGCTCCGGCGAGAGCGGCCTCCGCGGTCTCGCCGATCGCGTCGTAGGCGTCGACGATGAGAGCGGTGAGGAGATCGTCACGGCTCGGGAAGTACCGGTAGAGCGCGGAGGAGACCATGCCCAGTTCGCGCGCGACCGCGCGGAGGGAGAGGTTCGCCGCACCCTGGTCGGCGAGCTGTCTGCGCGCCTCGTCCTTGATGGCCGCGGTGATCTCGGTACGGGCTCGTTCTCTGGCTCCTCGGACAGCACTCATGGTGGCCAGTGTGCCAGATTCCAGATCACTGACCAATAACGAGAGTGCTGCTCTTGTTCTGGATCGACAACCGGTGCACACTGCTCTTGAGCGAGAGCAGTGCTCACACTTTATTTGTGCTCACACTTCACTGAGGGAGAACCCCATGACCACCTATGTCAGGAAGCCCGGCTGGTTCACGGTCCAGGTGCTCAACCGGACAGTCGCCTGGCTGACCAGGCACGGCGTCAGCGTCTGGGGGTCCCGGATCCTGGCGGTGCGCGGACGCAAGAGCGGCCAGTGGCGCCGCACCCCGGTCAATCCGCTGAAGCTGGACAGTGGCGAATACCTGGTCGCCGCACGCGGACACGTCCAGTGGACCCACAACATGCGCGCGGCAGGCGGCGGCGAGCTGCTGCTCGGCCGCAGATCACAGCCCTTCCACGCGGTGGAGGTGCCCGACGGCGAGAAGCCGGAGATCCTGCGCGCCTATCTGAAGCGCTGGAAGATGGAGGTCGGGGCGTTCTTCGACGGTGTGAGCGCCGACTCGCCCGCCGCCGAACTCACCCGAATCGCCCCCGACCACCCCGTCTTCCGCATCACCGCACCGAAGTAGGGCCCGGGCCGTCCCGCGAAGCCCCGGCCGGCACCGCGACGCCAGGGCGTGCTCCCGCACCGCACACCGGGCACGCACTCCCCCCACCGCACCGCCACACGGGGCACGCACGGGGCACGCGCTGCCCCACCGCACCGCGGCACCGGGCACGCACTCTCCCC
>NZ_JAAGLN010000472.1 GCF_010548145.1 Streptomyces sp. SID10853
GGACGAGCGCGGCGACCAGAGCGAGCGCGACCGCCGCGATCCCCAGCGCCTCGGGCAGCGAGAGGGTCTCGTGCGGAGGGGTGCCCCCGGCGGCCAGCAGCAGCGCGGCCAGCCCGAGGAGTGTGAGGACGGTGCCGCGCCACTCGGTCCTGGCGACCCGGCGCCCGGCGAGGTGTGCGCCCAGTGGCACGGCGGCGACCAGGGTGAGGGCGCCGAGCGGCTGGACAAGGGTGAGCGATCCGTATTTCAGCGCCGCCACATGCAGGACGGCCCCGGCCGCGTTGAGGCCGACCGCCCACCACCAGGCACCGTGGCCGAGCAGCCGCAGCAGGCCGGACCCGGGCCGGGTACGGGAGGCGAGGCGCTCCTGTGCGACAGCGGCCGTGGCATAGCCGACGGCGGACAGCAGCGAGAGGGCGACGGCGGCCGCTGTGGCGTTCACCGGCGCGCTCCGTGGATGGCGAGCGCGCGGGCGGGCGCGGAGAGGTACCGGACGCGGACCGCGCCGGGGAACACCGTGAGGGCACTCATCACCCCGACCCCTTTGCATTGCGTAACAGGAAGCACGAGGTGGGCCCGGGGATCCGGATCCCACCGCTAACGAAACAACAGTGTACCGATACGGAGACGTATCGGTACACCAGCGTATCGGTACACTGGCGTATCGGTACGATGAAGTTCCGATGCTGCTCGTCACACCGAGAGGGAGAGCTCATGCCGCCCCAGGACTCCGCGACACCGTCATCGCGCTCCAAGATCACACCGGAGCGTGAGCAGGAGTTCTACGCGGCGGTCCTGGAGCTTCTCCGCGAGGGCGGCTACGACGCGCTGACGATGGAGGGCGTCGCCTCGCGGTCGCGCTGCGGCAAGTCCACGCTCTACCGGCAGTGGGGGAACAAGCCGCAGCTGGTGGCCTGCGCGCTGCGCGGCACCCGTGGCGGAAATCTCACCAGCATCGACACCGGTACGCTCGCGGGGGACCTGCGGGAGGCCGCCACGTCGCTGGGGGCGCACTCGGGGCGTGACACCCCGCTGATGCATGCGCTGAGCCACGCGGCCCTGCAGAACCCGGAACTGCTGGAGGCGCTGCGCGAAGGGCTGGTCGAACCGGCGGTCGCCGCGATCGACGCGATGGTCGCCCGTGCGGTGGCCCGGGGCGAGGTCGCGCCGGACAACCCGGCCCTGGAGTTCGTGGCGCCGCAGCTGATGATCGCGATGCGGATCCGGCCGATGCTGGAGGGCCACTACGGTGATGCGGAGTATCTGCGCCGGTTCGTCGAGGGCGCTGTGCTCCCCGCGCTGGGGCTTGCGGGGAGCCGGGAGCAGGAGCTCCCGAAGGTGCCCGACCCCGCGAGTCCGGTCTGACACACACCGGAAGGCCCGGGGGCTGAGGCCACCGGGTACCGAAGACTGGCGGCCGTCGCCGAGCGGATGACGGCGGACCGCCTGCGCCGCACCGTGGGGACGGGGGCGGCGCGCCCCTCCGCCCGGAGCCGGCCCGCCCAGCGGCCGGCTCCGGG
>NZ_JAAGLN010000473.1 GCF_010548145.1 Streptomyces sp. SID10853
GACGGCGCGCCGGGCCCCCTTCGCCGCCGTCCGCGCGGCAGCGGACGGTTCGGGTGTCGGCGTACTGCCCGTACGGGACGACCCCGCCCCGCCGGAGTCCGTACGGCCCTGGACCCTCACGCCGTACCCGGAACCCGCCGGCGGCGCGCCCGCCCCGGGCGGCGGCAGCGTTTCCGGTTCCGCCACCACCGAACTGCCCCTGGCGGGCGTACGGGTGGTCGAGTCGACCCGGCGCGTCCAGGGGCCCATGGCCGGACACGCGCTGCGGCTCCTGGGCGCCGACGTCGTACACGTCGAGCCGCCGGGCGGTGACCCCATGCGCGGCATCCCGCCCATGGCGGGCTCCTGTTCCGCCCGCTTCAGCGCTCTCAACTCCGGGAAGAGCGTCGCGGAAGTCGACTTCACCACCGCCGCCGGGCGGCAGGCCGTCCGCGAGCTGGTGTCCGGCGCCGATGTCTTCCTGCACAACTGGGCACCGGGCAAGGCGGCCAGGCTGGGCCTTGACGCCGATGACCTGCGCTCGGCCAACCCGGCGCTGGTGTACGCGTGGGCGTCCGGCTGGGGCGACGCCATGGGGCCGACACCGCCGGTGGGGACCGACTATCTGGTGCAGGCGCACAGCGGGCTCGGCGCCGCGGTGCGGCCCGCCGGTGAACCGCCCGCGCCCTCACTGATGACGCTCACCGATGTCCTGGGCGGCCTGGTCTGCGCCCAGGGCGTACTGGCGGCGCTGCTGGCCCGGCTGCGCACCGGGCACGGACAGCGGGTCGACTCGTCCCTGTACTCCGCCGCGGCCGTCATCCCCCGGCGCCGCGAGCGGCACGAGTGGGGTGTGCTGGACCGGCCGCTGCGTACGCGGGACGGGTACATCGCGGCGGGGCCCGCGGCCCGCGAGCGGCCGGATCTCTTCGCGCGAGCGCTCGGGCTCAGCGCGTCGGCGAGCGCTGCGGCCCTCACCGCCCGCGCCAGGTCCCGCCCCACAGCGGACTGGCTGCCCTCCCTGGCGGACGCGGGTATGGCGGCCACGCCGGTGTGCACCGACCTCTCGGACCTGGCCCGCGACCCGCGGTTCGCCGGGGCGCCGGCCGACGGGGACCACACCGCTCCGCCGGCCCCATGGGAGTTCTCATGACCGACGCAGATGTCTGGGTGTCGGCGGCCGGCATCGAGATCCGTGATCTCGTGCCGCGCTCGCTGCGGCGGGCCTGGGCCGGGCAGGGCCACTGCCCCGACCGTGATCTCTACGCCCTGTTCACCGGGCACGTGGAGCGGCACCCCGGCCGGACGGCCGTTATCGACGCCGCGGGCGCGGTGGACTACGCGGGGCTCGACGCACAGGTACGGCATGTCGCCGCCCGGCTCACCGATGCGGGGCTGGGCGAGCGGGACATCATCGCCGTGCGGATGCCGAACGGGCGCGACGCGGTGGCCGCGGAACTCGCCGTCGCCGCCATCGGCGCGCTCGCGCTGCCCTACCCGCCCGGCCACGGCAGCCGCGG
>NZ_JAAGLN010000474.1 GCF_010548145.1 Streptomyces sp. SID10853
GCCTTCGCGGTCCTGGGCTCCGGTGCCGCTTCGCGCCCCGCCGCCTTCGGTGTCCCGGTCCGTACGGCGGGCCGCGGCGCGGCCGCGTCCCGGCTGAGCCCGGCCCGTGCCGAGCAGACCGGCCAGGCGGTGGGCCCCTGCGCCCTGAGCACCTTCTCGGCGACCGCGATCTGCTGCCGCTCGGTCGCCAGGTCCGCCCGCGGGGCGTACACGCCGCCGCCGTACGCCTGCCAGGTGGACCGGCTGAACTGGAGCCCGCCGTAGTAGCCGTTGCCCGTGTTGATCTGCCAGTCGCCGGTCGACTCGCAGCGCGCCACCTTGTCCCAGACGTCCACCGATGCCGCGCCGGCCGATCCGGCCGTGAGCAGCGGCAGCGCGAGCCCGGCGCCGCCTGCGGTGACGGCGAGCGAGGCACGGTTGATCCGGCTCGGCTCGTAACGGCGATGACGACCGGATGCGGCCATGACGGCTCCCCCACTCGCATGTCGGACACGCCCTCCGGGCACGTCGCAGGGCGCAAAAGTAAGGCGGTTGTGGAGGGAATGACAAGAGCGCGTGTTCACCGTAACCTTGGAGCCGCTATGGGAGAGCGCTCTCCGACTGGTGGGCGCGGAGGGGCCTACATGACGGACGAAGAGCTGGACACCCTGGTCGCCGCGGTGGACCTGACGGCCGGGGTGCGGCTGCTGACCGGGGCATCCGGCTGGCGAACCCACGCCGAACCGGCTGCCGGACTGCGGGCGCTGGTCACGTCCGACGGGCCGGTGGGTGTGCGCGGCGAGTCGTGGGACGAACGGGAGACCTCCCTGGTGCTGCCGTCCCCCACCGCTGTCGCGGCCGCCTGGGACGAGGAACTCGCGGCGGAACTGGGCGGGTTGCTGGCCGCCGAGGCCCGGCACAGAGGCGTGGACGTACTGCTGGCGCCCACCCTGAACCTGCACCGGACACCGCTCGGCGGCCGCCACTTCGAGTGCTACTCCGAGGATCCGCTGCTGACCGCCCTGGTCGGTGCCGCGCTGATCCGCGGCGTACAGGCGGGCGGAGTCGCCGCAACGGCCAAGCACTTCGTGGCCAACGACACGGAGACCGACCGCCTCACAGTCGATGTCCGCGTCGGTGAACGGGCCTTGCGCGAGGTGTACTTGGCGCCCTTCGAAGCCGCCGTCGAGGCCGGTGTGTGGGTGGTGATGTCGGCGTACAACCGGGTCAACGGCGCCACCATGTCGGCGAGTCCGCTGCTGGCCGAACCGCTGAAGGGCGAGTGGGGCTTCGACGGCCTGGTGATCTCGGACTGGGGCGCGGTGCGCACCACCGTGGAGACCGCGCGGGCCGCCCAGGACCTCGCCATGCCCGGCCCGGACGGCGCCTGGGGGGACGCACTGCTGGCGGCCGTACGGACCGGGGCGGTCGCGCGGTCGGCGGTGGACGACAAGGTGCGCAGACTGCTGCGGCTGGGCGGCCGGGTGGGCGCGCGC
>NZ_JAAGLN010000475.1 GCF_010548145.1 Streptomyces sp. SID10853
GTGCGCGGGCGGTGCGGGTGCGCGCACGCGTGATGCGGGCGGAGGCGCCTGGGCGGGCGGTGGGCCCTGCACCGTGCCCCCGTTCGGCGGGTGTACCACTCGACCTCCCCCTGTCCTTCGCGTCTCTCGCGATGTCACGGTCCTGCGAACTCCCCGGCGTGGGACGACAAGTGCCCGGCCAGCAGTATGGCCGCAGGGGCCCCGCACGCACACCGGCCTTGGCTGGATCTTGATCGATCTGTCGCCTGTGCCTCCCCCGTCCTGCCCCGTGTCCGCCCGGCGTCAGCCCAGCAAATGCCCAGCGTCTGCCCGATGTCCGCCCGATGTCCGCCCCGTGTCCGTCCGAAGTCCGCCCCGTGTTCGCCCTCACCTTGAATACGCCGCCGGGGGCAATTCGGTTCCCGTTCGAGCCTCCTCGTCCGGGTGCCAAAGGGGGTTGTGCGCCGCTCCGCGCGGAACACAACCCCTCAGTGAATCAAGCCCCGCCCCTCGGCCCCGCCCCTCGGCCCCGCCCCCTCAGGCGTACTGCTCCCGCACCCGGGCGTAGGACTCAGCAGGGGCCGCGATCCGGTCGAGACCCAGCAGCGCGGCGCCGAGCACCGGGGCGGCCGACACCACCCGGGGGACGGCCTTCGGCGCACGGTCGGCCAGCAGTTGCCTGATGCGGTCGTCCAACTGCTGGTGCCGTGCGGCCAGCACGCTCCCGCCCAGCAGCACCGGAGTCTCCTCGTCGAGCAGCCCCAGCCGGCCCAGCGCCACCGCGGCGAGCGAGACGACTTCCTCCGCCTGCCGCTCGACGACCGAGCGGGCGACCGGGTCACCGGCCGCCGCGGTCGCGAAGAGAACCGGTGTCAGTTCGTGTTTGCGGTCCGCCGGGATACGCCCCAGGTGCAGCGCCTCGATCACGGCGTACATCGTCGGCAGCCCGAAGTGCGCCGGTACCGCCCGCATCAGCTCGGTGCGCCCGCCCCGCCCGTCCTCGGCGCGTGCCGCGTGCCACAGCGCCTCATCGGCGAGACCGCCGCCGCCTCCCCAGTCGCCGGATATCCGGCCGATCGCGGGGAAGCGTGCGGTGCGTCCGTCCGGGGTCATCCCGACACAGTTGATGCCGGCCCCGCACACGACGGCCACCCCCCGCGGTTCGTCCACGCCCGCGCGCAGGATCGCGAAGGTGTCGTTGCGGACCTCGACCGCCGGGCCCCAGCCGCGTGCCCCGATCGCGGCGGCCAGGTCACGCTCCTCGACCGGGAGATCGGCGTTGGCCAGACAGGCGGACACGAAGGAGGCGTACGGCGGGTCCCCCGCCCCGGGCGCTGCCCCGGGTGCTGATCCGGGTGCCGCCCCGGGCACTGCCCCGGGTGCTGCTCCGAGCGCTGCCCCGGTGGTGGCGCCGGAGCCGAAGCCGGCCCCGGTCACCGTGGGAGCCCCGGCGCGCGCCCCCGCA
>NZ_JAAGLN010000476.1 GCF_010548145.1 Streptomyces sp. SID10853
AGTCCTCGCGCGCCGGGACCGGGACCACCCGGCCGGCCCCGGCCCCGGCTTCGGCTCTGGTCCCTGCCCCGGCTTCGGCTTCGGCTCCGGTCCCGGCCCCGGCTCCGGCTCCGGTCCCGGCCCCGGCTTCGGCTCCGGTCCCGGCTTCGGCTTTGGCTGTGTCTGCCCGGTCGAGGAGCAGTTCGCGGATCTTCTGGTCGGGGACCAGGCTCAGGGCGGGCTCGCCGTCCTGGGGGATCCCGGTGTCCAGATGGACGATCCGGCCGATCCGCTCCGGGCGGCGGTCGGCCGCGCCGAGTACCGGGTGGATGCCGTAGCCGTGGCCGACGAGCACCAGCTCCCGCGTGTCCACCCGGTCCCGCGCGTCCGCCAGCTCCCGCGCGTCCGCCAGCTCCCGCGCGTCCGCCAGCTCCTGCGTGTCCACCTGGTCTTGGGCGTTCACCTGGTCGATCAGAGCGACCAGGTCCTGGATGTGCGTCTCCAGGTCCGGCCCCGGTCCTGGAGGGTGGGGCCGGTCACCGAGGCCGGTGAGCGTCACGGGATGGGCCTCGGCCCCCGATTCCCGCAGCAGGCACGCGAGTTCCTCCCAGACCCAGCCGCCGGTGTATGTGTCCGGTACCAGGATGAATACCGTCATGGACCTCTCCTCGCACGTGTGGGGTGCGCGGGGCCCGTACGGCCGCCCGCGCTCGCCGGTACCGTATGAACTCCCCCTGAGGGAGGTTCAAGCCTTGTCGCCCGACAGCATGTGGTCCATCGGAGAGCTCGCCGGGCACGCCGGTGTCTCCGTCAAGACCGTCCGCTTCTATTCGGACCGCGGTCTGCTGCCCGAGACCGCACGCAGCGCCGGGGGACACCGCAGGTACGGGCCCCCGGCGCTCGGCCGGCTGCGTCTGATCCGCTCCCTGCGGGCCCTGGACCTGCCGGTGCGGGAGGTGAGGCGGGTCCTCGACGAGGAGGACGTCCTGGAGGACGTCGTCGCGGGGCAGTTGCGGGATCTCGGTTCACAACTGGCCGCCCTGCGCTGGCGCGAGGCGGCCCTGCGCCTGCTGCAGGACTGCACCGCGCCGGAACGCGCCGAGCGGCTGCACCTCGTCGGGGCCATGACCGCCCCGCCCAGCACGCAGGCGCTGGCCCGGTTCTGGCGGCGGTGGCTGCCGCCGCGGCTGCCGGCCCGGCTGGTGACCGCGTTCCTCGAACAGACCGTTCCGCAGCTTCCCGATGACCCGGACCCGGCCCAGGCACTGGCCTTCGCCCGGCTGCACGCGTTCGTCTCCCGCCCCTGCACCGGAGACGAACGCGGCCAGCCCGCGGCCCACCGGCCGCAGGAGGGCTACCGCCCGGCGGTGCTCTACGACG
>NZ_JAAGLN010000477.1 GCF_010548145.1 Streptomyces sp. SID10853
GACCGCCGCGGGTCCGCTGCCGTGCCGGGCGCGGCGCCGGGCTCTCCAGCGCTCCGCGCGCCGCCCTGCGCAGCACCTGGAGCATCCGCGACGAGCCCTTGACGCGGGCCACGGCCGGTTCGTCGTACGCCGTCGCCTCCGCGCCGTCCACCAGCGAGCCGACCGCGCGGATCGCGACCTGGCCCTCCTCGCCGAGCGAGGGCAGCACGCCCTCGGTGTACGCCACGAGCAGAGGCGTCGGCGAGACGATCAGGATGCCGCCCGCGTACTTGCGGCGGTCCTGGTAGAGCAGGTACGCGGCACGGTGCAGCGCCACGGCCGTCTTGCCGGTGCCGGGACCGCCGGAGACCTCGGTGACGGATGCCGCGGGCGCCCGGATCACCAGGTCCTGCTCGGCCTGGATGGACGAGACGATGTCCCGCATGGTGTGGCTGCGGGCCTGGCCGAGCGCGGCCATCAGCGCGCCGTCCCCGATGACGGCCAGCGGGGCGCCGTCCAGCGACGCGCTCAGCTCGGGGCGCATCAGATCGTCCTCGACCCCGAGGACCCGGCGGCCCTTGGAGCGGATGACCCGGCGGCGGACGACGCGCCCCGGATCGACCGGGGTCGACCGGTAGAACGGCGCGGCGGCCGGCGCCCGCCAGTCGATGACCAGCGGCGAGTAGTCGGAGTCCAGGACCCCGATCCGGCCGATGTGCAGGGTCTCGGCGACGTCGGCGGTGCCGTCGGGGCGTACGGCGTCGTCGGCCGGCTCGACAGCCGTGTACGCGCCGTCCGGGCCCTTCTTGCCGTCCTTGCCCTGAAGCAGGTCGATACGTCCGAAGAGGAAGTCCTCGAACTCGTTGTTGAGGCGGTTGAGGTGGATACCTGCCCGGAAGACCTGGGCGTCCCGCTCGGCGAGAGCGCCCGGCGTACCGACCTGGCCGCGCTGGGCGGCGTCGTTCATGAGGAATTCAGCCTCGTGGATCTTCTCCTCAAGGCGTCGGTACACCTGATCGAGGTGCTCCTGCTCGGTGGCGATCTCGCGGTCCCTGACCGAGTCGACAGCGGCGTCCTGCGCGGCCACTGAGGCCCCCTTCTTGCATGCATTGGGCGACCGTCAACCCTATGCGAAGGGGGAGCGTATGTCAGGCGCCGTTCCGTCGGCGTTACGGCCCGCGTCCCGTCGGCGTTCCTCCGGCGTCCCCCTGGTGTGCCGCGACTCTCCGTCAGGCGCGGGCCGCGACGGCCGCCCGGCGGCGGTGCCTGGCGACGCGCTCGCGGTTGCCGCACACCTCGCTGGAGCACCAGCGCCGCCGGTGGCCCCGGGAGGTGTCGAGATACAGCCGCCGGCAGTTGTCGCCCTCGCACTGGCGCAGCAGCGCGCGGGCCCCCGGGTCGGTGAGCAGTTCGACGGCGTCGCGGGCGACGACGGCGAGCAGCGCGTCG
>NZ_JAAGLN010000478.1 GCF_010548145.1 Streptomyces sp. SID10853
GCCCGGCTCGCCGCCGACGCCGCGCTCAAGGCGCCGCACGGCCGGGCCCTGCCCGCCGAACCCCGGCTCTCCGTCCACGCCACGGCCCCCGGCCGGGTCACCCTCACCCGGTGCCTGGCCTCGCTGCGCCCCGGTGTGTACGGGCTGGAGGGCCCCGGGCTGCACGCCGTCGTCGGACCGGTGATCGACGGCGGCTCGGAGACCGCCGACACCGTCGTGCGCCGCCTCGACCGCGTCACCTACGGCACGCTCCGCCCCGGCACCAAGGCCCGGCTCACCCCGCAGGTGTACGTGGGAGACCCGCGCTCCGCGCTCGGCATCGACCACGCCGACGTGGAGATCCCCGGTGAACTCGGGTCCTCTCCCGCCTGGTTCGTGCCCGGCCCCCGCCCCACCTGGGTGATCACGGTGCACGGCCGGGGGACCGGCAGGGAGCACCCCATGAACGTCCTGGGCTTCCTGCACCAGCAGCAGTTCCCGGTCCTCGACATCTCCTACCGCGGGGACCCCGGCGCCCCCGCGTCCCCCGACGGCCTGGGCCACCTCGGCGCGTCCGAGTGGCGCGACCTGGACGCGGCCATCCGCTACGCCGTCCGCTACGGCGCCGAGCACGTCATCCTGCACGGCTGGTCCACCGGTGCCGCCATGGCCCTGCACGCCGCGGCAGGCTCGGGGATGCGCGACCGCATCAGCGGCCTGGTGCTCGACTCCCCGGTGCTCGACTGGGAGGCCACCCTCGGTGCGCTGGCCTCGGCCCGGCGCACCCCGGCCGTCCTGCGGCCCCTGGTGGTGCGGGCCGCCCAGGGCCGTACCGGAGTCAACGGCGACCGGCTGCGCGCCGCCGCCGACCCCAGGGCGCTGACCGTGCCCACCCTGATCTTCCACGGCCCCGACGACCGGGTGGCCTCCTGGCAGCGCTCCGTCGAACTCGCCGCGGAAAAGCCGACGTTGGTGGAGCTGCGGACCGTGACGGGCGCCCCGCACGGGGCCATGTGGAACGCGGATCCCGCCGCCTACGAAGAGGCCATGCGGCGCTTCCTTACCCCGCTCATGTAGCACCCCGTGCGGCACACCGTGCAGCACCCCGGGCACACAGGTCCGCCCCCGGACGCCCTGCGTCAACCTGTAGCGAGGGGTTCCGTTTGGGCTTTCGGCCCGTCAGAGGCAAGACTGCTCCCCGTGACGTCCCGTAACCCGCGCGACTCCAGACTCCGCCTCGTCCGCCCCCGACCTCTGGTCACGGCCCGCCGTGTCGTGAGCAACCGGCCCATCCGCCCCGCCCCGCGCCCGCCCGCCGGTACCCCGGCCCCGGCCGAGCTGGCCCGCCAGGCCAGGGCGGTCCTCGACGACGCCGTCCGGATCGC
>NZ_JAAGLN010000479.1 GCF_010548145.1 Streptomyces sp. SID10853
CGAGAAGGTCGCCCGGCTCCACCTGGACGCTCTGGGCGTCAAGCTGACGACGCTGCGTCCGGAGCAGGCCGCGTACATCGGTGTCGAGGTCGAAGGCCCGTACAAGCCGGACCACTACCGCTACTGACGCAACCAGTGCCCCTGGTGCGCACCTCGCCGCACCGTCAGCAGCCGGCACCGCAGAAACAGAGTAGGTACCAGGCAGGCCCCCGCACCCCCGTGTCGGGGGCCTGCCCCGTACCGGCTAGGGAAAGATCCCAAGGACCCCATGCCCCGCGGCCGTTATTCGCTCCACGATCTCCATGACCACACCCCCCTCGGTGAGGAACACTTCCACTGCGCGCCAGGCCCCTCCGGCTGGCGTTACGTCTCCCAGACCACCGCACCATCGGGCGACCACGCGGGCTCCGTCGATATGGCCATCGACGAACTCGGCCGCCCCATCCGCCTCGAACTCCACGCCGCGAGCTGGCAGATTCGCGGCGCGGCCATCGAAGGCGTCACCTGGGTCCGGACGGACCCTTCGGGGGCACACGCCACCGAAGGCAACGCCCCCGCCCATGCCTTCACCGGTACATCCCCCGCCTTTCTTGTCGCCACAGCTCGGCTGCTCGGCCTCGCCCCCGGTTCCCCCGCCACTCGCATCCGTCTGGTCGCCTTCACCGACCCGGTCCTGGCGCCCCGCACCGTCGACCAGTCCTGGGCCTTGCTGAAGAGTGAAGCGCATGCCACTGACAATGGGCCCCTGATAGTGGACGAATACCAGGTCAGCGCCCTGGACACCGGTGAGCAGTACGCGGTCCACATCGCCGGGGACGTGGTCCTGGCAGCTCCCGGCATCGAGCTGGAGCACCTGGAGACACCGCCATCGGTCTTCCGGTGACGAACAGCCCTGTGGTCCACCGGTCCAGCCGGCGGACCGGCGCCGGTAGCCGAGGCCGGAGTGCCGGGCTCAACGGCCCCGGGGTGATGTGCGTACGACCCTGCTGAGCTGCTACTGTCTCTCTTGCCCACAAAAGCCGTTGACACGGTTCGAGTGGGGAGGTAGGTTTGAACGGTTGCCCCGAGTTCGACAAGATCGGGCCCAGCAGTTACTGTTTATCTCGCTCGCGGAAATCGAATTTCTCGCAGAGCCACCCGATGAATCCGAATCACGAGGCCGATTAGCTCGGCTAAAATGCTTCTGATAAAGTCGGAATCGCCGGAAAGGGAAACGCGAAAGCGTGGAACTGGAAAGCGGCCCGCCGGCCGGGAATCGGACACGAAAGAGTCTGATAGAGTCGGAAACGCAAGACCGGAGGGAAAAGCCCGGAGGAAAGCCCGAGAGGGTG
>NZ_JAAGLN010000047.1 GCF_010548145.1 Streptomyces sp. SID10853
GACAGGGAGGACTGCGCGGGCCGGGTCGGTGGCGAGGGCAGCGCTGTGGGCGACGGGTCCGGCCGCTGGCGGCCCGTGCTCGCGACCGCGGTCGCGGTGGCGGCGATCGGCGGCGGAGCCGCCGCGCTCAACGCGGGCGGCCTCGGAGGGAACGACAGCGACAAGGGCAGTGTCGCGGCGCCGGTCGCCGCTCTTCCGGGCGGCTTCGCGCCGTGGCGCAAGACCGTGCAGGGCGGCCGTCCCGACATCCCCGACGAGCTGCGCTGCGTCGCGCATGGCGACGCGCTGTTCTGCGGGGGCGGCAGTGTGGTCGCGACCCGCATCAGGGCCTCGGACGGCTCACGGGTGTGGACGGTGAAGAGCCCGGGCGTCCCCGTCCAGGGAGTGCATCTGGTGGGCGCCACCGACGACACCGTGCTCGGATACCGCTTCGCCGCCGAGAATGCCCCGCAGGGACCACCACGTGAGGTGGTGGCCATCGACGCGAACAGCGGCCGGGAGCTGTGGTCCGTGGCGTCCGGCGCCCAGTCGGAGGCCGTCACGGGCCGCAGCCAGGACGCGCTGGTGGTCGGCTCGGCCGTCGTGACCGTCGACTCCTCCAACTCCCGCTTCGAGGCCCGCGACGCGCACAGCGGCAAGGTCATCTGGACGACGCCGTTCCCCACGGGCGCCCAGTGCGCACCCGTCAAGGCGGGCCCGCAGCTCGTCGCGATGTGCGCGAAGAACACGGAGGTGGACGCCGTGACGGTACGCCACCCCACCCTGCACACGCTCGACCGTGCGTCGGGGGCCCTGGGCCGGCCCCTCGCGGTTCGCGGCCCCGCCGTACCGATGGGTGTCGCGAACGGCCGGCTCGTACTCCTCCAGGAGCACCTGGAGGGCGCCGCGCAGGCAGGCTACGACGGGGTGGCGCGGGTCGACTTGGCCGCGCGGAAGGTCAGTTACTCCCCGCTGCCCAGGTCGTACGAGGGGACACCCGGCATGGTGGACGGCACCTTGTACGTGAGCGGGCAGACCGGACTCGTCACGGCGCTCGACCCCGGGACCGGCCGGAAGAAGTGGTCGCGGCAGACGGGTGTGGAGGGTGCTTCGGGACCCGTCGCGGGAGCGGGCGCGCTGTATTTCAGCTCGGCCACCGGCCGGGTGGTCGCGCTGGCGCCGCGCGGCGGCCGGCCTCTGTGGACGACGAATCCGCAGGCCGACGGTCTGACGGGCGAGCAGGGCGCGAGCCCGCGTGTGACCGTCGTGGGGCGCGCGGTGGTCGTGGCGGCGGCCAAGAACACCCTCTTCGCCTTCGACGCGCAGAAGCCGCCGAAGTCGGGCTGACTCGCGGGGGCACAGCCGGCGCCGGTGGTTCAAAGGCCGAGCAGCCGTTCGGCGTTGCGGTGGGCGATGTCGAGCTTGGCGTCAGCCGGCAGGTCGCAGTTCTCCAGGAAGCTGCGGGCGCCCGCGTTGCCGACGAAGGGGTAGTCGACGGAGTAGATCATTCGGTCGGTGCCCAGGACGTCGGTGCAGAAGCGCAGGTGCGGTGTGGTGAACATGCCGCTGGGCGTGTAGTGGACGTTCTGGCGTACGTAGTCGCCGATGGTTCGGTCGAGTCCCGTCGCCCGCTGGGGAAGTGCCTCGTCGAGGCGGTCCAGGAACCAGGGGACCATCTCGCCCCAGTGCCCGAGAATGAACTGCAGGTCCGGGTAACGGTCCAGTGCTCCGCTGAGTACGAGGTGGAGGAAGTGGATGCCCGACTCGTTGTGCCATCCCCATCCGGCGGTGGCGAACCGCGTGGCGACCACGGGATCGAGGCCCGCCTCGTAGTTGACCGCGCTGGTGCTCCGGGTGGGCGGGGCCGGGTGGAGATAGACCGGGACCCTCAGCTCGGCGGCCGCCCGCAGGATGGGGTCGAAGCGCTCGGCCGACAGGAACTCGTCGTCCGTACGGCCGTGGATGAGCGTGCCGACGTGGCCGAGTTCCTCGACGGCGCGCTTGAGTTCGGCCGGGGCCTGGTCCGGGGCGGACGTGGGCAGCGAGGCGAAGGCGGCGAAGCGGTCGGGGTGGCGTGCGCAGGCCGCCGCCAGCCGGTCGTTGACTGCCCGCACCAGCTCGGGCGCCACGTCGGCAGGCAGGAACTGCGTGGTGAGGTTGGACAGCACCTGCATGTCGATGCCGTGCGCGTCCATGTCGGCGATGCGCCCTGTGTCGAGGTCCTCCAACTCCTCGGGGGTGGGGCAGTAGGGCAGACCGCTCGCGGGCGAGTACGCCGTTCCGAAATGCGGGCTCACTTCCGTCGTGCGCCCGGCCGAGGCCTGCGCCACCGCGGTGTCGAGCGTGTGTTCCTCGATGGTGATCAGCTTCATGTCGCGTCACGCTCCGGCTTCTGAGGAGAGCCAGGCGAAGGCCGACTCCTTGATGTCGCGTTCCAGTTCGCTGCCCTGTGTCGCGAAGGTCCGCTCGACGGGGAACCCGCTCTGGTCGAGCAGGTAGGCCAACGCGCCGTACTCGCTGGGGTACTTGGCCACCACCTTGTCGTCGACTTCGGTGACACCGGCGGGGAAGGTGAAGGTCGCGAAGTCGTACACGCTCTTGCGGTCGGCGATCCGCCACACGCCGTCCCGGCGCTCGACCCGGTCGATGAAACGGTTGTGGCCGTTGCAGCCGAGGCCGAGGCTGCCGTTCTCGACGACGATCACCGCGTTGGTCTCGGCGACTGCCCGGGTTCCGTCGGCCGAGAACGTCACGTACGGGGCGGTGATGAGGTGCTTGGTCCGCAGACCGGTGGAGGCCATGCGGGTGGACGCGTCGACGAAGTCGGTGGCCAGGCCCTCGAACCAGGTGATCTCGATCCGGGCGTCGGGGTGGAAGAGGTCCCGCAGGCGGTCCCACCGTCCCTGATCACGGTGGATCCAGCCGGTCATGAGGTCGGCGATGTCCTGGCGGTCCTGAAGCGTCGGTGCTGTAGGCATATCTCGAGTCTGCGTCCGAAGCGTCGATAGATCCAATTGATAGATCTGATCTATTGTTCGGTGAAAACGATCGGAGAGGCCGCGTGGAACTTCGACACCTGCGCTACTTCGTGGCGGTCGCCGAGGACCGCCACTTCGGACGGGCGGCCGCGCGGCTGCACGTCACGCAGTCGACGCTGAGCACCCAGGTGAAGGCGCTGGAGCACGAGGTGGGAGGCCCGGTCTTCGTCCGCACCAGCCGCCGGGTCGAACTGACGGAGGCGGGAGAGCTGCTCCTCGTCGAGGCCCGACGCACGCTCAGGCAGGCCGATCGGGCCCTGGACATCGCCCGCCAGTCGGTCAGAGGCGAGACCGGCGCGGTACGCATCGGATTCTCCGGTATCGCGGTGCTCGAAGGCGGACTGGCCACGGACCTGCGCCGCTTCCACCTGGCACACCCGCGGGTCGAGCTCCACGTGAGCGAACTGCCGCCCGCCGCTCAGGTGCAGGGCCTGCGCGAGGGCAGCCTCGACGTCGGATACAGCCCCGACAACGGACTCGGCGACGTGGGCGATCTCGTCGTACGGCGAGGACTGCGCACGACCCTGTCGATCGCCGTACGCCACGATCATCCACTGGCGGCCGCCGCCTCGCTCTCGCTCGCCGACCTGGCGGGCGAGAACCTCGTCGTGTACGCGGCCGACGAGGACGACGACAGCGTGCTCGACCGGCTGGGGACGGAGCAGTGGGCAGGCGTCCACCGGGTGACGGGCACCCTCGGCGCGCTCGTGCTGGCCTCGGCCGGTGCCGGAGTGGCCGTCGTCCCCACCGCCACGGAGCGCATCGGACTGCCGGATCTCGTCTACCGGCCCCTGCGTGACATGGCGGCCGACGTGGAGGTGGTGACGCTCAGCCGCCCCGACGAACTCGCCGGCGCGGTGCGCGCGTTCGTCAGCTCCTGGGGCCGGACGGCCGTCCAGGTCAGGCGGTCTGCAGCGGAAGCTGCAGATACGAGGCGCGGTCACCGCCGGTGTGGATGATGTGCCGGCCGCTGTTGGCGGGCTCGTACTCGCGAATTCCGGGCATCATCGTGCCCAGCAGCGACCGCCCACTGATGACGAGCCGGAGCTGTTCGCCGGCTCGGAAGGTGAGGCCGACCGGCAGGAGGTCGATCTCGACGTCGACGACCTCACCGGGGGAGAGCTTCTCGACCCGGTCGAAAGTGTGAGCCGGAACGTCGTCGGTCGCCAGCTCCTTGTCCAGGTGGCGCATCGAGACGCGCAGCCGTCCGTCGGAGCCCTTGTACCGCAGGATGGAGGCGCCCCGCTCGGTGACGTCCTGGGCGAGCGCGCCCTGGTTGAGCGCGGTGAACGCCTGGAGCGGTGTGCCCTGGGCGTCGAGCTTCTGCACGAGGACGAACAGGTCCATGTCGTCCGAGCCGTCCGCCTCGACCCACAGGTGTGCCTTCGGGTACCCGACCAGGGTCGTCTCCTCGTCGAAGCGTGCTACGAAGGACACCAGGTCCGGGTTGGACGCGACGGCATACCCTGCCGTCGCCTCGACGGCGGGCGCGGCCGTCGACAGGGTCCGGGTGCGTCCGTCGAGGTAGTACTTCGTCGACGTGGTGTCGGCCGGCGGGAACTGGTCGGCCGGGACGTTGATCCGGTCCCCGCCCTGCAGGTCGAGGAGGGAGTAGCGGACGCGGGGCGTCTGCTCCCAGCCGTTGTCCTCCCCCTTGAGGGTGTGGTCGAAGAAGTGGCGCAGGTCCTCGACGTTGGCCTCGTCGTAGTAGTCGGGCCATTCCTGGCTGTTGTGGACGCGCAGCCACTTGTCCTCGGACGCCATCCGCCGCCAGGCGCGGAACGTACCGGCCGTGTGCAGGGTGTTGGAGTAACTGGCGACGACGTACGCCGGAACGTTGATCTTCTCGAACTGCGGGGTCTTGTTCTCCCACAGGTCGTCCATCAGCGGGTGGTGCTCGGCCTCGGCGAGGATGTCCTCCTTGCGGGCCTTGCCGAAGTAGCTGTTGTCCTGGAGTTGCCGGGCGAAGCCGGTGTCGGGCATGCCGCCGCGGAGCACCAGGTCGCGGTAGACGTCGCTGACGCCCTCCCACGGGTTGATCGCGGCCAGGTGCGGCGGCTGCTCGGCCGCGGTGAACCACTGGGAGACCGCGAGGTACGAGGTTCCGCTCATCGCGACCTTGCCGGTGCACCAGTCCTGGACGCCCAGCCACTCGATCAGGTCGTAACAGTCCCGGCCCTCCTGGCGGTCCCAGATAACACTGTCGCCCTCGGAGTTGGCCACGCCCCGGATGTCCGGGTTGCAGATCGCATAGCCGTGCGCGCACCAGTAGGCCGGGTCGGGGCCCTCGAACTTCTCCAGGCCGGAGACGATGCCGTTGTGGAGGCCGACCATGCCGAAGATGCCCATCACGCTGGCGGACGTGCCCTGGCCCTTGCCGTACGGGCTCCACGCCACGATGACCGGCAACCGCTCGGCCCCGGCAGGGCGGAAGACGTCCACGTAGATCGTGAAGCCGTCACGGAGTGTTACCGGCACGTCCTTGTCGAGGACGATGTCGACAGGCAAGGGCTTGAACGGCGGAGCGATCTGGGAGCCCGCCTTCAGGGTCCGCGTTCCGGGCTCGAAGTCGCTCAGGATCCCGTACCGGGCGCCCGGCTCCAAGGGCTGGGAGGGCGTGAATACCTTCTGGCCGTCACTCATGGTGCGCTCCTCGCGTCTCTCCGTCCGAGGACGGGCTCTGCCGACATTTCGAGCGTAAGCCTGCGGCCAGCGAAACTCAACGCTGTTGAGTTCGTTGACCTGGGTAACTTGAGGGCATGACTGCGCGTACCAGCTCCGCCTCCGCCACCCGACGCGGACGTCGGCCGGGAGTGAACACGACCCGGCAGGCGATCCTCAGTGCCGCCCGCGCCCGCTTCACCGCCGACGGATTCGGCCGGACCACCATTCGGCGGGTCGCGGCCGACGCCGGCGTCGACGCGTCCCTGGTGATGCAGTTCTTCCGGTCGAAGAGCGAGCTGTTCGCCGAGGTCATGTCCGTCCCCGCCGAGGCGTTGACGCACTTCAGCGAAGCGTTCGCGGGGACGGACGACAAGCTGGGGGAGCGGGTGGTCCGAGCCTTCCTCGATGTGTGGGAAGTGGACTCCCGGACGTCCGAGCCGCTCATGGCGATGCTTCGTGGCGCCGTCGTTAACGACCAGGTGAACGAGCAGCTGCGCGAGTTCATCCAGGCCCGGTTCTTCGCCGCTGCTGTCGCATCGCGGGGCGGCGATGCCGACGACGTGATGCTTCGCGCGGGGATCGTCTCGTCGATGCTCGTCGGCCTTGTCGTGGGGCGAGGTGTGGTCGGCGTCCCCACGCTCGCCGCGGCGGAGCGTGAGAAGCTGATCATGCTCGTCGGGCCCGCCGTGCAGAGCGTGCTGGTTCCGACGCCGTAGCCCAGCGACGGGAAGGGGACGGCTGCATGGCAGCGATCGACGGCCGCATGTACATCGAAGGGCGACGCGTAGCCTGCCCGTCCGACCTGGAAGAGGCCGCCGATCAGCTGGAGTGCTCCGGGGCGGTGGCCCGGATCGGGCCCGAGGCGATGCTCAAGGCGTTCGTCGATGTCATCGTCGACGGGTATGCGCCGGTCGTCGCCGGGCTGATGAACGACATCGACGAGATCGAGGACAGCCTGTTCGGTGAGGGGAACGAGCACTGGACGTAGGGCTGTGGGGCGTTTTCAAATGGGGCCGCTGGTTGTGACCGGTTTTCCCGGAGCTCTGGACAGGCGACGGTGGCGAGAGTGTGGACACCCCGGCGTCTCCACGACGGCTGGAACGACAACGTCGAGCAGGTCCACATCGCCTGCACAGTGGGCACGGAATGCGTCCTGACTCCGAACACGCCTCAGCGCAACGACGCGATGATCGACCACCCCGACGCACCCGTCACCCTCCTTCACGCAGCGTGCACGACGCCCCCCGGTAGGCCCCTGAGCGTCACAGGCAGCCCCGCAGTGTCACCGAGGCGTAGGGGTGTGGTGTGAGCCGTCGCCGCACCCTTGCGCAGTCGTCGCTGCGGACACTTATGGCGATGGCATCGCCGGGCGGGAGTGCGTCCACGCCGTCCGGATTCTGACGTATTTGGGCGAACTCGTCCGCGAGCGGGAGCGTGCTCCTGAGGCTATCCCCGGCGCTCATCCCGTCACTCTCGCCGGTCTGGCACGGGGCACACGCTCGACTTGATAGTTAGGGCTCTATGTGTTTGACTTCTAACTATTACAGGGTGAGGGATTCCCCGGCGAATCCGGCGTGGATTCCACCTGGGCCGGTGGTCCGGCATCGCATGTGGGCTCCCGCGTGAGTGCGGTCGAATCGCAGGAAAAGAGGCATCGTGAGTCAGTGGCAGACAGGCTGGATGCAAGCGGTCGCGGACTTTCGCGACCTCGACAGGGCCGGTACCGATGAGACGCTGCGCGTGCATGTGGTGTCGGCGGTCGCCGGTGAACGCGCACGGGTGAAACTGAGTAATCGCTTCGGTTCCGGGCCCCTGAACGTGGGGGCGCTTTCCGTCTCGGGAGGAGGCCAGGCGGTATCCGCCCGGTTCGCGGGGCGGACAGACGTCACGGTGTCGGCAGGGCAGGAGTGCTGGAGCGACCCGCTCGATGTGGCGGTCCTGCGCGGCGGCAAGGTGACGGTTGACCTGTACCTCCCGACGTCGACGGTGCACGCGACGGGCAACTCTCGCGGATGCTCATGGAAGTCTCGGAGCCGGGCGACCACGTCGGCTCACCCGACTTCCCTGCGGTCGAGCTCCCCACCGTCGAGGCCCCCGACGGCAGCCGTCTCCCCCTGCCGGTGCCCTTCGTCTGCGGCTTGGAGGTGTTCGGACCCGAGGTCCCGGTGACGGCCGTGTGCCTTGGTGACTCGATCACCGCCGGCGGCTGGCCCGAGGGTGCCCAGGAGCTGCTCGCGCCGCGGCTCGATGTGGTCATGCTGAATGCGGGCATCGCCGGCAATCGGCTGCGGACCGATCCGGGCGCGTCCATCGCCTCGTTCGGCCCGTCCGGGGTATCGCGCTTCGAAAGCGATGTCCTCTCCGTCGCGGCGGCGAGCGACGTCGTCATCGCGCTGGGGACCAATGACCTGGGACTCCCTGGCGCCGCCGCGCCCCTGGCGGACCTGCCCTCGGCCCAGCAGATGATCAATTCGTACCGGCGTCTTTCCGACCGGGCCGCGGAGGCGGGACTCGGCGTGACGATCGCGACGATCACACCGTTCCTGGGGGCGGAAGGCTACGACGGCACCCGGGAAGAGATCCGGCGTGTCGTTAACGACTGGATCCGTACAGCGGCGCCGCACTGCGTCGACTTCGACGCGGCACTCCGGGACGCGCAGAACCCCCGGCGGCTCGCGGAGGCGTACGACTCGGGCGACCATCTGCACCCCAACACCGCCGGTACTGCTCGCCTGGCGCACACCATGGCGGCACATCTGGCGCGCCGTCACGGCTTCGCCGTCGACTGAGCCCACGGGCAGGCGCCTGAACCATCCGAACCATCAGAGATCAGGAGATCGACATGCACGAAAAGCAGCCGGGATTGGTCATGCGACTCAAGGCCAAGCCCGGAAAGGCGGACGAACTGTTCCAGCTGTGCCACGTGATGCACTTCAACGGCGACCCGGACGGGCCCGTCGACTGGGTGCTCAGCCGCTCGGACGAAGACCCGGACATCATGTGGGCCTTCGAGTTCTACCGGGACGACGAGTCGATGAACCGCCACTACACGAACCCCGAACTGGACGCCGGGCATCAGCGGGTCATGGACCTTCTCGCCGAGGGCGTCGAAGAGTGGGGCGTGCGGGTGCCGGTCCACATCGTCACCTCCAGCTGAGCAGGTCGGCGATCCTGCGTTGCCTCCGGGGCAGGTGAGTCACCTCGCCGGGCCGGACGGCAGGGTTGAGAGCCCTGGCCGCCGGCGGGCCCGGCGCCGACCGCGACAGGATCACCGAGATCCACGGATCGTGAACGTAACGAGAAAGGCCATCAGGGCATGCAGCAGGAAAATCCCACTCTGACCATGATCCGAGAGTTCGTAGCACTCGGCCGCGCGGAATTCGAGCGCCCGCGCTCGCCGTCGGGCGACGGCCACGGCCAGCGGAAGCTGACAGAAGGCATGACGGCAGCAGGTCCGGACGGCGAGCCCGTCAAGATGAGCGAGCCGCTGCTTCAGCTTCTGGCGCCCCGAGCGCCCTACTTCGACCTGCTGGTCGAGGGCGCCCTGGAATCCGGTGTCACGCAGATCGTCAACGTCGGCGCGGGCTATGACGACCGGGCGCTGCGCTTCCGCTCGCCCGACGTGCACTTCTACGAGATCGATCTTCCTCACGTCATCGCAGACAAGAAGCGACGACTGGACGCATCCGGCCTGGACACCCGCGGGATCACGCTCATCGAAGCCGATCTGGCGACAGACGGTGCGGGTGACCTGCTGGCCGCGGCCGGGCATGACCGCCGGGAGCGCTCCCTGTTCCTGCTGGAACACATCGTTCTGTTCCTGGAGAACAGTGCCGTCGACTGTCTTGCCAGGTCACTGGCCGGTCGAGCGGCCCCCGGCAGCACGCTGGCCCTGACCGCTGAAGCCCATCCGCAGGGCCTCGACTCGGCGCAGGTGCTCGCAACAACGGATCAGGTCATGTTCGGCGGGACCAGCCCCCTGCGCACCATCCTGAGCCGCGACACCTGGCTCGCCGTGCTGAAGAACGCCGGCTGGACCGTTCTCGACCCCGGCCACGTCACCGCCGTCGACCACTTCCAGGTCCCCCTGGACGGCAGCGCGGCTCAGATCCAGACCCAGTTCCTGACCGCTACGGCATAGAGACGGTACCCACTGGAAGGCGATCGCCGGCTACCGCTTCTGATTTTGACTGTTAGAGTCCTAATTATTAGACTGGGTGCCATGGACGAACCGCGGGGTGTATCGAATCGCGCGTTGCACAGCACCTTCGAGATGATGCGCTGGATCGTGTGGGTCCAGCGCAAGGGGAGCGAGGAGTGGTTCCGGGAGCGCGACCTCAGTTCCGAGCAAGCCTTCGTACTCGGATACCTGATCCAGAACCCCGGCTCGATCCAGCGTGACATCGCACGAGTGAGCCGCACGAGCGCCGCCAGTGTCTCGTCCCTGTTGAAGGGCATGGAAAGACGCGGCTTGATCGAACGTCGCATGGAAGAGGGTGACGACCGCAGCAAGCGGGTCTTCGTGACGTCGCACGCCAGAGAGGTCATCGACGGCCTCGAACTGGTCATGACCGAGGTGGAGCATGGCATTCTTGCGCCGCTGGACGCCGCTGAACGCGCGTCTTTGCACGCTCTGCTCACCAAGGTCACCGCTGAACTCAGCGAACCCACGCTCCCGTGACCCGCGCCTGCTCTCATTGATCGCTGTAGATCCCGTCGGCTTCCCCTTTCGCGAGCCGGCCTTGACCGTCCGGACACGTCAGGACCCCGTGATGAACGAGCAGCGCAGACTCGACAACAAGGTCACGGTCATCGGCAGCGGCGGCATCGGATTCGCCGCGGCCCGCCTCCTCCACCAGCACGGTGCCCAACTGGTCCTGGCGGCGCAGGACGAAGCCAAGCTCGGCGCTGCGGCCGAGTTGCTCGGTGGCCCCGTGCGTCTGGTGGCCTGCGACCTGTCCACGTCCACCGCGTCGACCGTTTGATCGACGCCGTGGAAGACCACTTCGGGTTCATCGATCTGTACCTGGCCGGTCCCGATTCGGCCTACACCACCGGTTCCGAGTTCCGACCTTCCCGTCGACGGCGGCCTCGCCCGGCTCTGAGGCGCAGCGTTCCGACCCCGGGGTCCGGCGAGTCCTCGCCACGACCGAACGAACGGGCGTGCTTCACCCGGCGCCTCTTCCAGCTCACGCGATACGGACGTTCACGATGCCCCCATGCTCAACACTGAGCGCGAGGCCGGAGGCTGTCATGGGAGTGCCCCTGATCGCCGGCATCGGCGTGGCCGGCAGAACATGTCCGCTTGAAACAGCAGCAAGGTTGATGATCAAGCTTGGCTGAGGCTGGTGTGCCGCCTGTCGGGAGTGAGGAGGTAGGCGACCGCCATGTCGCCGAGTTCCTCCGCGTACCGTCGCTGGGCTGTCTCGCCGGTGGCCGGGTCGGGGCGTACGGAGTTGTGGAAGCAGGCGCCGAGCAGGGCGCGGGCCGCGATGTCGAGGGCGCGCTGAGGGTCGGAGCGGCGAATCTGGTCGGCGTAGGGGGCCGCCGCCTCGAGCAGGAGCCGGTGGACCTCGGTGATGGTGCGGAAGCCGCGGTCCGTAGGCTTGGCGCCTCGTGCGCGCAGTAGCTCGGGGAAGAGATTGCTGCTGTCGGCGAAGGACTGCAGCAGCGCCTGCGCGTAGGCCTCCATGACGCCGGGCAGTGACGGCTCGGCCATACGGAGCTGGTCGGCGACGTACTCCTCACGCCGGTCCAGCATGCGCTCGGTGAGCGCGTTGATCAGCTGCTCCTTGTCCTCGAAGCGACGGTAGATCGTGCCGACCGAGACCCCGGCGCGCTCCGCGACGCCGGTCATCGTCATGTCCTCCAGGCCGGCGGAGGAGGCGATTTCCTCAGCCGCGCGCAGAACGCGGGCCAGGGTCGCGGCGCTGCGCGCCTGCTGCGGCTCCTTGTACGGCGCAGGACGGTCGTGCTGGTCAGTCATGTCTCGCATCGTATCTGCGAGGGGTCTGTGTAGAAGCGGTTGACAAGGAGTGGGCCTCTCTGTCTAACCTCTTAATGCGAATGCGAATTTACATTCGCATCCTACTGGAGGTTCGACCATGACCGACAAGCAGACTTCCCCGGCTGTGTCCGTGACGCTCGAGTCGGGGCCCACCGGCTCCGGCAGCATCGACGACTTCGAGCTGTTCTACGCACGCCGCGCCTTGGACCGCTTCAGGGCGCGCCTGGGCCGACAGGGACTGCTCGATCTGCTGGCTGCGGACATCGAGGAGGGCAATGCCTTCCTGCGGGAGTGCGCGCGCACATCCGGCGGTGAGTTCAACGCCGGCACGACCGTGCTTCAGGCCCGCGGGATGACCTCGGCCGAGTTCCTCGCCTGGATGGACGCGGCATTCGCCGGCGACGACTCCCGCCCGCTCCTGGCGGCGCACCCCGAGCACTACGTGATGGGCACCGACGCCATCGGCGCCCGCGTGGTCGAGAACATCGGCCCCCACGTCTGCTCCTTCTACATGGGTGGCTGGGGCACGGCCGCGATGGCCTGGGCCGACGACGCGGCCGAGCTCCTTCCCGAGGCGGAGTTCCCGCGGAAGATGTCGTCGAACCTCTTCCTGGAGGACGGCACCGTCGTCGGTCGGGCGCTGATCCAGTTCGGCGACACCGCCGAAGGGTTCACCGCGAACCTGACGGTCTATTTCCCCACGTCCTGCCCGAAGGACGTCCTGGATCACCACATGCGGCACTACGCCGTCGAATTCCGGAACTGGATCGTCGCCGCGGCCGAAGCCCGCGCCTGACGGTCCGTGGGTGAGGCCCGCTGCCGGCCTCGCGCCGCCGCCCGCCGCGTGCGACCGGCAGGGTTCGCCGTTCCCGGCCCGCGCGCCGCGGAACGCACCACCTGACCGACCCTCGGCATGCGCCGGTCGGCAGCGGGGTCGGAAACGGCCGACGCGGCGCGCGCCGAACTCGGCGCGGCATGAAAGCCCACGACTCCGCTGCCGAAAGGCGAGTGGAGGCTGGTCCTGGCGTCGTCGGCTCGGCCGCACAGGGGCTCCCCAGTGACTGATTCGACTGACTGAAGAGCAAAACGACCAGAGTGTCACGTGCGGGGACTGCGACGTGGGGCCAGGTGCCCCGCGCGCCACGGCTCAAGGAAGAGAGTGGACATGTCTGCAGTACGTGAGAGCGGAGCCGTTGACGGCTGTGCTGCGTTCGCCGGCTTGTTGCAGGAAGAGCGACGCTTCGCGCCGCCGGCTGACCTGGCCGCGAACGCCAACGTCACGGCGGAGGCGTACGAGCAGGCCACGGCTGACCGGCTCGGTTTCTGGTCCGAGCAGGCCCGCCGCCTGACCTGGGCCACCGAGCCGGCCGAGACCCTCGACTGGTAGAACCCGCCGTTCGCGAAGTGGTTCGCCGACGGCAAGCTGAACGTCGCCTACAACTGCGTCGACCGCCACGTCGAGGCCGGGCACGGCGACCGGGTCGCCGTCTACCTGCCGGTGATCCCCGAGGCCGTCATCTCGATGCTGGCCTGCGCGCGCATCGGCGCCGCGCACTCGGTCGTCTTCGGCGGCTTCTCCGCCGACGCGATCGCCGAGCGCATCGAGGACGCCGACGCCAAGGTCGTCATCACCTCCGACGGCGGCTACCGCCGCGGCAAGCCCTCCGCCCTCAAGCCCGCCGTCGACGAGGCCCTCACCCGCGTATCGGTCGAGAAGGTCCTCGTCGTGCAGCGCACGAAGCAGGACGTGGAGTGGACCGAGGGCCGGGACGTCTGGTGGCACGAAGTCGTCGCCCGGCAGCCCGCCGAGCACACCCCGCAGGCGTTCGACGCCGAGCACCCGCTCTTCATCCTCTGTTCGAGAAAGCCGCAGCAGGCTCCAGGAGGACGAGCGAGCGGAACCGGAGTCGCTACTCGGCGCACGCGGCGGAGAGCGCATTGCGGGTGCGCACAGGTTCGAACTCCGGCGAGGCGATGGAGAGGACGACGAGCGCGGTTCGGGCCAGGTGGGTCGCCAGCGCACGAGAGGCTGCCTTCGCGTCACGTGCGTACACCGCCTCGGCGATGGTGTGGTGCTGCGAACTCGTGTCCGCCTGCCATTCGAGCGGATTCCACGAGACGAACGCCATGCGGTACCGAGTGGCGTGGTCCGACAGCAGCGCGAGTTCCCGTTCCACGCGCGGGCCGGACGGGTGTACCAGCGCGCGATGGAACTTCTCGTGCGGGCACTCCCACTGTTCGACGTCGCCCGTGCGAGCTTTCTCGTCCATCTCCCGCAGCAACTCGTCGAGGTGCCGCAGATTGGCCTCGGTCATGCGCGGGACGGCGATCCCGATGGCCAGTGACTCCAGGCTGATGCGCATCGCGTACAGCTCGTCCAGGTCGTCGTCGCTGAACGCTGCCACGCGGGCTCGGTGCTGTGACTCCTGCTCGACGAAGCCTTCGCGTTGCAGAATCCTGAGGGCTTCACGCAGCGGGCCGCGGCTCACGCCGAGTTGGCGGGCCAGCTCGACCTGGGACAGCGGGTCGCCGGCGCGCAGGTCACCGTGCATGATCGCGCGCCGGAGCGCGTAATGGGCCCTGCTCATCTCGTCGGGATGGGTCCGGCTCGCGTCGTCGGGGCGGGCGAACTTGTTCGCCGCCTCGGCTGACGGTGCTGTCATCGGCTGCAGGCCTTTCACGCGTCTCCATGTGGCGTTCGGATGTTCTTCGGTACCCGCCGGACTGATGGTCAGCACCAAGGTAGCCGACGCTCGGCGCAAGCCTGCCGACATTTCGCGGCACGGCTGGACGGGATGGGCGCGACGACCCATGGGCCGGACAGGGAGCACAAGCGGTGTGGGCCCTAGGCTCTGCGATCCGGTGGCAAGGTGTCAACATTACCGGTCCTCGATGCCGGAACGTGAGGAGGCCGGACTGCTCACTGGCTGTCCGGCCCGTCCCACCGCTCCTGGGTTCTCCAGAGCGCTATGTCTACGAGGCCAGTGCCCCGGTCTGCTCGGACGGTGTCCTGCGGCCGCAGGACAGCGCGTCACGTCCGGACCGGTGATCGTTTCCCACCACCGTGTTGCGGACCGTGCCCAGCCGTTCCACCTCGACCTCGACGGTGTCTCCCGGTTGCAGCAGCCGGGGAGGCGTGCGGCTGTAGCCGACTCCCGCGGGGGTGCCGGTGGCGAGGAGGTCGCCGGGGCGCAGGGTCAGGGTGTGCGAGATGAGGGACAGTGTGTCCCCGACCGCGTAGATCATCTGGTCGGTGGTGGCGTCCTGCATGGTCTCGCCGTTGACCCTGGTCCGTAGCCGCAGCCCCTGTTGCAGGTCGCCGGCCTCCGTGGCGGGCACGAGCGGGCCGAGCGGGCCTGACCGGTCCCCGTTCTTGCCGAGGATCCACTGGGAGGTCAGCTTCTGGGCTCGGCGTGAGGTCAGATCGTTGAACGCGGAGTAGCCGACGACACAGGACAGTGCCTCCTCGGGGGAGGCGTCGACGAGGGGTGCTCCGACCCAGGCGACGACCTCGCCCTCCCAGTCCAGACCCTCCTCGTTGGAGGGCACGGGGACTTCGGCCCCGTCCACGGTCAGTGACTGCGGCCATCGCGCGAACAGGGTGGGGTACGGCGGCAGCTCCTGGTCGCGGAAGCTGCCTTCGGCCGCGTGCGCGTGGTAGTTGAGGCCGATGCAGAAGACGCGCGCGCCAGGGAGGACGGGGGGAACCTGCTCGACCGATGCGACGGCGACCGTCGGCCCGGTGGGCGGCTGGGAGAGATGTCCCGCCGGGTCGGCCCAGAAGTCCGCGAGTGAGGCGATGACGGTGACCTCGTCGCCCTGTTCCGCCAGGGCCGCGACCTCCACGCCGAATTCGCCGTGCGCGCGCCTGACACCCACGATTCTCATGAGATTCCCTTTCCGGTCTCCGCGGAGGGGCCCGCGGAGCTCTTCTTTCGTCGTTGCCGATGTACCGCAGGCGGCTGTGCCGCCCACGGTCAGGCCGTGTCGTGCGGGGATGGGCCGGTGTGGTCGTATTCGAGGTGGTGCTGGATCAGGAGGTCGGCGCCGAAGTCGTTGGACGGGTCGCGCCAGACGCTGTGCACGTGATTGGCGTTGTCCTCGGCGTTGTCGAACTCGACGAGGGTGACGGGGCCCTGGATACGGAAGTAGTGCGGCTGCTCCATGGAGGTGCCGCCGGCCCAGGCGAAGTGCAGTTCGTCGACGCCACCGGCGGCCGCGATGCGGTCCATCTCATGGCCGACCAGGCCGGGGCGGGCACGTTCGACGAAGTGGGCGAGCAGGTCGTCGAAGTGCGCGCGCTGCGCGGGGGAGAGGTCCGCGGCCCGGATACCGCGGGGGTGGGCGCGGAAGTACGCGAGGGCCCTGCGGTCGTCGTCGGTGATCATCGCGTCGCGGCGACCGACACCGTGGTAGGCGGGGTACTCGACGTCGCCGATGGTGGAGACGGTGCGGGTGACGAAGTCCGCCGGTGGCCGGGAGTGGATGACCGCCTGTTCCTTCTGGGTGCCGGTGAGGCCGTCCAGGAGGACGAAGGCGGCGTCCTCCTCCTCGCCGAGGATGCGGAAGGGGCCGAACCGGGCGGGCTCGGCACCGAGCAGGAACGGGGTGGCGCTGACCAGGTCGCCGTCGACGACGGTGACGTTGACCGACAGGTGGTGGCCCACCAGCCGCCAGCCCCATGTGGTGTCGGGCTGTGGCTGGCCGAAGAACGTGAGGAAGTAGCCGCGCGCGTCGCGGAAGGTGGCCGCGACGTGACCGAAGACAGGCAGGTTCAGTTCGCGCAGCACGTGCTCGTTCGACATCACCTGGACCACGCGGGCGTAGGCGGGGATCGACATCGACTCGGCGATCAGGCGATGCGCCAACCCCTCCTGATGGCGGTCGAGTTCACCCAGTGGCAGTCCGTGTCGACCGGATTCGGGCAGGAAGTTCCAGTGCGTTCGGCCGGAGTCCTCGCGAGGAAGCAGCACCCGCGCGCGCTGATCGCCGGTCAGGCCGTCGAAGAGGCCCATCGCCGCGAAGGTGATCGCCGTCGCGTCGAACGAACCGCCCGGACGGGGCCGGTGCGCCTTCGGGAGTTCACCGTGCGGATACGGGTGCTGCGCGTCATGCGGAGGTGGCGTCGCCGTCATGGAGTTCCATGCCTTTCTTCGTGGGGTGGTCCCCGACCATGGCGAGGGTCGGTGTGTGCCGGGGCAGTGGATCGGCCGGCATCCTCTGCGAGCCCGCGTCGTACCGGTACGGGCCGAGGCACAGGAACAGCACGGCGCAGACCGCGCAGGCGACGGCCAGAAGGAGCATCGCCGGCGTGTAGGAGCCATAGGTGTCGCGGCTCACGCTCACCAGGGTCGTCGCGGCGGCTCCGCCGATCTGGAACATCGAGAACGCGACTCCGTAGATCTTGCCGAAGGCCCGGCGTCCGAAGTAGCGCGGGATCAGGTAGCTGAGGACGTCGAACTCGGCGCCGATCAGCAGTCCGGCGAGAGCCGCCGCGAGAAGGGCCATCGGTACGTTCGGCCCCGCCGCGAACAGCAGCACCGAGGCGATGCCGCCGACGAGATACACCGACATGATCTGTGACACCGTGAAGCGGTCGAGGAGCCACCCGGTCACCAGCCGGGCCACGACGAGCGCGACGCCGAGCGCGACCGGCACCATGTTCGCGATGTGCGCGGGGATCCCGGCGTCCAGCAGCAGCGAGATCTGGTGGACGAGGACCGCAGAGCCGACGGTTCCCAGGAGGACGAATGCGGCGAGGACGAGCCAGAACGGCCGCGTACCGGCCGCGGCGCGCAGTGTGTCACCGCCGACCGGTCGAGCTTCGGTGCGGGCACGGGGTTCGGCTATCAGGAAGTACGCCACCGGGAACGCGATGAGCGCGACCACTCCGAGCCCGATGTACCCCGCACGCCACCCCCACGTGCCGATCAGCACCGTGGTCAGAATCGGGGCCAGCACCGTGCCGACCCCGATGCCGGAGTTGGCGACGCCCAGCGCGAGGCCGAGCCTGCGCTCGAACCAGCCCGCGGTGAGCCGCAGGTACGACACCGGCCACAGGCCCAGACCGCACAGCGGGACGAGCACCCAGCCCAGATAGAAGACCGGCAGGCTGTCGGGCAGCAGGGCCATCGCCATCAGGGACAGCGCGAAGAACGGCGCGCTGCACAGAATCACCCGGCGACCGCCGAACCGGTCGACCAGCAGCCCCTGTACGGGAGAGATGACCACCAGAGTGATGCTGAGGATCGAGGAGGCCAGGCCGATCGCGGACACGCTCCACCCGAACTCCCGGTGCAGCGGCGCGATGAACGCACCGAACGTGGTGACTGCCAGCACACTGGGACCGCACGCGAGACCGAGCGTGGACGCCATCGCCGTACGCCACCCCGACCTCGGCCCGTCGGACGGATCCGTGGTCTCCTCGGCGTCCCTGACGGGTTTCTCCGCTCTCATGTGAATCCTCCTTGATTCGTCGTGGAAGAACCCCGTCTCGCTCGGGCGAGCCGAGTCGTGCTTGCCGCGTCCCTCTCAGCAGCCGGCGGGCGATCGGAGCGCTTGACGCAGGAGCTGGACGAAGTGGGGGATGTCGCTGTGCCGGCCGGCTGCGAACACGTAGAAGTCCGGCCGGGCCAGGAACGCCTCACACTCGTGCTCGGTGAACCAGCGCCTGTAGGCGTCGTCGAGGTCATCGATCACCCGCACACCCGACACGTCGGCGACCACGCCGCCGATCTGCCGGAACCAGGACGCATCCCTGTCATCGAGGGCTTCGGTGGGGTCCGCGACCCGGCTGATCAGCTGCCAGCCGCCGCCGACGACATCGTCGAACAGACCGATACGGTCGGCGACTCGGACACGCCCCTGAGGTGCCAGGCGTCCCTCGGTCCCAGCGCTGGCGACCGTCAACGACGGTTCGCCCAGACGGGGGTGCGGCGGCTCCCGCGTGGCGGCATCCGCGTCGAGCGAGCGCCTTTTCATCTCGGCGTCCCTGGCGGCGGCCCGGTCGACGTCGAGTTCGCAGATGACCCGGCCCGCGCCCACCGCCTCGTCGATGATCTTCCGTACGTGGCCGGTGCGCTCGGGACCGTACGTGTCGAGGACGCCCGGCTCCGCGAGGCCGTGATGCACCATGCCGAGACGCCACGACAGCGCTCTCGCGTCTCGCAGGCCCGCGCAGAGACCTTGGCCGAGGAAAGGCGGCATGAGATGGGCCGCGTCCCCCGCGAGGAAGACGTTCCCCTTGCGCCATGTGTGCGCCCACCGGCCGCGGAACGTGTACACGGCGTGCCGTTCGAGCCGGGCTGTCTCCGGCGTCACGCCCCAGGGCTCCATCAGCCGCCAGGCGGTGCTCTCCCGTCCCAGTTCCTCGACGGTCATGTTCGCGCGGCGCATGAACTCGAACCGTCGCCGCCCCGGGCCGCTGTTGACCGCGGTCGCGGGCTGCGCCGGGTCACAGTACTGGGTGACGAAGGCACTCCACGTCTCCTCGGCCAGCGGCTGGTAGTCCACCACCAGCCAGTCGGCCTCGAACCCCGAGTCGTCGACACCGATCCCGAGCTCGGAACGGACGGCGCTGTTGGCTCCGTCGGCGCCGATCAGCCAGCGAGCGCGAACGCGTACGGCGTCGTCGGGTCGCTTGGTGGGAGCCACCCGGACGAAGACCTGCTCGTTGCAGTGATCCTGATCGAGGGACTGGAACGTCCATCCGCGGTGGACGGTGACGCCGGGGGTCGCCAGAGCCAGGTCCTCGAGGACCGATTCAAGTTCGGGCTGATGGAAGCCGTTCGTGTTGGCCCACCCCGACTCGGCGATCCTGTTCCAGTCGATGGCCTGGAGCAGCTCGCCCGCACCGTTGCGGAACTCGTACCCGCCCCGCTCACCCTGGGACGGCTCGAACAAGGCGGCATGGTCCGCCATGAGCCCGGCGGCCTGGAGGATGCGCAGCGCCTCGTGGTCGATCGTGCACGCCCTCGGCAGCGGATACCGTTGGGGCCAGCGTTCCACGACGGCGACCTGCACGCCGGCCTGGCCGAGGAAGACAGCGGTCAGCAGACCGACGGGCCCGCCACCGACGACCACGCAGTCGACGGCCGGCCGCAGCGCGACGCCGGCGTGCGGTGTAGGTCGCGTCGTCATGAGTGCGTCTCCCAGCGACGGGTCCGGGCGCGGTGAGTCACGGACGTGTGCTCCGATCTTGTGAGGGCTCGGCGGCGACGTCGTACTGTTGGAGGCCGCTGTCCTGAGGCAGGACAACGCACTTGGCATGGGGCGAGACCGCCTGTGTCCGCCACGCCGATGGCAGGTCGTCGAGCGCGAAGGTGCGCACGTCGATCCGCAGTTCACTGCGTGAGAGGTGGGCCCACAGCCAGGTCAGCGCCGCCTCCTTGGCCCGCAGCGGAGTGTGCAGACCGGCGAAGCCGGACAGGGTGAGCTGCTTGCCGCGCAGCAGCCCAGCCGGAACCTGCGCGGTCGCGCCGGCCGGATTGCCGATGTTGACGACCCGCGCCCGTGGTGCGCATACCTGCAACACCGCTTCCAGCGGCGTCCCGTAGACGCCGTCGAGGACGACGTCCACCGGGCCCGTCACCGCCCACAACCGTTGTGCCAGGTCCTCGGCGCTCTCGCCCGCGCGCAGTTCGACGATCGCGTCGGCGCCGAGCGCCGACAAAGCCTCCAGCGCCCCGCGGTCACGGGCGACGCCGACGACCCGGCCCGCTCCGCGTCGGTGCGCCACCTGGATCGCGAGCTGTCCGACCGCTCCCGTGGCGCCCAGGATCAACACGGTCTCCCCGGAGCGGAGCCTGGCCACTTCGACCAGTGGCATGAACGCCGCCGTGCCGGAGTTGCCGACGGCCGCGGCCTGCACCGGATCGATCCCCTCGGGCAGCGGCAGCACATCCTCGTCGTCGACGAGCACCTGCGTGGCGAGGGAGCCGGGAGTGCCGGGCGAGGCGCGGCACTCGGCGTAGACCCAGGAGCCCGGCTGGTACCGGTCCGAGGCGAGCACGACGCCCACGCCCTCGCTGCCCGGCACGTACGGGGCCTCGTGACGCGCGGAATGGAACGTCCCCGACGCGATGACCAGGTCCAAGGGGTTCAAGGGCGCGGCGACGACTGCCACGAGGGTGCTGCCGGGCGAGCGCGGCGGCAGTACCACCGAGCCCACTCGTGGTGCGCTGCCCGGCGTATCCACGACAGCGGCTCGGATCTCGCCCGGCGAGTCGGTGGTGTCGTGCGAGCGTGTGCTGCTCATCGTCCGGCTTCCCTTTCTGTGAACGTCATGGGTGGCACGGGAGAGGGGTGTCGGCGGTGACGACGCCCCTCTGTGCCTGGACCAGGGGGCTTCAGGAGCTCTTGCCGGGGGCGGGCGGGGCGAAGCGGTCCAAGGTCGTGATCCCCGCGAACTCGTGCGGCTGAGATCCGGCCATCAGCCGTCCGTAGTTCTCGGAGAGGGCTTCGAGGTTGAGAGCGCCGTGCAGGGTGATGACCCGTGCGTCGCGCCACGCTCGCTGGATGGGTTCGCTCTCCATTATCGCGGTCGAGCCCGAGTTCCTCTGCAGCAACTCGATCGCCTCCGCGCACCACTTGGCGGCGTAGGCCGCCTCGACGAGGACGCGGGCGCTGAAGCGCTGCATGTACGCGCCGTCGGCCGGGGTGCCGGCGGCGGCCAGGGCCCCGAGCCGGTCGGTCTCCTCCGCGTTGGCACGGGTGATGGCCGTAGCCGACTGGATCTTGGAATGCACTTCGGCGAGCATCAGGTGCGTCATGGGCGCGTCCAGCTGGTTCTTGTACGTGGTGCCGCGCACGGGCCGCCCGGCGGAGCGATCGAGGAATCGCTCCAGCGCGCCCTGGGCGATGCCGATCGACATGCCTGCCATGAGGCTGAATGCCCAGCCCAGAGTGGGTGCCTTCCACAGAGACCCCGCGAGGCCGTTGTCGAGGGTTCCGCCGGTGACGTCGCGGAAGTCGACGACGCGGTGCTCGGGTACGAACAGCTCTTCTTGAACCAGCGTCGAGGAGACACTGCCCGTGCCGCGCATGCCGGCGACCTGCCAGTCGTCGAGGAAGCGGAGTTCGTCGCGCGGAACCTGGACGCCCACCAGGTACGGGCCGTCACTGTCGTGGGCGATACAGCCGAGGTTCGTGTAGGGAGCCCAGAGGGAGTCGCTCCCGAACGTCCAGGGACCGCCGGAAATGATCCACCCGCCGCCGGTCCGCCTCGCCCGTCCCCGTGAGGCCGGGAAGTGGCTGGATGCGGCGACGCGTGGGCCGACCCACTCCGGGGCGTAGACCTCCTTGACGACGCGAGCGCCCGAACCTGCGGGGATCCAGTTGGTGGAGGCACCGACCCAAACGATCCATCCGGCCGAGCCGTCCCACTTGGCCACCTCGGACACCACGTCGAGCTGCTGGCGCACGGTGAGTTCGTGGCCGCCGTACTCGGCGGGGCTGCCGATGGCGAAGGCCCCGGTGGCATCGAGCTCGGCGATGGTCTCGTCCGAGTGGCGCCCGGCGCGTTCCGCGTCCAAAGCGCGTTCGCGCAAGGCCGGGCCGAGCGCCCGGACCTTGTCGAGGACCGATGCGAGCCTGTCGGGCGTTCCGGAAGACGCACTCATCGACGTCAACTCCTTTGTCGTTCGTCGTTCATGGGGCGTGTTGCGGGAAAAGGAAGGAGCGCGGTCACGCGCTCCGCGGTACACGGCTGCGCTGCGCTACCGCATCCTCGGCGGACCTCTTCTCTTGAGTCCGGGGGCTCTTGAGCCACTTCCGCACGGCGCCGGCGTCGGCGCCGAGGACAGGTGGCGGGCAGTGATCGATGCGAGTCGTCTCGGTCTCGGATCCTGCGGCGTCGACGGCGAACATCCGCAGGGCCGAGCCCGGCAGGGTCACCTTTCCGACGCTCCGATGCTCGACATCGACGAGGAGCCGTTGCGAGCGGGTCTGCTCCCACTCGTAGACCTCGTCGAGGGAGCGCACACGGCCGGCCGGAACTCCGGCACCGGAGAGTCGCAGCAGCAGCTCGTCCGGACCCAGCTCGGCGAACACGCCCTCCAGGAGCTCAGTGACGCTGTCACGATGGGCGACCCGGTCCCGGTTCGTGACATGACGGGGGTCATCGGCGCGGATGCCGAAGGCCTCGCAAAGGCGCTGCCACATGGCGTCGTTCCCGCAGGCGATCTGTACGCTGCCGCCCGCGCACCTGAACAGGCCGTAGGGCGCGATGGTCGGGTGGTGGTTGCCCTGGGCGGAACCCACTTCGCCGCCCACGGTCCAGCGCGTTCCTTGAAAGGCGTGGGCCGCGACGACCGAGGCGAGCAGCGAGGTGCGCACGATTTGTCCTCGGCCGGTACGATCGCGTTCCCTCAGCGCCGCGAGCACGCCGAACGCGCCGTTCATTCCGGCGAGCATGTCGGCGATCGGCACTCCGACGCGCTGGGGGTGGTCCGCGTCCGGGCCGGTGAGGGACATCAGTCCCGCCTCGCCCTGGGCGATCTGGTCGTACCCGGCACGGTCGGCCTCGGGGCCGTCGTGCCCGAACCCGCTGATCGACAGCAGCACCAGGCGTGGGTTGAGCTCCATGAGTCGTTCGGTACCGAGCCCGAGGCGTCGCATTCCCCCGGGCTTGAAGTTCTCCAGCAGCACGTCCGCCCGCTGAATCAGCCCGGCCAGCACCTTCGCGTCCTCGGCAGACTTCAGATCGAGCGTGATCGATTCCTTGTTCCTGTTGCAGGACATGAAGTAGGTCGATTCCGTGGAGCCGTCATCGGCGTCGACGAACGGCGGTCCCCAGGACCTGCTGTCGTCCCCGGAAGGACTTTCGACCTTGATGACACGTGCCCCGAGATCCCCGAGCATCATCGCTGCGTGGGGACCGGCGAGCGCACGGGACAGGTCGACGACAAGCAGTCCGTCCAGAGGCCCGCTCATGACCGGGCCCCGGCAGTCCCGTTCGCCGACTCGGCCGCGGGGTTGGGCCTGATCACCAGCATGCTCGCGGGCAGATTCGTACGGTTCTCGACGCTGCGCGGCGTCGAGGCCGTGAGCCGCACCGCGTCCAACGGGTGCAGAGCGTGGGTGTCGTCCTCGGCGTCGATCGTGAGCGTGCCGGTCAGGACGATGTACAGCGTCTCCGTGGGGACAGGGGACATGTCGGCGCGACCGCCGGGGAGGTAGTGGGACAGGGCTGCTGTCACAGCGCCGTCGTAGTCCTCGCCCCCGAAGAGCTGGACGGGGCCGACGCCGTGGTGGTCGGCGGGCTGGAAGGGCTGGGCCTGGGAGAGCCGGGTTATGTCGATCGGCACGGGCGTGAACTCGATTCTGGCGGGGCTGTCCGTCGGGGATGCGCGGCGGCCGACATCGTCGGGGGCGCGTGAGGCTGCCGGGCGGAAGCCTCGGTGCCTGCGACGCACCGTAAGAGCGGCACTCGTAAAGTGTCAACATTTAGAGCGGGAATCGCCGGTGGGGCACTGGCGGGCATCGGCGTGCAGACGGCAGCACTCCCGGTGATCAGGGTGTACAAGTGCATCTTTGACTCAGGAGGAGTGGAGCCGAAGGCGCAGAGGCTGCCGTCGGGCGTACGCGGCTGAACCGCCAGATCATTACCCTCCTCCAAAGTGTTGACAGAAAATGTGGCAGCTCCCAATGATGGTTCGCAGGCCGCCACCCGTCCGACGGCTGCATCGCCCCCGCGACGACGTGCAGATGGCCGACGGGCCGATCCGCCGGGCCATGGTGGCCGTGACCGTCCGCCCGGCAGTCGTTCCACGTCTCCTGCGCGCCCGGAGCCCAGCGATCACGACATGTCAGCGGATCCAACTGAGCGGCCACAGCTGACGCGTGAGCACCTTGCACGCGACGTACGGCTCAGCGCCTGCACCGGCCGCATCGGCCTGCCTGACTTCAGACATCCGACAGAGAAGAGGACACACACATGATGAACGAGGACAAGGCCGCCATCATCGAGGCGCTGAACATGTACGCCTTCGCGCTCGATGCGCGGCAGTGGGACCTGTTCGATCGCGTCTTCACCGAAGACGTGGAAGCCGTCTTCGGCCCTGCCGGAGCCGCCTGGGTCGGCCGCGCCGAATTCAAGGCTTCTTTTGCCGCGTTCCACGACAGCCTGGACAGCCACGTCCACACGATGATGGGCCAGCTGGTCGACGTCGACGGAGACACGGCGCACGCGTTCAGCTACGGCAACTGGCTGCTCGTGCGCGAGGCGGCGGAAGGCGGGCCGACCTGGACGGGCACCGGTTACTACGACGACGAGCTGGTCCGTACCGACGAAGGCTGGCGCATCAAACGGCGCGTCTGCCGACTGCTGTCGTGGACAGGTAACCCGTCGGTGCCCGAGCCGCAGCGCGAGCACCAGCCGGACATGAACGCGATCGGCCTCCACCAGTTCGCCGCGAAGGGCGACATCACGTTCCTGAAGGCCATCACCAAGAAGCAGAATCGAGTGCATCCGTGATTCTTGTGACCGCTGCACACGGCAACCAAGGAAAGCGCCTCGTCCCCAGGCTGGTGGCGGCAGGAGCCCAACTGCGTGCCTGTGTCCGCTCCGAGACGTCCGCGCGAGCGCTGCGCGCCGCGGGCGTGACCGATGTCCTGGTCGGCGATCTCGCCGATCCGGCGGTACTGGCCCGTGCCATGCGCGGCGTGGAGACGGTGTACTACGTCGGGCCTGCCCTGCATCCCGATGAGCGGGCGACGGGGTTCGCCGCCGTCGACATCGCGAAGCGGGCGGGCGTGACGCACTTCGTGTTCAGCTCGGTGCTGCACGCCATCACCACGGACCTGATCCAGCACGAGATCAAGCGGGACATCGAGGAGCACCTGGTGTCGTCGGGTCTGGAGTTCACCATCCTCCAGCCGGCCAACTACATGCTGCGCCACCGGCTGCTTCCCGCTTTCCAGGACGCCGTCTTCCGGTTGTCGTGGTCGCTCGACCGCCGCCAGTCGATGGTCGACGTCGACGACGTGACGGAGGTGGCGGCGGCCGTGCTGGCCGGCCCCCGCAGACATGCGGGCGCCACCTACGAGCTCGTCGCACCTGGCCGCTTCACGGCGTACGACCTCGCCCGTGTCATCTCCGAGGTGACGGGCAGTGAGGTCGCCGCCGAGGAGATCGACGCGATGGACTTCCTCAAGGCGTCTCTCGGCGTTCAGTCCCTTGACGAGGTCCCCTACCAGGCTGAGGTGTTGTGCGCGATCAGCGCTCGCTACAGCAGCCACGATTTCATCGGGAACCCCAACGTGCTCGCGTGGCTGCTCGGTCGGCGGCCCACGACCTTCGAGCAGTTCGTGCGCAGAGAGTTCCGCGTCTTCCAAGAGCAGATGGAGAAGCCATGCCTGGGCCCGTAGACGCCGGCCTCTTCCGCGAGACCCTGGGCCACTATCCGACCGGGGTGGCCGTCGTCACGACGGTGACGGACAGAGGGGCGCCGGACGGCATGGTCGTCGGGACCTTTTCGTCGGTCTCCCTCGATCCGCCGCTGATCGCCTTCTTCCCGGCTGCCGACTCACGCAGCTTCGCCCGGCTCCGGACGGCGCCGGCGTTCTGCGTCAACGTCCTGGCCTCCGACCAGGAGCCGCTCTGCCGGCAGATCGCGACCAGCCGAGAAGGCAAGTTCGACGGAGTGGGCTGGCGCCCCGGCTCGCTGGGCTCGCCCATCCTCGACGGCGCGGTGTCGTGGATCGAGTGCACCTTCGAGGAGGTCCGCGAGGCGGGGGACCACTTCATCGTCCTGGGCCGGGTGCACGGTCTCGCCGTCGAACGGTCGACGCTGCCGCTGCTCTTCTTCCAGGGCGGCTACGGGCGCTTCTCACCCGGATCCTTCGTCGCAGCGCCGGACCCGGAGCTGATCCAGGCAGCGCACCTCGCCGAGACGATCAGAACTCAGGTCGAGGAGCTCAGCACCGAGTTCTCGGTCACCTGCAGTGTCCTCGCCAGAATCCGCGACGACGCGGTCCAGGTACTCGCCACCAACACGGGCCTCGCCGGTGACGCGCCCCCGCTCGGGCACCGGCAACCCGTCATTCCTCCCATGGGAGCCGTGTTCATGACGGACGCGACCTCGGAGGAGGTGGACGAGTGGCTGAGTCGCGCCCCTGACTGCGACGGCGAGATCCAGGATCGCCACAGAGCCTTGCTCGACAAGGTCCGCGTGTGCGGCTATTCGCTCCTCGCGACAGAGCCGCACCTGCTGGAGAGCCACCGGGCGGCGCTCTCCGCGTTCGAGAAATCCGACCGTCTGCCGCGTCAGGAGCGTGTGGTCCAGCAGGCGACGGCGAAGTTGGCGGAGCTCTTCTGCCCCGACCTGGTGCCGGGAGAGAGCTACGACCTTGCTTCGATCGTCGTCCTCATCCCCACGAAGGCCGATCTGCCCCAGATGGCGCTGCGAATGACCGGGCTGCCCGGTTCCGCGCCGGCAGCTCAGGTTGAGTCGTGGATCGAAGGGCTCAAGCGAGTTGCTCAGAGCGTGCCCGCCGCCTGATCGACTCCTCGGCGCTGCGGGATGCGGGCTACGCGCCCTGCCGGGGGTGCTGCGCCGTAAGGGGGGAGTGCAGTGTGTCGTCGAGCACGCCGAGGATCGTCCGCAGCTGTGCGAGCGCGTCGTTGAGGGTCGCGGCCGGTACGTCGGACAGAGCGCCGTGCAGTGCGGCGGCCGCCGCGGTGGTGATGCTGTGAGCGGCGGTGACACCCTCGGGCGTGAGGCGCACGTTGTGGCTGCGCCCGTCCTGAGGGTTGGGCACGCGCGACACCAGGCAGCGGGCCTCCAGTCGGCGCAGGACGTTGCTCATCCCGCCTGTTGTGAGCAGTAGACGCGTGGCCAGCTCTTTGGGCCGGAGCTGGTAGGGCTCCCCGACGGAACGCAGCGCGCCGAGTACGTCGAGTTCCGCGGCCGTGAAGTCCTGTGCCGCAAGAGCCGGCGCGATGGCGCGCTCGAGCAGGCCCTGCAGGCGAACGACGTGCTGGGAGAGCGCCAGCGTCAGACGTTCGCCGCTCAGCTCCGTCTCACTGTCAGCAGTCATGACCCGATCATAGCCAGCAATGCTGTCGTGATACCTTTCAGAAAAGGTATTTCGAGGAGGTCCTGATGGCCACCACTACCGCGATTGACGATGTCCGCGTGTTCACGGGTGACGGCCTGACGCCGCCACGGCGGGTGTATATCGAGGGCGAGGAATTCACCGTCGACGGAATCCCGGACGTGGTGGTCGACGGCGCGGGCAAGTTCCTCCTCCCGGGCCTGATCGACTCGCACATGCACACGCTCGGACGGGACGACTTGGCGAACCTGGCGCAGTCGGGTGTGACCACCGGCCTGGACATGGCTGCGTGGCCGCTCCCGTTCGTCACCGAGATGCGCGCCCAGGCAGGCGTGGCGCAGATTCGTAGCGCGACGACCCCCGCGGTCGGGCCCGGCGGCAATCACGCGAAGATGCCCGGCTTTCCCGCGGACGCTATCGTCACGAGCCCGCAGGAGGCGTACGCCTTCGTCGAGCGGCGGGTCGCCGACGGCGCCGACTACATCAAGATCGTCACGGAGGCAGCGCCGCCGGAGGGCATGGACCAGGCGACCGTGAACACCATCGTCGAGGCGGCGCACGAGCACGACCTCCTCGTCGTGGCGCACTCGATCACCACCGGCGCGTTCCGTATCGCGGTCGAGGCCGGCGTCGACGTCAGCACCCACGCACCTCTCGACGCCGTGCTCGACGACGAGACCGTCGCGCGCATGCGGGACGCCGGAATGAGCTCCTCGCCCACCCTGACGATGATGAAGGGCATCGCCGGAGTCCGGACGGCGGCAGGGCTCAGGTACGAGTACGCCCGCGACACGGTGACCAAGTTCCACGAGGCCGGCATCCGATTGCTGGTCGGCACCGACGCGAACTCGGCGCCCGGCGTACCTTTCGCCCCCCGGCACGGCATGTCCTTCCACGACGAGCTGGAGCTCATGGTCGAGGCCGGGCTCACGCCCGTCGAGGCGCTGCGCGGAGCCACGACGCTCACCGCACGGACCTTCGGACTCGACGACCGTGGCGCGATCGAACCGGGTCGCCGTGCCGACCTGGTCCTCGTCGGGGCCGACCCGACGGCCGACATCACCGCGACGCGCACCATCGAAGGAGTGTGGATCGCCGGGGAACGCGTCCGCTGAGCAGCGGCCAACGTTTTAGGCTGCTGAACGGCCGATGCACATACGCACCGTGAAGACGACGAGCAAGGACATACATGGCAATGGCACAGGCCGGCACAGGTTCATCACCGCGACTGCGCTCCACGCTGGACGCTGTCCCTGTCTATGTGCCGGGCAAGACGGCCGCGTCCGGCTGGAAGTTGTCCTCCAACGAGAACCCCTATCCTCCGCTCGACGGCGTGCTGGAGGCCGTCACCCTTGCCGCCGGGCGGATGCACCGCTACCCGGACCTGCATGGCACCGAGCTGACGAACCGGCTGGCGGAGCACCTCGCGGTTCCCGCCCCGCACATCGCCCTGGGCACGGGGTCGAGCGGGCTACTGCAGCAGCTGATGCAGATAGCCGTCGACCCGGGCGACGAAGTCGTATATGCCTGGCGGTCCTTCGAGTCCTACCCCATCGCCACGCGTCTGTTCGGGGCCGCCTCTGTGGAGGTGCCGCTCACCGGGGACGAGGCGCACGACCTCGCCGCGATGGCGCAGGCGATCACCGACCGGACCCGCCTGGTGTTGGTGTGCACGCCCAACAACCCCACCGGCAAGGCCCTGCACCGGGACGAACTGGAGCGGTTCCTCGACCGTGTGCCGGTCGACGTGCTGGTCGTTTTGGACGAGGCGTACGTGGAGTTCAACACCGACCCTCACTGCGCCGACGGCATAGAGCTGTACCAGGAGCGGGCGAACGTCGTCGTGCTGCGCACCTTCTCCAAGGCCTACGGTCTGGCCGGGCTACGGATCGGCTACGCCGTCGCTCACGCACCGGTGGCCGAGGCGCTGCGCAAGACCGCCGTGCCCTTCGGCGTCTCCACCGCGGCGCAGAGCGCCGCGCTCGCCTCCCTCGACCGGCAGGACGAACTGATGGGACGCGTCGCCGACCTCGTCACCGAACGGGAACGTGTCTACGAGGCACTGCTGCGACAGGGCTGGACCGTGCCCGAGAGCCAGGCCAACTTCCTTTGGCTGCGCCTCGGCGAGCAGACCTCCGGGTTCGCCGATCACTGCCGTGATGCCGGAGTGATGGTGCGGCCCTACGGCCAGGACGGCGTGCGGATCACTGTCGGCGAACCACAGGCCAACGACGCCCTGGTGGCCGCGGCCGCTCGGTATCGCTGAGTTCCCGGCGCCAGGTTCTACGGCTGCTGCGGGGGAGACGAGGTCGCCGACCAGTGGCCGCTCAGGAGCGCGAGGGAGAATCCGGTGAGGTGATCGGCCAGGACCTCGGTGTCGTCGGCCGTGTCCCGCTCCAGCCAGTCGATCACCACCTCCGTCACTCCGGCCACCAGGCCGAGCAGGACGCGCTCGCGGCGCAGGCGATCGGCGGGCCCGGGTGCGGTGAACCGGATGAGACGGCCGAAGAGTTCGGCGTCCTTGCGGAGAGGCCCCAGCGCCGGAGTTCCATGCGAGGGGCGTTGATGTAGATGACCCGCGCCGAGTCCGGGTGATCGGCGAGCAGGCGTACCAGCGCGTCATCATGGGACGCAGCAGCGCGTCGAGGTCGGCGGGCTCCTGCGGCGCCGCCGCGGCCACGCCGGCGAGCAGCCATTCGCTCTGCTGTCTGTGCACCGCGAGCAACAGGCTCTCGCGGTCCGTGAAGTGCTCGTAGAAATAGCCGTCGGAGCTGGCGATCAGTTCCTGTTCGAGCTGGGCATCACGGTCAGCGGTTTCCGTCACGATTGCGTCGAGTTCGGCTCGGCGGCGTTGGTCGTCCGCCCGGTCGGCGGCTTCTGCGTGGGAGGGATGATCCAAAAGGACTCCGTATGTGCGGATGGGGATGACGGGTTCTCGGACGGCTGGCATCGCTCGGAGCGCGTGGCACGGGCTCGCTACAGCTCGTCGAGGCTGGTGGTGCCGGGAAACTCGTCGAGTTCGTTGTCCGTGGCGTCCTGCTGGTAGTGGAAGACGGCCTCTTCGAGGGAGGCGAGCCGTTCGAATCCAGGGTGTGCGCGGAAGGCGTCGGTGCGGTCGGCGATGTACTGCTGGGTCTCGGCCTCTGCGATGAGGATGCGTACGGCATTGCGGGAGGCCGGCCGCTTCCAGCCGCCACCGGGCCGGACAGAGCACGATGCGGCCGTAGCGAGGCGCGGGAGAAAGGGCATTGCCGCCGCACCCCCCCCAGTCGAAGACCGTCACTTGGGCGCACTGGGCGCGCGAGAGCTCGGTCAGCAGCCTGGCCAGCGGCGGGGTGTGCTCGGTGAGGTTGAGCGCATGCATGCCCACGGCTCAAGACGGCGCCCGAGGCCCGGGACGGCCAGGTACATCCGGTGGCCGTCGCAGGGTGCTCGCCGCGCGGGCCAGAGTATCGAGGTCCTGTTTCGTCACTACGCCAAGTTCCCAGACGGTGCCCAGGAGCAGGCCAACCGCCTCATCGAGCAGTCGATGGAAAAGTGGGAGCGCGTCAGCGGGAGCGAGGATTTTGAGGGATGAGGACTGGCTTTTGGTCCGTGACTGGTCCGGAAGAGCTGGTCTGGATCGGGATACCAGTGGGAGGAACTGGCAGTTACTTCGTAAAACACTCTCTCCGCCGAGCGGACTTCGGGAAGGCGCCTGCCGGGTAAAAGCCCAGGTCAGGCGCCTCTTTTTGCGCCCCTAGAAGAAGCCCAGCTTCTTCGGCGAGTACGACACCAGCAGGTTCTTCGTCTGCTGGTAGTGGTCCAGCATCATCCGGTGGTTCTCCCGCCCGATCCCGGACTGCTTGTAGCCGCCGAACGCCGCGTGCGCCGGGTAGGCGTGGTAGCAGTTCGTCCAGACGCGGCCCGCCTGGATGGCGCGGCCCGCGCGGTAGGCGGTGTTCATGTCCCGGGTCCACACGCCGGCGCCGAGGCCGTACAGCGTGTCGTTGGCCGTGCTGATCGCGTCGTCGAAGTCGGAGAAGGACGTGACGGCGACGACCGGGCCGAAGATCTCCTCCTGGAACACCCGCATCCGGTTGTCGCCCTCGAAGATCGTCGGCTGTACGTAGTAGCCGCCCGCCAGTTCACCGTCGTACTCGATCCGCTGGCCGCCGGTGAGGATCTTCGCGCCCTCCTGCTGTCCGATGTCCAGGTACGAAAGGATCTTCTGCAGCTGGTCGTTGGACGCCTGGGCGCCGATCATCGTGTCCGTGTCCAGCGGATGCCCCGGCTGGATCTGCCGGGTGCGCGCGATGCCCGCCTCCAGGAACTCGCTGTAGTGACCGCGCTGGATCAGCGCGCGCGAAGGACAGGTGCACACCTCGCCCTGGTTGAGCGCGAACATCGTGAAGCCTTCGAGTGCCTTGTCGCGGAAGTCGTCGTCCGCCGACCACACGTCGTCGAAGAAGATGTTCGGTGACTTGCCGCCCAGTTCGAGCGTGACCGGCTTGATGTTCTCCGACGCGTACTGCATGATCAGCCGCCCGGTCGTGGTCTCGCCGGTGAACGCGATCTTCGCGACCCGCGGACTCGACGCCAGCGGCTTGCCCGCCTCCGAGCCGAAGCCGTTGACGATGTTGACCACACCGGCCGGCAGCAGATCGGCGACCAGGCTCATCCAGAAGTGGATGGAGGCCGGGGTTTGTTCGGCCGGCTTGAGGACCACCGCGTTCCCGGCGGCGAGAGCCGGCGCGAGCTTCCATGTCGCCATCAGGATCGGGAAGTTCCACGGGATGATCTGGCCGACCACACCGAGCGGCTCATGGAAGTGGTACGCGACGGTGTCGTCGTCGAGCTCGCTGAGCGTTCCCTCCTGGGCCCGCAGCGCGCCCGCGAAGTAGCGGAAGTGGTCGATGGCGAGCGGGATGTCGGCGGCCAGCGTCTCGCGCACCGGCTTCCCGTTCTCCCAGCTCTCGGCGACCGCCAGCTCCTCCAGATGCGCCTCCATCCGGTCGGCGATCCGGTTGAGGACGGTGGCCCTGTCTCCTGCCGGGGTACGGCCCCAGCCGGGGGCCGCGGCGTGTGCCGCGTCCAGGGCGCGCTCCACGTCCTCGGCGGTGCCGCGGGCGATCTCGGTGAACGGCTTGCCGTTCACCGGGCTCGGGTTCTCGAAGTACTGCCCGCGGGCGGGCGGGACGGACTCCCCGCCGATCCAGTGGTCGTAGCGCGACTCGTACGAGACGATCGCGCCCTCGGTACCCGGCGCTGCGTAACGGGTCATGTCAGTGGCCTCCCGGAATCCGCGCCGCCCGCCGTCGGCCGGCGCTCGCTGCCGAGAGTAGGAACCACGACGTTGCAACCACGTTGCGCGACGCCCCCCGATCAGCCCCTCCCGATCAGCCCCCGTCAGCCGCCCCGGTCGGCCGGCCCCCGCTCAGCCCGCCTTGATCATGTCGGCGCACTTCTCGCCGATCATCATCGTGGTGATACAGGGGTTGACCGTCGGCAGGAACGGCATGACCGACGCGTCCGCGACCCGCAGCCCGGTGACGCCCTTCACCCGCAGCTGCGGATCGAGCGGTGATTGCGGATCCCCGGCCGCACCCATCCGGACCGTCCCCGCCGGGTGGTACACGGTGTTGTGGGTCTCGCGGATGTACGAGAACAGCTCATCGTCGGAGTGCGCGCTCGGCCCAGGAGCCAGTTCCGTTCCCGCCCACGCGGCCATCGCGGGCTGGGAGACGATCTTCCGCGCGAGCCGCAGCCCGTAGGTCATCACCCGGATGTCGTGGTCGTCGGTGAAGTAGCGCGGATCGACCCGGGGCTTGTCGCGGAAGTCGCGGGTACGCAGCCGGACCGTACCCATCGAGCGGGCCCGGGTGACGTTCGGCGTGAGACAGAACGCGTTGTCCGTCGTGGGATAGCCGCGCCGGTAGGTGTTCATGTCGAAGGGCACCGAGCCGTAGTGGAACATCAGGTCCGGCCGGTCCAGGCCCGGCTCTGTGTCGGAGAAGATCCCGATCTCCCACCACTGCGTGGAGGACGTGACCATGGGCTGCTTCGCCTCCCACATGATCACGCCCTCCGGGTGGTCCTGCAGATGGGAGCCGACACCGGGGGAGTCCACCCGTACACCGATCCCGCTGTCACGCAGGTGCCCGGCCGGTCCGATGCCCGACAGCATCAGCAGCTTCGGCGAGTCGATGGCGCCGCAGCTGACGATCACCTCGCGGCGCGCGGCCACCGACCCGCTGTGGACGGTGTCCGGCTCCAGATACTCCACACCCGTGCAGCGTTCGTCCGCGTCGAAGAGCAGCCGCTTGGCCTGCAGCCCGGTGCGGATCTCCAGATTCGGCCGGTCCGCGAGCACCGGGTGCAGATAGGACACCGAAGCCGACGAACGCGTGCCGTCCGCACGGGCGTTGATCTGGAACCAGTGCGCACCGCGCACCACCGTCGTCCCCGTGTTGAAGGGCGTACGGGGGATTCCCGCCTCCGCGCACGCGTCCAGCAGCGCCGTACCGCACGGGTCGGCCGGCGGCACGGTACGGATGGTCACGGGACCTGAGCGGCCATGGTGGTCCCCGGGCGCGTCATTGCTCTCCAGCCGCTTGTAGAGCGGGTAGCAGTCCGCCGCGCTCCACCCCGTACAGCCCAGCGCGCCCCACTCGTCGAGATCCTCGGCCGGTGCCCAGAAGGCGATGCAGGAGTTGTGCGACGAGCAGCCGCCCAGCACCTTGGCCCTGGCATGCCGCATGAAGCTGTTGCCGTTCTCCTGCGGTTCCACCGGGTAGTCCCAGTCGTAGCCGGACTCCAGCAGGGCCATCCAGCGGTCGAGCCGCAGCACATTGTCGTCGCCCGCGTCGGACGGACCGGCCTCCAGTACACAGACGGTGACGGCGGGGTCCTCGCTGAGCCGGGCCGCGACGACCGCGCCCGCGGTACCGCCGCCCACCACTACGTAGTCGTACGTGCCGCGGCCGTCGGCGCGCTGGGACGTTTCCTCGGACATCGCTGCTCCAGATCAGGGGTTCCGGCGGGGGAGGGGAGGAGTAAGGGAAAGCAGGGTGCGTCGGTTCATACGGCGGGCGGCTGCGGCTCCTCCAGGACGGCCCGGTGCGCGTCCAGGACGCCTGTCTTCTTGCGCTGGACGAACCAGTAGTACGCGAACCCGCCGCCGCCGACGATTCCGATGAAGAGGAACGCGCCCCACTGGAGATACCAGTGGTGCGGGCCCGTCGCGTTGTAGACCTTGCTGCGCGGCCAGGCGAGGTTGAGCGACATGGCGAAGCCCCACAGCACCGCGAGGATGTTGATGGGGAGCCCGAACCGGCCGAGCGTGAAGCGCCCTTCGGCCGGCTCCCAGGTGCCGCGCAGCCGCCGGATCAGCATCGGTGTGGTGACCAGCAGATACGCCACATAGATCATGATGATCGCGATGCTGGTGATGACGGAGAAGATCTGCGGCTGATTGATGTTGATCACCAGGATCACGATGCCGACGAGCCCGATGATGATCGCGGGCAGGACCGGTGTCTTGAACCGGGGACTGACCCGGGCGAGCAGCGAGGAGGCCGGCAGGCAGTTGTCCCTGGCCATCGCGAAGGCCAGCCGGATACCCGCCGCGTGCACCGCGAGCTCGCAGACCGTGATGGCGATGACCACGCACCACAGCACGATCTGGCCGATCGTCGAGCCGAGCGTGGAGAGCACCACGTACTGCAGACCGTCGGCGGCCAGCTTCTTCGAGCCCAGATCGGGCACGGCGAGCAGCGCGAACAGCAGGATGAGCCCGCCGAGCAGGAACGAGAAGAACAGGGCCCGCAGGATCGCCCGCGGAGCGTTCCGGCTGGGATCGACGCTCTCCTCGCCGAGCGAGGACGCCGTGTCGAAGCCGTACATCACATACGCGGAGGCGAGCGAAGCGGTCAGGAACGCGCGGAGGTAGCCCAGGTTCTGCCCCGCTCCGATGCCGTGGGTCTGCGTGATCGCGGCCGGGCCCCGGGTGATGTGCGCGGCCAGCAGGATGATCAGCACGACGGCCGCGATCAGTTCGACCATGACGCCCGCGGAGTTGATCCTGGCCATCAGCTTGACCCCGAAGGCGTTCACCAGGGTGGTGAAGAGGATCAGTACGCTGCCGAGCAGGACGGCGTTCTCCGCCGCGTCGGTCTTGCCTGTGCCGTCCCCGACGAACTGGAACGTCGACGAGATCTGCGGCAGCGTGATCTGGTACGCGAGCGCCACGGCGGCCAGCGACACCATCGTGGCGGTGAGCATCATCCAGCCGCCGAGCCAGCCGACGTGCGGGCCGCCCAGCTTCTTCGCCCAGTTGTAGACGGAGCCCGCCACCGGATACCGGGCGGCCAGTTCGCAGAAGCAGAGGGCCACCATCAGCTGCCCGATGAAGACCATCGGCCAGGACCACCAGTAGGCGGGCCCGCCGAAGGTGACACCGAAGTAGAAGAGCTGGAAGGTACCGGTGAGGATCGAGATGTAGCTGATCCCGGCGGCGAAGGTGTGGAAGTTGCCGAGGGTGCGCTTGAGTTCGGGTTTGTAGCCGAACGCGGAGAGCGAGTCGTCGTCGTCCTGGCTCTGCGTACGGGCCGCGCCTGCGGGCTCCGGCGCGGCGCCGTCCCCACCGGAGCCACCCGGGACCCCCGAGCCGCCCGAGCCGTCCCGGCTCACTCGAACCACCTCAGCGGACGCGGTGACAGGTTGCGCCACACATGCTTGGCCTCCTGGTACTCCGCCAGTCCCGCGGGGCCCAGCTCGCGGCCGAAGCCGGACTGCTTCATCCCGCCCCACTCGGCCTGCGGTACGTACGGCTGGAAGTCATTGATCCATACGGTGCCCGCCCGCAGCCTGGACGCCACCCGGTGCGCCAGGCCGACGTCCTGCGACCAGACCCCGCCGGACAGCCCGTAGACCGTGTCGTTGGCGAGGGCGACCGCTTCGTCCTCGTCGCGGAACCGCTCGACCGTCAGGACCGGGCCGAACGACTCGTCACGCACCACGGACATCTCCGGGGTGCACTCGTCCAGAACCGTCGGCAGATAGTAGAAGCCGTCGTCGAACGCCGGGTCGTCGGGCCGTGCGCCCCCGCAGCGGAGCACCGCGCCCTCGGCGATGCCCGCCGCCACATACGCCTCCACCTTGTCGCGGTGGGCCGCCGAGATCAGCGGACCGGTACGCGCGTTCTCGTCGAAGGGCCCGCCCAGCCGGATGGCCCGCGCCCCGGCCACCACGTCGTCGACGAACCGGTCGTGCAGTTCGTCCTGGACGAGCAGCCGCGCGCCGGCCGAGCAGACCTGGCCGGAGTGGAGGAACACGGCGGTCAGGGCGTAGTCGACGGCGCTCTCGTACTCCGCGTCCGCGAAGACGATGTTGGGGTTCTTGCCGCCCAGTTCCAGGGCGACCTTCTTCACCGTGGGGGCCGCCGCGGCCATGATGCGGCGCCCGGTGACCAGCCCGCCGGTGAACGACACCATGTCGACCCGAGGGTCCTCGCTGAGGGGCGCGCCGACCGCGGGTCCGGTGCCCAGGACGAGGTTCGCGGCCCCGTCCGGCAGCCCGGCCTCGGCCAGCAGCCGCATCAGGAAGACGGCGGTGTGCGGGGTCAGCTCGCTCGGCTTCAGTACGAACGTGTTGCCCGCCCCGAGCGCCGGCGCGACCTTCCACGCCGTCTGCAGCAGCGGGTAGTTCCACGGCGTGATGAGCGCGCACACCCCGACCGGTTCGTGCACGATCCTGCTGTCGATACCGGGGTCCCCGGTGTCGACGATGCGGTCGGTGCCGCCGGACGCCACCAGATTGCCGAAGTAGCGGAAGCAGTTGGCGATGTCCGCCATGTCGTACTCGCTCTCCACGAGCCGCTTCCCCGTGTCCAGGGACTCGGCGCGGGCGAGCGCGTCCTGGTCGCGTTCGAGCAGGGCGGCGACCCGCAGCAGCAGCGCACCGCGCTCGGCGGCCGGGGTGGCGGGCCACGGACCGCGGTCGAACGCCTCACGGGCCGCGGCGACCGCCGCCGACGCGTCCTGTGCCCCGCCCTCGTCGACGGTCGCCACCAGGGTGCCGTCCGCGGGGCAGCGGATCTCCCGGAGACCCCCGTCAGCGGCGGCCGTCCAGGTCCCGCCGATGAACAGCTCAGGCATGCGGACTCCTCGGGTTCGGGCGTCCGGCTTGCGCGAGGACACTCCATGCGGGCGCCGGCGGCCGTGCCGTACCGGTCGGCCCTGTTCTACCGGCGAACAGTGCTCTACCAGCCGACACTAAGGACCCTTCGGCGTCCGCGCAGTGCGGGAGTGGCAGCCGGGGGAAGCCGCCGCCCCGGCGCCTCTCAGGAACGCTGCCGGCCGTCCGTCAGGAACGCAGCCAGGAGTCCAGCTCGCGCACCCGCGACACGGCGGACGCCCGCTGCCTGGCGGGCAGCGCCGTGGCGAGTGCCCGCCAGACGGGCAGGTCGTCCTCGCCCCAGGGGCTGTACGCCCAGTCCGCGAGCAGCCCCGGGTCGCCGCGTGCGATCAGCGCGTCCCGCAGCTGGTCCGCGAGGCGCCTGCGCAGCCGGACCACCGCGGGCGCCCT
>NZ_JAAGLN010000480.1 GCF_010548145.1 Streptomyces sp. SID10853
GCGGGCGGCGCGGCCCCGCTCGCCCAGCGGCTGAGCGGTGGCGGGGAGCCGATCGCTCCGTCGAGGGCGTGGGCGGACTGGACGAAGAGCGGGGACGGTTCGAAGGATTCCCTCGATGTGCGCAGCGCGCGCAGTTCACGCAGCACCCCGCGCAGCTGGAGCGCCATCCCGTCGGCCGTGGCGGTCGTGCGGATCGGGTTTCGGTACGGGCAGTCCGCACGCCATCTCGCCCGGCTCGGGCGGCACCGGGCCGAGCGGGGCGGGCGGCGCGGCCCCGCTCGCCCAGCGGCTGAGCGGTGGCGGGGAGCCGATCGCTCCGTCGAGGGCGTGGGCGGACTGGACGAAGAGCGGGGACGGTTCGAAGGATTCCCTCGATGTGCGCAGCGAGCGCAGTTCACGCAGCACCCCGCGCAGCTGGAGCGCCATCTCGTCGGCCGTGGCGAACCTGGCTCTGCGGTCGGCGTGGGTGGCATGGTCCAGGGCCCTGCGCAGGGACTCGGGGCCCAGCCCCTGGGCGGGCGGGGCTGCGGCGCTGAGTTCGCGCAGGGTCACCCCGAGGCTGAACAGATCGTCCTGGAAGCGGGATTCTCCGTGCGGGCCGACGCCGGGCGCGAAGTAGCCGACGGTGACCGGCCCTTCGGCCCGCTCCCGGCGTACGCTCCCCACGTCGACGATCTTGATCTCGGTGCCGCAGTGCATGACGTTGTGCGGCTTGAGGTCGCCGTACACCTTCCCCTTCTGCTGATGGAGGTAGCTGAGGGCGTTGAGGATGCGGATGCCGTATCCGAGTACGAACTCGTGGAAGCGCACCCCGCCGAAGGATCCGGGGTCGTTGACGACGCGGACCCGGACCTCTTCGAGGGTCAGCCCGTTCGCGTATTCGAGGACCAGGAACTCGCCCGCCGGATCGTGGCTGCCGTAGTTGAACACCCTGATGAGATCGGGGTGGTTGAGGGCGACCAGCTCCTGGCGTTCGCTGCGCATCGCCTTCTCACCGAGCCTGATGTCCGGGTGGCGCGCGCTGTCCGGGTCGCCGTCGTGCTGCTGGTGCAGGAATTTGAGCGCGACGGGGCGGTTCTCCAGCCGGGTGTCCTCGGCGAGGTGGACCTCGCCCATGCCTCCGTAGCCGATGCTCCGGATCAGCCGGTACTGACCGGCGAGCATCCGGTCGGGGCCCAGGCCGAGGCCCCGCAGCCGGGCGGCGTCGTACGGGCCCGCCACCGGTGCCGCCGGCCGCACCTCGGGGAGTACCAGCGGGTCGTGGTCCTTGTCGGGCGGCGGGAGCAGCACGGCGGCGGGCCGCGCGCCGTCGGACGGTGCCGGG
>NZ_JAAGLN010000481.1 GCF_010548145.1 Streptomyces sp. SID10853
CCGGGCCTGCGCGGCCTGTTGGGGTCGGTGGGGATCATCGGCACCGGGCCCAGCACCTCGGCGTCGTCCGGCAGCCTGACCGCTTCGATGAACTCTTCGAGCGGCTGGGTACGCCCGGACACCGCGGCCATCCGGGAGACCGGCGGGAAGCCCAGCTCAGCCCGGTCGGCCAGCTCACGGACCGCGTGCCCGGCCGGGTCCCAGCGGACCAGCGCCTGTACGGGGCGGAGCGTCGGCTCGGCGACGACCACCACCGTGCCGCCCTCGCTCTGACTCCGTACCAGCGCGGCCGCGTCGATCCAGCGGCGCAGCGCCTCCTCGCCCGCGCGCAGGTCGGGCCGCCCGAGCATGGCCCAGCCGTCGAGCAGCAGCGCCGCCGCGTAGCCCCCTTCGGCGACCGGTTCGGCGCCGGGCGTACTCACCACCAGGGCGGGTCTGCCGTCCACGGTGTCCAGCACATGGTCGCGGCCCGATGTCCTTACCGGCACGGCGGGAAAGGCCCGGCCCAGTTCCTCCGCTGTGCGCCGGGCGCCCACGATCTGCGCGCGCAGTCTCGTGTGACCGCACTCCAGGCAGTGCCAGCCGGTCGCGTCGCGTCCGCACCAGCCGCATGTCAGCGCCCGTTCGTCCGGTGCCTCCAGCGGGCCCGAGCAGTGCGCGCAGCGTGCGGGCGTACGGCAGCGTTCGCAGGACAGCCGTGGCACATAGCCCCTGCGCGGCACCTGCACCAGGACAGGACCGCTCCTGAGACCGTCCCGCACGGCCTGCCAGGCGAGGCTGGGCAGCCTGGCCGCCCTGGCTCCCTCGTCCCGCGCCAGATCGTGGTCGCCCACCGTCCTCACGAGCGGAGCCGCGGCCCTGACCTGCTCCCGGTCCGCGACGAGCGGGGCGGCCCAGCCGGTCTCGACGAGCTGGGCGGCCTCCACCGTGCAGCTCGTACTGCCCAGCAGGAACGCGCACTTGTCGTGTGCGGCGCGCAGCAGCAGGACCTCGCGGGCGTGCGGCAGCGGTGCGTGCGGCTCGCTGTGGCTGGAGTCCCCGTCCTCCCAGATGACGGCGAGGCCGAGGTCCTGGACGGGTGCGAACATCGCGGCCCTGGTGCCGACCACGGCCCGCACCGCGCCTCGCCGCACCGCGAGCCACTGCCGGTACCGCTTCTCGGGGCCAGCGTCGGCGGTGAGCAGCGCGTGGCGCCCCGGGCCAAGGGCGGCCGTGAGCGCGGCGTCCACCCGGGCCGCGGACCGTCCGT
>NZ_JAAGLN010000482.1 GCF_010548145.1 Streptomyces sp. SID10853
CGGTGGCCGCCGTATGATTAGAAAAACAGGCCGTCCCGAGCAGCCGGCGTCGGCCGGTCTGTATACATGTCGACTTCTGCGCAATGAATTACCCCCGCAGAAGTGAGGGTTCGTGCCATCCGGGGCACTCAACACCCCGACGCCCGCGTATTTTGGGAGCCGGGGACCGCCCGGAACCTTGCGCCTGCCCAGGGCGCAGCCCCCGGGCCCGGCACAGCGCCAGCCGCTGAGGGAGCAGTCTTGGCACGGAAGATCGGCAGCCGGTACACCGCGCACCAGATCCTGGGGCGCGGGAGCGCCGGCACGGTGTGGCTGGGCGAGGGGCCATCGGGGCCCGTCGCCGTCAAGCTGCTGCGTGAGGACCTCGCCGCCGACCAGGAGCTCGTCGGCCGCTTCGTACAGGAGCGCACCGCGCTGCTCGGCCTCGACCACCCGCACGTCGTCTCCGTACGCGACCTCGTCGTGGACGGCAACGACCTCGCCCTCGTGATGGACCTGGTCCGCGGCACCGATCTGCGCACCAGGCTCGACCGTGAGCGCCGCCTCAGCCCGGAGGCCGCCGTGGCCATCGTCGCGGACATCGCCGACGGTCTCGCCGCCGCGCACTCCGCGGGTGTGGTGCACCGCGACGTCAAGCCGGAGAACATCCTCCTGGACATGCAGGGCCCGCTCGGCCCCGGCGGCTCGCACCCGGCGCTGCTCACCGACTTCGGCGTCGCCAAGCTCATCGACGCCCCGCGCCGCGCCCTGCCCGCGAGCCCGGCAGGCCCTGGCCGTCCGCAGGCATCGAAGATCATCGGCACCCCCGACTACCTCGCGCCCGAGATCATCGAGGGCCTGCCGCCGCGCGCGTCCGTCGACATCTACGCCCTGGCGACCGTCCTCTACGAACTACTCGCGGGCTTCACGCCCTTCGGCGGCGGCCACCCCGGCGCGGTCCTGCGCCGCCATGTCACCGAGACCGTCGTACCGCTGCCGGGCATCCCCGACGACCTCTGGCAGCTGCTGGTCCAGTGCCTCGCCAAGGCCCCCGCGTCCCGGCTGCGCGCATCGGAGCTGGGTGAGCGGCTGCGCGAGCAGCTCCCGCACCTGGCCGGCATTCCCCCGCTCGACGTGGACGAGCCCGACGAGTCGGAGCCGGGAGAGCAGACGTACGAGGAGACGCCGTACGAACCGGCGACGCCCACCGAGACCCGCCGCCGCGGCGCGGTCCCGCTCGTGCCGGGCTCGTCCGCCGACTCCAACCGCGACACCCACACGAGCATGCGCGTCCCGGGCCCCGACGAGCTGGCGGGCGGCCCGCTGGGCACGGCC
>NZ_JAAGLN010000483.1 GCF_010548145.1 Streptomyces sp. SID10853
GCGCACGCGCTCGGCGCCGCCCTCGGTGTGGCGATCGTCGCCGGGAACGGGCGGCCCGGACTCGCGGCGCACGCGGCAGCGGTGGTCGCCGCCGCCGCGTACGGTGACAAGGTGAGCCGCGCGGCAGCCTGTTGAGCCGCAGCTCACCCATGCGGGTGACAGCTCCGGCGCGTTGACGCGACCGCACAGGGGCTCGGCCCCCCGGAGAGTGCCGCAACCCGTGCGCGGGCTGGCATCCTGGGGCGCACACATCCGTCCGACGCCGACTCAGGAGCTCCGGTCAGTGAGCAGCACCCAGGTCCCGCCGTACGGCCGTTCACCTCTCTGCGCCGTGCAGGTGCTGGGCGGCGGCAGCGCCGGCAGCAGCGCACATGTCCGGTCGATCACCGGCGGCCTGGTCGAGAGGGGCGTGCACGTCACCGTGTGCGCCCCCGCCGAACTCGAGCGGACGTACGGCTTCGGGGAGGCGGGCGCGCACTTCGTGCCCGTACCCCGGCGCAGTGATCCGGCGTCCGTCGCCGCGCTGCGCGCCGCCTGTCTGCGGGCCGACATCGTCCACGCGCACGGCCTGAACGCCGCCGTACGGACATCGCTCGCGCTCAGCGGCCTGCGGCGGCCGCTCGTGGTCACCTGGCACACCCGTCCGCACGCCGAAGGCGCACGGAGCCGTCTGCTGCGGCTGCTGGAGCGAAGGGCGGTCAGAGCGGCGGCAGTTGTCTTCGGTACGTCCTCCGAGCTGGTCGACAGGGCGCGCAGCCGGGGGGCGCGCGACGCACGGCTCGCGCCGGTCGCTGTCCCCGCACCCCGGATCGCCGAGAAAGGCCCCGAGAGCAAGGCGCGGGCGGAACTGGGCGCGGTCGACCGGCCGTTGGTGATGACCGTGGGCAGCCTGGTCGCACACCGCGGTTACGGGACGCTGCTGGACGCGGCCCGGCTCTGGCAGCACCTGGACCCGGTGCCGCTGCTGGTGATCGCGGGCGAGGGCGCGGAGCGTGCCGCGCTGCAGAGCCGGATCACGGCCGACGCGCTCGCGGTCCGCCTCATCGGCAGCCGTGAGGATGTGACGGAGCTGCTCGCCGCCGCCGATGTCGCCGTGCTGTCCAGCCGCTGGGAGGCGCGGTCCCTGCTGGCGCAGGAGGCGCTGCGGCTGGGGGTGCCGCTGGTCGCCACGGCGGTCGGCGGGGTGCCCGAGCTGGTGGGCGACGCGGCCGAACTCGTCCCGTACGGCGATCCGCGCGCGCTGGCCGCACGGGTGACCGG
>NZ_JAAGLN010000484.1 GCF_010548145.1 Streptomyces sp. SID10853
GCCCGCAGGCCGGGCGGTGCGCCCGCCGCACACGCGTTGACCTCGTCCAGCGCTCTGTCCGCGGGGCGGCCCGCGACCTCGGCCCGTATCAACTCGGCCACGTACGCGCGGAGTTCGGTGAAGGCGTGCAGCCAGTCGGCGCCGAGCGCCGGGAGCCGGGTGGCGGCCGGGACGAGCCCGGCGCCGGTCAGCCAGGCGGCGAGCCGCCGCCCGCAGTCGAGTTGTTCAACGGAATCCGTCCCTGTCGCCACCAGGTCCAGGCAGATGCGCCCGGAGTCGAACCGCAGCTCGTTCGCGTGCGAACCCATACCTCTTACAGTGCCCGGCCGCGTGCCGTGCCGTAACCCCCGCCGCCGGCGCGCTTGGTGCGTACTCAGTTGTCGTCGTGCAGGATCCGCTGGAAGAGCCGGTTGTCGCGCCACTCGCCGTTGATGTGCAGATAGCGGGGCGCCACCCCGAAGGACTCGAAGCCGCACTTGGTGAGCACCCGCTGCGAGGCAACGTTGTCGAGGAGCGTGCCGGCCTCGATCCGGTGCAGGCCCAGTTCGTCGCGGGCGATCCGGCAGACCTCTTCGACGGCGGCGGAGGCCACGCCCCGGCCCGTGCAGCCGGCGTCGACCCAGTAACCGACGACAGCGCTGCAGAGCGGGCCGCGGATGATGTTGTTGAGGGTGATGGTCCCCACGATCCGCCCCGTCCCGGTCTCCTCCAGCACCCACGGCATCAGCCGGCCGGCGTCCCGCTCGGCCAGCAGGGTCCGAAGGCGCTCCAGCTGGCCGTCGGCCGTGTAGAAGGACTCGGGCCTGGCCGGGTCCCAGGGCTCGGTGTGCGCCCGGTTGCGGCAGACGGCGGCGGTGAGGGCTTCGACGTCGGAGAGCTCGACCGGGCGGAGCCGGATTCCTTCGGTAATCATCCCGGCACGGTAGCGCCAGGGGGCCGCCGTACGGCCGCCGGGTCAGCAGCGGGCAGCGCGCACGCCCGCGGATCGGCACCGTGCGGACCGGCACCCCTACGGATCGGCACCGTGCGGACCGGCACCGTGCGGGCCCCCTCGGCAGCCCCTTCCCCCGCCTCCCCCTCAGCAGCCTCTCCGCCGCCGCCTCAGCCGCCGTCGCCGTACTCCGTGTCCCCTGCCGGTTCGGCAGCCAGCCGGTAGCACTCCCCGGCGGCCGTCCGCACCGCATCGGGCACCCCGAGCGCCGTCCGCAGCCGGTCCACCGCCGCGTCCACAGCGTGCTCGCCGCGGTCCGTCCCCGGG
>NZ_JAAGLN010000485.1 GCF_010548145.1 Streptomyces sp. SID10853
CGAACGCGAGCGGTGTGCCCGGGGTGAGCCCGGAGACCTTGACCCGGCGCATCCGCTCCGCCGCGTGGACGGGGGAGCGGGACAGCGGCCCGGCGAGCGCCGCCGCCAGCAGTCGCAGGCCCGGCAGCCGGCCGCCGTGCACCACCCGGACATCCAGCAGCCCGTCCGCCAGGTCGAAGCGCCGGCCGGGGGTCGGCCCCATCTGCTGGTACATGCCGTTGCCCGCGAAGAGCATCCACAGGGTCCGCTGCTCGCCCTGGAACTCGGCCTGGAGCGGCCGCTGCGAGCTGAGCACCCGTACCGCGGCCAGCACACCGGCCGGCCAGCCGCCGATCTTCGGTGACCAGCGCTCCCTGATCCGTACCAGCTCCGGATAGGAGCCCAGGCTGAAGGTGTTGAGGAAGTGCCCCGGCTCGCCGTCGGGCCCGTCGGGCCCCGGTGTGAACCTGCCCAGGTCGACCTTGACCGCATCGCCCGACGCCAGCGCACGGCAGGTGTCGTGGACCTCCTCGATCCCGATGTCGTACGCGAAGTGGTTCAGCGTGCCGCCGGGGAAGACGGCCAGCGGCACACCGTGCCGGGCCGCGACCACGGCCGCCCTGTTGACCGTTCCGTCCCCGCCGCAGATGCCCAGGGCCCGGCAGTCCTGCGCCGCCTTCTCCAGGGTCGCCACCAGGTCGCCGGGCTCGCACTCCACCACGTCCGCGAGCGGCAGCGCATCCCGTACCAGGGCCGACTTGGCCGCGGCCGACCCCGACGCCTTGTTGACCACCACGACGAGATCCTCGCCGCCCGGCAGCACCGGTGCCTCGGTGTGCGGGCGGCCGGGGGAGGGGAGCTGGTCGCGGGTCGGTACGAGTCCGCGCACCGCGAAGGCGGCGCCGACCCCCAGCGCCGCCCCGATCACCACATCGCTCGGATAGTGCACACCGGTATAGACCCGCGAGGCGGCGACGCTGACGGCCAGCGGTGCGACCACCGCGCCCCAGCCCTTCGACTCCAGCGCGACTCCGGTGGCGAAGGCGGCGGCCGAGGCCGCGTGCCCGGAAGGGAAGGACGAGGTGACCGGCTGCCGCTTGAGCTGCCTGATCACCGGTACGGCGTCCAGTATCGGTCTCGCTCTGCCGACCGACCGCTTGGCCACCGTGTTGGCGACGGCCGAAGCCACGGCCAGCGAGGCCACCCCGCGCACCGCGGCCCGCCGCGCCCTGGTCGAGCGGCCCACCGCGGCGATCCCCGCGGCGG
>NZ_JAAGLN010000486.1 GCF_010548145.1 Streptomyces sp. SID10853
GGGCGTGGGAGCACGGCGGCCCGGGCCGGTGGCAGCCGCCCGGGGAGGGGGCGCGCGCGGGCCGGGTGCCCTGGCGCTCCACGCTGGTCCTCACCGTGATCGTCCTGGTGGGCACCACCATCGCCGCCCACGGGCAGGCCGACCGCGCCCCGCTCGATGTGTGGGCGCGGCTGCTGCTGGTGGCCGGCCAGGCGTTCCTGCTGCTCCGCACCAAGTACCCGGTCATCACCGCCTTCGCCACCGCGGCCTGTGCGATGGTCTATCTGGGCGCCGGATATCCGTACGGACCCGTGTTCCTCACCGTCGCCGTCGGCTGCTTCGGGGCCATCGTCGCCGGTCACCGCTATGCCGCCTGGTCCGCCGTCGGCATGCTCTGGGCCGGACACGTCCTGGCCGCGCACTGGCTCTACCGCTGGCTGCCGCCCGCCGGTGACCACGCCGCCCCGTGGGGGCAGGAACTGGCGGTCACCGCCTGGGTGGTGGCGATCCTCGCCGCCTCCGAGCTGGCCAGGGTGCGGCGCGAGCGGTGGGCCCGTGAACGTGCCGAACGCCGGGCCGTCGAGAAGCGCCGCGCCGATGAGGAGCGGCTGCGAATCGCCCGGGAACTCCACGACGTACTGGCCCACAGCATCTCGGTCATCAATGTGCAGTCGGGTGTCGGGCTCGCGCTCCTGGACTCCGACCCCGAGCAGGCGCGTACCGCTCTGACCACCATCAAGGCCGCGAGCAAGGAGGCGCTGGGCGAGGTACGCCAGGTGCTCGACACCCTGCGGGCGCCCGGCGCCGCTCCGCGGGCCCCGGCCCCGGGACTCGACCGGCTCGGTGAACTCGTGGAGCAGGCGTCCGCCGCCGGTCTGACCGTGGACACCGTCACCGAAGGAACACGCAGGGATCTCCCGCCCGGTGCCGACCTCGCGGCCTTCCGCATCGTCCAGGAGGCGCTGACCAACGTGGTGCGCCACTCCGGGTCACGTACCGCCCGGATCACCCTCGGCTACGCCCCGCAGCGGCTGGTCCTGCGGATCGAGGACGAAGGGCCGGCCACCCACGACGAGGCGGGCGGCAGCGGCAACGGCCTGGTGGGCATGAGGGAGCGGGCGGCCGCCCTGGGTGGCACGATCGACGCGGGGCCGCGCCCGGGAGGCGGGTTCCGCGTCGAGGCGGTCATCCCGTTCACCGGCGGGGCTTCCGCGCCCAGCCCCGGACCGCCCGCCTCAGCACCCGCCCCAGCGCCGACCG
>NZ_JAAGLN010000487.1 GCF_010548145.1 Streptomyces sp. SID10853
CGCCTCTCCCGCCGGCCGGCCACCCGGCGCAGCGGGCCAGTACGGCGGCGCCCGTGCTCCACAGCGGAGCCACCCCCAGGGCGGCGAAGCCGAGGACCGTCGCCGGTCCCACCGCGAGCTCGGCGAGGAGATTGCAGGGGATGGCGACCAGCCCGACACGGGAGGCCAGCAGGACGATCACCGGCGCGCACACCGCCTGTGCGGCCGCCGCGGCCGCGACGACCTCGGCGAGCCTCGGTGGTACCCCGCGCCGGCGCAGCGCGGAGCTCCAGCGCGGGCCGATCGTGAGCAGGGCTCCGGTGGCGAGGACCGAGAGCAGAAAGCCGTAACTGCGGGCCAGCCAGGGGTCGTACAGCACCAGCAGCAGTACCGCGGTGGCCAACGCCGGGACCAGCGATCTACGGCGGCCGGTGCCGATCGCGAGCAGGGTGACGAGACCGCAGGCGGCGGCCCGCAGAACGCTCGGGTCGGGTCTGCACACGATCACGAAGGCCAGCGTGAGGGCCCCGCCGAGCAGCGCGGTCGTCCGCAGCGGGATCCCCAGCCGCGGTGCGAGTCCGCCTCTCTCCGCCCGCAGCGCCCTGCCCGGAGGGCCGATCAGCAGGGCCAGGACCAGGGTGAGGTTGCTGCCTGACACCGCCAGCAGATGGGTGAGATCAGTGGTCCTGAAGGCGTCGGAGAGGTCGGGAGGGACGCGCGAAGTGTCGCCCACCACCAGTCCGGGAAGCAGCGCGCGGGCATCCGGGGCGAGCCCTTCGCTCGCTTCCCGCAGTCCGGCGCGCAGATGTCCGGCCAGTCGCTGCACACCGGTTGGCGCACCGATGACCTGCGGTGGCCTGCTGCCTTCCACACTGAGCACGGCCGCGATGCGGTCGTCGCCGGAGAGCGGCGGCTGGGGGCGGGCGCTCAGCCGCAGCCGTGTGGTCGGCAGCAGCCGCTGCCACGCGGCCGAGTGGGCGATCACGAGGACCGGCGTGCGAACGGTGGAGGTCGTACCGTCCGGTGCGCGTACCCGTGTCACATCGGCGTCGAGGACGACGGATCCGCGGGTCGCGTGATCGCCGCGGATCCGGGGGCGGGTCGGGTGCGGATCGGATGTGACGGTCAACTCCACTGCGACGCGGGCCGACTGACGCGCCAGCTGCGGCAGGGGCCCGCGCCGGACGTCGGCCGCGTGCAGCCCACCGGACGCGGCGCCCGCCGCGGCGCACAGCAG
>NZ_JAAGLN010000488.1 GCF_010548145.1 Streptomyces sp. SID10853
GCAGCCGCGGACCGGAACAGGGCCTGGTCCCGGGCGCCGAGCCAGCCGGTGAGCCGTTCGATGCGGAGCGGGCCGCTGCGGGGGACGGCGGATGCCATGGAAACCAACCCTCTCGGTGATCGCCGCGCGTTCCGGCCGGTGGCCCGTGCTTGCCGGGGCTTGCCCCTGCCTGCCGTGCTTGCCCGTGCCTGTCCGTGCGGCGGACGCTGCTGTGCGCGGTTCTGCTGACCGATCGTCGTACCCCGTCCGGCCCGGGAGATGCCTCCGCCGCCCCGGCGCATCGTCGCACGTCGTGGGCCCGCCCGGCCCACAGGGGCCCGGTGGCCACGGTCGCCCGGTCGGGCAAAGCTACGTATAAAGGGTCTCGGGGGGCCGGCGACAGCGGAGGTGCGGGCATGCAGCGGACGGTTCCGGAGAGCCGCGGCCCGGTCCGCTACGGGCCACCCGCCCCCGGCCCCGGACTGCCGGTGCTCCCCGAACTGGCCGAAGCGCTCACCGGTGCCGCCTTCCGCACCGACCCCGAGCCGCCCGGCGGCGGAACCGCGCTGCGGGCGGCGGCCTGTGGATACTGGAACCGCCGCGGACTGGGCTGTGCGCCCGGCGACACGGTCGCCGCGAGCGGCGCCCAGTCGCTGCTCCTCGCGCTCCTCGCGGCGGACGGCGGCGACCTCATGCTGCCCCGCCCGTGCCCCGCTTGGTGGATACCGCAGGCACGTCTCGTCGGACGGTCCGCCTACCCGGTGCCCACCCCGGCGGAGTGCGGCGGCGTGCCCGATCCGTACGCGCTCCTGGAGACCGTACGCAGAGTGCGCGCCGAAGGCGGCAACCCCCGGCTGCTGCTGCTCTCCGTCGCCGACGACCCCACCGCGACCGCCGCCCCGCCCGAGCTGCTGCACCAGGCGTCCGAGGCCGCGCTCTCCGAGGGGCTGCACATCATCAGCGACGAGAGCTGGCGCGACACCGGTCACCGGCCCCACGAGACGGTGCTGCTCAGCCCCGCCGAGATGTGGCCGGACGAGGTGACCGTCCTGTGCGACCTGGCGGGTTCGCTCACCCCGACCGCCTGGCCGGTCGCCGTGGCCCGGTTCGCCGGCACCGCGGACGGGGCCGCCCGGCGCGCCAGGACGCTGGACGCGCTCACCGCGATCGGGGCGG
>NZ_JAAGLN010000489.1 GCF_010548145.1 Streptomyces sp. SID10853
CGACCGGTCCGGCGGGCGGTGGTGCGGCCGGGTCCGTGCGGGCCAGGCCGACCAGCCGCTCGCGGAGCGCGGCGGCCCGGCGCCTGGCGTCCCGTACGGACAGCGGCAGCGGATCCCAGCCCGCCAGCCTGCCCAGCGCCACGACCGGCGGGAAGACGGGGGACACCGCCATCACATCGGCGGGTGTGCCGAGCACCGGAGCCTCGCCGGGACCGGGCAGCAGGATCACCTGGTCCGCGTACTGCACCACCCGCTCCAGCCGGTGTTCGGCCATCAGCACCGTCGTGCCCAGGTCGTGCACCAGCCGCTGCAGGACGGCCAGCACCTCCTCGGCCGCCGCCGGGTCGAGCGCGGACGTCGGTTCGTCGAGGACCAGCACCTTGGGGTGCGGGGTCAGCACGGAGCCGATCGCGACCCGCTGCTGCTGACCACCGGAGAGCGTCGCGATCGGGCGGTCGCGCAGCTCGGTGAGGCCCAGCAGGTCGAGAGTCTCCTCCACCCGCCTGCGCATCACGTCCGGGGCGACGCCCAGCGACTCCATGCCGTACGCCAGCTCGTCCTCGACGGTGTCCGTCACGAAGTGGGCGAGCGGATCCTGGCCCACGGTCCCCACCAGATCGGCGAGTTCGCGTGGTTTGTGGGTACGGGTGTCCCGGCCGTCGACGGTGACCCGGCCGCGCAGCACCCCGCCGGTGAAGTGCGGCACCAGCCCGGACACCGCGCCGAGCAGCGTCGACTTGCCGACGCCCGAGGGGCCGACCAGCAGCACCAGCTCCCCTTCGGGCACGGTCAGATCGACCCCCCGCACGGCGGGCTCCCGCGCATCGGCGTACGTGACCGACACCTGCTCGAACCGGATCACTTACGCCCTCTCCTCTTCCTTCTCTGCCTTCGGTACGGGGGCTTTCGGCACGCGGCCTCTCGCTGCGGGAGCCTTCGGTACGGGAGCCTTCGGTACGGGAGCCTTCGGTACGGGGGCCACGAACGCGGGGACGAGACCGATCAGCACCGCGGCCGCCGGCCACAGCGGCAGCACCGGCGCCACCAGCGGGACCACACCGGGGTGCAGCGCCGCCGTGTCCCGGCCGCCCGCCCAGATCATCAACGCGGCCACCGCGACCCCCGAGCCCGCGACCAGCCAGGCGCGCGGGCCC
>NZ_JAAGLN010000048.1 GCF_010548145.1 Streptomyces sp. SID10853
GGTCGGTCAGGGCGGCGGCCGAGCCCGGGTACCGGGCCGGGTCGGTGAGTTCGCGGAGTTCGTCATGGGTGATCAGGCCGTGCAGGGCGGGCTCCGCCCGCAGTGCGTCGGCCAGTGCGAGCGACTCGGCGACGGCCCGACGGGCGGCCCGGGTGAGCAGCTCCCGGGCCGGGCCACGGCCGAGCAGACGGCCCAGCTCGGCGGCGATCCGTTCGCTGACCACCAGGCCCTGCGTGAGCCGGAGGTTCGCGGCCATCCGGTCGGTGAACACTGTGATCCCGCCGCTGAGTTCGGCCGCGAGCAGGGCCGCACCGCCGGTGATCCTGAGCAGGTCGCGCAGCGGCTGCCACTCGGCGTGCCAGGCACCGGCGGGCCGTTCGTCCTCGGCGGTCAGCGAGCCCAGCAGCACGGAGGCGAGCGCGGGCGCTCTGCGGGCCGCGCTCGCGATCAGGGTCGCCCGTACGGGGTTGCTCTTGTGGGGCATCGCGGACGAGCCGCCTCCGCCGCCCTCGGCCAGTTCGCCGATCTCGGTACGGGAGAGGACGAGCACGTCAGCGGCGAGCTTGCCGAGTGCGCCGGTGGTGAAGGCGAGGGCACCGCCCGTGTCGGCGACCGGCGTACGCAGGGTGTGCCAGGGCAAGTCGGGGGCGGCAAGGCCGAGTTCACCGGCGAAGGCGGCGAGCAGCCGGGGGCCACTGCCCGGCTGCTCGGCCAGCACTTCGAAGGCCGCCAGGGTGCCGGCGGCGCCGCCGAGCTGAGCCGGCGGCCGCAGCGCGGACAGCCGGTCAGCGGCGTCCAGTACGAGACTGCGCCAGCCCGCCGCCTTGAGCCCGAAAGTGGTGGGGACGGCGTGCTGGGTCAGGGTGCGTCCCGCCATCGGCGTCGCCCGGTGCCGGGCGGCCACCTGGCCCAGGGCCTCGGCCGTGCGGTGCAGATCCCCGACGATGCCCGGCAGACTGCGGGCCACGGCCAGCATGGCCGCGGTGTCGATGATGTCCTGGCTGGTGGCGCCCCGGTGCACATACGGGGCGGCCTCGGCGGACACGGCGGCGGTGAGGTCGGCGACGAGCGGGATCACCGGGTTGCCGCCCCGGCAGGCGCGCAGCGCGAGACCACGTACGTCGAACCGCTCGGCGCTGGCGGCGCCCGAGATCTCGGCCGCCGCCCGGTGCGGGACCTGGCCGAGCGCCGCCTGCGCGCGGGCCAGGGCGGCTTCGGCGTCGAGCATCGCCTGCAGCAGGGCGTGGTCGCCGGTGGCCGCTTCGACGGGAGACCCGGCCCGTACCGGATCGAGCAGACCGACATCGGCCGCTGCCCGCTCGCCGTCCGCGGGATGTCCGGCGGGATCTTCGGTGACGGATTCGGCGACGTACCGGGTGACGGATTCGGCGACGGATTCGGTGGGCCGGCCGGTGGGGTGTTCAGCGGAAGTCAAGGAAGACCGTTTCCTCGGCGCCCTGCAGGCGGATGTCGAAGCGGTAGGTGCGCGGCGCCGTTTCGGCGGCGACCAGAGTCCGCCGGCGGTCCGGGTCGAGCGAGGCGAGCAGCGGGTCGCTCCCGGTGGAGTCCCCGGGGAGGTAGATCCGAGTGTAGAGGTGGTGCAGCAGTCCGCGGGCGAAGACACAGACGGACAGATACGGCACGCCACCGGGCGGCAGGGTGCGCACCGCCCACCGGCCGTCCGCGTCGGTGGCGGCCCGGCCGAAGCCGGTGAAGGTGACGCCGTCGCGGCCCAGATGGCCTCCGGTCACCTGATCACGGCGCATCGAGCCCGGCGCCCCGGTCCTGGAACCGTCCGGCGCCGGCTGCCAGAACTCCAGTACCGCGTCGGGGACCGGCTCGCCCGCGCCGTCGACGACCCGGCCGTGCACGGTGAGGGTGCCGGGGTGTCCGGCCGGGGCGATCTCGGGGCCGCCGGGGAACGGCAGCGCGTATCCGTAGAAGGGGCCCACGGTCTGGGAGGGGGTGGGGAGCAGGGTCATCGGCCTTCCTCGATCCAGGTGGCGGCGGGGCCGTCGAGGACGATGTCCCAGCGGTAGCCCAGCGACTGCTCGGGGCACGACAGTTCATGCTCGTACCGGGCGACCAGGCGCTCCCGGGCTTCGTCGTCGGTGACGGACTGCAGGATGGGGTCGTAGGCGAAGAGCGGGTCGCCGGGGAAGTACATCTGGGTCACCAGCCGTTGGGTGAAGGCCGTGCCGAAGAGCGAGAAGTGGATGTGGGCGGGGCGCCAGGCGTTGGCGTGGTTGCGCCAGGGATAGGCGCCAGGCTTGACGGTGGTGAAGGAGTACCGGCCCTGATCATCCGTCAGGCAGCGTCCGGCGCCGGTGAAGTGGGGGTCGAGCGGCGCCGGGTGCTGGTCGCCCTGGTGGGCGTAGCGTCCTGATGCGTTGGCCTGCCATATCTCCACCAGCTGGCCGCGCACCGGGCGGCCGGAGCGGTCCAGGACACGGCCGGTGACGGTGATCCGCTCGCCCAGCGGCTCGCCCGGGTGCTGCCGTGTCAGGTCGGCGTCCAGTGCGGTGACATCAGTGATGCCGAAAGCGGGACCCGACAGCTCCACCGCCTCCGGGTCCTGGACGACGGCCAGGGGCTGACGTGGGTGGCGGAGCACGGTGCTGCGGTAGGGCGCGTAGCCGCGGGACGGATGGTGGCGGACCGCGCCGGAGCTGATGTACGCCTCGTGCTCCTGGGCGATCTCGCGCGAGATGTCGGGCTGGGTGAGCGGCATGGTGGACGGCTGCCTTTCCGGTACCAGGGTTACGGGAGAGCGTGCGGGCCGGCGCCCGGCGGCGGGTACCGCGAACGTGCCCACGAAAGCCTCTGTTCGCCCAGTGAACTTTCGTTCATAATTGCCTGGGCTTGAGTGTCCGCCGAGCTTTCGGCTCTGTCAACGGCTCCGGGTACGGTTTTCCCAGCGTCACCGGCCCGGTGGCCGCTCCAAGGAGGTAAGGCGATGCCGCAGGCCACGCGGGAGTCCGCAGCGGCACTCGCCGTACCCGGTGAGGCGCTCGGCCCGCTGGAGCGCGGTCTGGCCGTGCTGCGTGTGATGGCCGCCGACCCCGACCCCCGCAGGCGCGCCGGCGACCTGGCCCGTACGACCGGACTCGCGCGGTCCACCGTCGACCGGATCGCGGTCACGCTGGCCAGGCTCGGCCACCTCCGTACCGAGGGCCGTGATCTGCTGCTCGCCCCCCGGCTGATGGAGCTCGGCAACGCCTATCTGACCTCCTGCGGACTGCCGGACGCCCTGGAGCCGTACGCGGTCGCCCTCGCCGACGAGCTGGACGAGTCCGTCTCGATCGCCGTACCCGACGGCGACGGAGTCCGCTTCATCACCCAGGCCACCCGCAGGCGCGCCATGTCACTCGCCTTCCGGATCGGCGATCTGCTGCCGGCCGAACGCTGCGCACCCGGGGCGGTCTTCGCCGCCGGATGGGACGAGACCGACCGCGAGCGGTGGCTGGCCCGCCGCCGGGAGGACCCGCTGGACACCGGATTCCCCGCAGTGCCGCCCCGCCTCGCGCCGTCCGCGCCCGGTGTGACCGAGGCGGCGTTCGGTACGCGGGTCCGGGAGGCGGCCGCTGCCGGCTGGTCGCTGGACGACCAGCTCATCGAACCCGGCCTGGTCGCCGTGGCCCACGCCGTCCGCGATCCGTCCGGGGCCACCGTCTGCGCCCTGAGCGTCGTCAGCCACACCAGCCGACACACCGCCCGGACGCTCCGCGAGCACGCCCTGCCACGTCTTCGGCAGGCCGCCGCCGTCATGGAGGAGGCGCTCCGTACGCAATCGCGCTCCGGGCCGCCGCCCGCCGCGCCCGCCCCCGCTGAGGGAGCGGTGGACAGCGGGCTCAAGGCGGAGCTGGGCCCGGAGTTCCTCCAGTCACTGGCCAGGGGGCTCACCGTGCTGCGGGCACTCGGCTCGGCCCGCGGCGGCATGAGCCTGACCGCCGTCGCCGGGGCCGCGGCCCTCCCGCGTGCCAGCGCGCGCCGCGCCCTCATCACCCTGCAGTACCTCGGCTATGTGCGCGCCGACGGCGGCCTCTTCACCCTGCTCCCGCGCGTACTCGAACTCGGCTACGCCCGGCTGTCCCGGCTGTCCTTCGGCGAGATCGTCCGGCCGCACCTCGCCGAACTCGCGGGCCAGGTAAGGGAGTCGGCGTCCATCGCGGTCCTCGACGGCGACGAGATCCGCTATGTGGAGCGGGTGCCGACGGCCCGGATCATGAGTGTGGACATCACCGTCGGCACCCGGTTCGCCGCCTACGCGACCTCGATGGGCCGGGTCCTCCTCGCGGACCTGCCCGCCGAAGAACAGGCCGCCCGGCTGGAGCGCATCAGATTCGAGCCGTTCACCCGGCACACCGTGCGGTCCGCCGGGGCTCTGGCGGACATCATCGAATCCGTCGGGCGCGAGGGCCACGCCCTGGTCGACGAGGAGCTGGAGGAGGGGCTGCGCTCCGTCGCGATGCCGCTGCGGGACCGCCAGGGCCGCGCGGTGGCGGCCGTCAACGTCTCGCAGCATGCGGGCCGCGCCACCCGGCAGCAGTTCCTCGACGCCGTTCTGCCCGCCCTGGCGGCAGCGGTCGCCCGGATCGAGGCGGACCTGGCGGTCGCGTCCGAGCGGCAGCCCATCGCCGCGGGCTGAACCGCCCGGTGGCCGGGCGGTCCTCTCCGTATCGAATCCGGCGAGCGCCGGCCGCTGCGTGTGCCCACCCTCTTCCTGCCCCGTTCACGCGGCCTGGAAGCGGCGCAGCCGCAGGGAGTTGCCGACGACGAAGACGGAGGAGAAGGCCATGGCGGCCCCGGCGATCATCGGGTTGAGGAGACCGCTCGCGGCCAGCGGGATGGCTGCCACGTTGTAGGCGAAGGCCCAGAACAGGTTGGACCTGATGGTTCCCAGCGTACGGCGGGAGAGCCGGATGGCGTCGGCCGCGGCGGTGAGATCACCCCGTACGAGGGTGAGATCGCCCGCCTCGATCGCGGCGTCCGTGCCCGTGCCCATGGCGAGGCCCAGATCGGCCTGCGCGAGGGCGGCGGCGTCGTTCACCCCGTCACCCACCATGGCGACGCTGCGGCCCTCCGCCTGCAGCCTCTTGACGACGGCCACCTTGTCCTCGGGCATGACCTCGGCGATGACCTCGTCGATGCCGACCTCGGCGGCCACGGACCTGGCGACCGCCGTGTTGTCGCCGGTGAGCAGGATCGGGGTGAGACCGAGCGCACGCAGCCGGCGGATCGCCTCGGGGCTGGTCTCCTTGACGGCGTCGGCGACTTCGAGGACGGCCCTGGCCTCGCCGTCCCAGGCGACCGTGATCGCCGTACGGCCCGCCGCCTCCGCTGCGTGCTTGGCGCGGCCCAGTCCGGTGGGCAGCTCCATGGCCCAGTCCTTGAGCAGCTGTTCGCGGCCGACGAGGACGGCATGGCCGTCCACGACGCCCTGCACACCGAGGCCGGGGACATTCGCGAAGTCCTCGGGGGTGGCCAGGGGGCCGGTCTTCTCGGTGGCTCCGGTGGCGACGGCCTGGGCGATCGGGTGCTCGGACGCGTTCTCCAGCGCCCCCGCCAGCCTCAGCACTTCGGACTCGGTGGTCCCGTCCGCGGTGTGCACGGCGAGCAGGGTCATCCGGCCGGTGGTGACGGTGCCGGTCTTGTCGAGGACGATCGTGTCGACCTTGCGGGTGGTCTCCAGGACTTCGGGTCCCTTGATCAGGATGCCGAGCTGGGCGCCACGCCCCGTACCCACCATGAGCGCGGTCGGAGTCGCGAGCCCCAGGGCGCAGGGGCAGGCGATGATCAGCACGGCGACCGCAGCGGTGAACGCGGCTGTCAGGCCGGAGCCGGTGCCCAGCCAGAAGCCGAGGGTGCCGAGTGCGAGCGCGATCACGACCGGGACGAAGACGGCGGAGATCCTGTCGGCGAGGCGCTGGGCCGCTGCCTTGCCGTTCTGCGCGTCCTCGACCAGCCTCGCCATCCGGGCGAGCTGGGTGTCGGCGCCGACCCGCGTGGCCTCGACGACGAGCCGGCCGCCCGCGTTCAGCGTCGCGCCGGTGACGGTGTCGCCGACCGAGACCTCGACCGGGACGGACTCACCGGTGAGCATCGACGCGTCAACGGCGGAGGCGCCCTCCACGACCGTGCCGTCCGTGGCGATCTTCTCGCCCGGCCGGACCAGGAACCGGTCTCCCGCCTGCAGTTCAGCGGTCGGGATGGTCTCCTGCCGGCCGTTGCGCAGGACGGTGACCTCCTTGGCGCCGAGTTCGAGAAGGGCCTTCAGCGCGGCGCCGGCCCTGCGCTTGGAGCGGGCCTCGAAATACCGCCCGGCGAGGATGAACGCGGTGACGCCCGCGGCGGCCTCCAGATAGATGTTCCCGGCGCCGTCGCCCCGGGCGATCGTGAATTCGAAGGAGTGCCGCATTCCGGTGGTTCCGGCGGTACCGAAGAACAGCGCCCACAGCGACCACAGGAACGCCGCCGATGTGCCGACCGAGATCAGTGTGTCCATGGTCGCGGCGCCGTGCCGTGCGTTGGTGAACGCGGCACGGTGGAAGGGCCAGGCCGCATAGGTGACCACCGGCGCGGCCAGGGTGAGGCTCAGCCACTGCCAGTAGTCGAACTGCAGGGCCGGGACCATCGCCATGGCGATCACCGGGACCGCGAGCACCACGGCGGTGACCAGCCGCTGACGCAGCGGGGCCAGGGTGTCGCTCTCCTGCTCCGCCGCTCCGGCGGGCTCGCCGGAGGCCGAGGACCGAGGGGGTTCCTGGGCGGTGTATCCGGTCGCCTCGACGGTGGCGATGAGGTCCGTGACATCGACGTGCTCGGCGAAGGTGACCTTCGCCTTCTCGGTCGCGTAGTTGACGGTCGCCTCGACGCCGTCCATGCGGTTGAGCTTCTTCTCGATCCGGGCCGCGCACGAGGCGCAGGTCATCCCGCCGATCGCGAGCTCGACCGCGGCGGTGCCCGCCGTAGTCGTTGGGGTCCCCATGGCTTGCTCCTCGGGCTGGAAAACGGTTTATACCCCTGGGGGGTATCAGTTGCCTCCATGTATACCCCCCTGGTGTATGTGATGCAAGGGGTGGGCCGGTGCGGGGCGGACGGTGGGGGAGGTCCCGACGCCGAAGGGGCGGACCGGGTCGGTCCGCCCCTTCGGAGGTGCTGGGCGCTGCCTGGCGAGGCGCGGGGCCCGGCGCTGCTCATTGCGCCCCGCTGCTGCTCACCGCCTGCTCGCGACGGGATGGTGCGGTGGTGTTGCGGGGCTCATTTCTCCTCACGCCCGGCTCCCCGCCGAGTCCCGCCCGGTTCAGTCCCTCTCGGCCCGTCTCAGTCCTGGGTCCTGGCCTGCTGGTAGAGCTGGGCGACGCTGTTGCCGAAGTACGCGGCGTAGGACACGTCGTCCTCGTCGCCGCCGCGTTCGTACCCGCCGAGTACACCGATCACCGTGCCGGTACCGGCGTTCGATGTGCCGTCGACGACCCAGGGGCTGCCGCTCGTGCCGCCGGCGAAGTGGGTGCAGTGGATCCGCATCTGTGTGCTGCTGAACCGGGTGGTGCGGTTGCGGCAGGAGATCGGCGTATCACGGTTGTTGGGGTAACCGGTCACCTTGACCTTGTTGTGGAAGCCCCGGCCGATACCGAGCGCGTTGCCGCCGAGGATGTCCTGGATCCGCTTGCCGTCGTTGTTGCCGAGGATCAGGAAGGCGACATCGAGGTCCGGGTTCCCGTTCTCGGCCCAGCGGTCGTCGGCGACGACCTTGCGCACTTTCCACAGCCCGGCGGGCTTCTCGCCGGACCGGTAGGCGGGGGCGAAGACGAGATCGTCCCTGGGCGTCCCGTCGCTGTCGAAAGCGCAGTGCGCGGCGGTGACCAGCATGTTCCGGCCCGGACTGGTCACCACGCTCGCGGTGCAGAAGTGATCACCGCTGTCGTCCTTCTCGAACAGCGCGCCCACCCGGGCGTTCTGCTGCGTTCTGAGAGGCGTGTACGCGGTGCCGTCGGCGGTCTGCGCCGCCCGCGGCTGGTCCTGCTCCCGCGCCGCGGCACCGGGCATCCCGGGGCTGGTGTCGGCATGCCGTTGCGCACTGCTGGTCTCGGCCCCGGAGGCGTAACCCAGCAGTGCGAGCGCCCCGACGACGGCGAACGTCAGGGGCGCCAGAAGTTTCCTGTCCTTCGGAGCCACACGTCATTATCAGCAGGGCAGCGGCCCCATGCGTGCATTCGGCCGAACGCGTCGATCACGGTGTGCCGGCACGGGTGTGCCGGTCTGTCCCGCGCGTCCTCCCCGGCGGAGCGGCCCCCGGTCAGTGCCCGGCCTCCTCCGCCGCAACCGCCGGGATGATGCCGCCGAGCAGCACCGTCCGGCGCCGGTGGGCCGGCAGCCGGTGGTGCACCCGGTAGCGCTCGTCCCGGGTGGTGTTGACGGCCACCAGGGACGGCTCGGCGTCCGGTGCGAGCGCCGCGTGCAGACCCTCCAGGAGGATCTCGTCGCCCTGTCCGACCCTGTCGTAGTCGGCCGGGTCGTCGAATTCGAGAGCCAGGACACCGAAGTTGGCGAGGTTCTGCCAGTGGATCCGCGCGTACGATTTCGCGATCACCACCCGCAGTCCCAGATACCGGGGCGTCAGCGCCGCGTGCTCACGCGAGGAGCCCTGGCCGTAGTTGTCCCCGCCGACGACGAGGTGTCCGCCCGCGTCCCGGCACTCCGCGGCGCGGGACGGGTAGTCCGGGTCGATGCGGGTGAAGGTGAACTCCGCGAGGCGCGGGATGTTGGAGCGGTACGGCAGCGCCTTGGCGCCTGCCGGTGAGATCTCGTCGGTCGACACGTTGTCGCCCATCTTCAGCAGCACCGGCAGACGCACGGTGTCCGGGAGCGGGTCCAGGTCGGGCAGCGCGGAGACCCCGGGGCCGCGCTCCAGCTCCACGCGGGAAGCCTCGTCGGGCGGGAGCGGGGGCTCCAGCATCGCGGTGTTGACCGGCTCCGCCCGCAGCGCCTGGACCTTCGGGTACGCCAGTCCGGTCTCCGCCGCCCAGTCGCGCGGATCGGTGATGACACCGGTCAGGGCGGAGGCGGTCGCCGTCTCCGGCGAGCAGAGCCACACCGCGTCGTCCTGGGTGCCCGAACGGCCGGGGAAGTTGCGCGGGAACGTACGCAGTGAGTTGCGGCCCACCGCCGGTGCCTGGCCCATGCCGATACACCCCAGGCAGCCCGCCTGGTGGATCCGGGCTCCCGCCGCGATCAGGTCGAAGACGGCACCGGAGTGACTGAGGTCCTGGAGGATCTCCCGTGAGGTCGGGTTGACGTCGAAACTCACTCCGGGCGGGGTCTGCCGCCCGCGCACCATCTCTGCCGCCATGGCGAAGTCGCGCAGACCGGGATTGGCGGACGAACCGATCACCGCCTGCCCCACCGGCTCGCCCGCCACCTCACGTACGGGCATCACATTGCCCGGCGAAGTGGGCCGGGCGATCAGCGGTTCGAGCGCCGCGAGGTCGATCTCCTCGTCCAGGTCGTAGACCGCGTCGTCCGCCGCCCACAGCGGTGTCCAGGCGTCTTCGCGGCCCTCGCTGCGCAGAAAGGCCCGTACGGCGTCGTCGGAGGGGAACACCGTGGTGGTGGCGCCCAGTTCGGCACCCATGTTGGCGATCACGTGCCGGTCCATCGCGGACAGTGACGCCAGCCCGGGACCGTGGTACTCCAGCACCCGGTTCACCGCGCCCTTCACCCCGTGCCGGCGCAGCATCTCCAGGACGACGTCCTTGGCGCTGACCCACTCCGGCAGGGCTCCGGTCAGCCGGACGCCCCAGATGTGCGGCATGGTGATGCGCAGCGGGCGGCCCGCCATGGCCAGCGCGACCTCCAGGCCCCCGGTGCCGACCGCGAACATGCCGAGCGACCCGGCGGCGCAGGTGTGCGAGTCGGAACCGGCGAGTGTCCGGCCCGGGACACCGAAGTGCTGCATGTGGACGGGGTGCGACACACCGTTGCCCGGTTTCGAGTACCAGACACCGAGGCGGCGCGCCGCCGAGCGCAGGAACGCGTGGTCCTCGGCGTTGCGCTCGTCGGTCTGGATGATGTTGTGGTCCACGTACTGCACACTCGCCTCGGTGCGCACCCGGTCGAGACCGAGCGCCTCCAGCTCCTGCATGACCAGCGTGCCGGTGGCGTCCTGGGTGAGGGTCTGGTCCACGCGCAGCCCGATCTCGGTGCCCGGGACCATCCGGCCTTCGACCAGGTGGTCCTCGATCAGCTGATGGGTGACCGTGCCGTGCGCGTTGCGGCCGGGCCGCCCGGCCGGCCCCGCCTCCGCTGTCCGTGCTGTGTGCGCTGTCCGTGCCGTCTGAGCCGTGTCACCGGTGGCTCGCTCTGGCTGTCCGCTCGCCTCCATGCCGCACCTCCGACAGTGTGCCGCGTGCCCGGATGCCGTGTCCTGGCCTCTCCGGGCCCGAGTACCCCATTGTCCGTGGACATGGCGCTTCCTGCTCCCCGGGGCGGCTGTGCGGGGATGGCCCACCGGCAGACCCTGACCGAACCCCTGTACCGGTCAGGGCCGGGCCGGTGGCCCAAGTGCGATGCGCTCGTCCGCCGCCAGCGGCCATGACGTCAAAGCCGCAGGCGGGAGGCCATCTCCCGGAGGACGCTAGCCCGCCGCCGCGGACGCGCGGAACGGTGCCGGTGCACAAGTTTTCCCCGTCACCTGTCACAGCTGCACAAGCCGGCCCGCGCCCGGCCCTTCAGCCATCCTTTGGTCACCCTGCGGTGGTCACCCTTCGGTCAGCCGTCGAGCAGCCTGCTGTCGATGATGCCCAGCTCGGGTGAGGCGACATGGAGCGCGAGCACGACGTCGTGCGGCCCGTTGAATCCGTTCGCGCTGTCGTCACCCTCTGTGATCCGCCGGTGGGTTTCGATGAGGGGGCGCTGCAACACCTGCTCCGCCGTGGCCAGATGGGCGAGCACGGTCTTGTAGTGCAGCCGGAGCCGGTGCGCGGTCTCCTCCGTCCTGGCCCCGCAGATGACCCATGTCGTGACCGTGCGCCGCAGACTCCGGCGCCCGGCCGTGTCGAGCGGGGCCAGAAAACGGCCGGCCCACTCACGGCAGGGCGGCTGCCGCAACAGCTCGCGCAGACCGGCGTCCGGTACGGATGAGGCCGTGCTGTCCGCCGCCAGGTCGTCCTGGACGCGCAGCGCCAGACTCAGCACGGCCCGGTCGCCCAGGCGTCGCAGATCGAGCCCGAGCAGCTGAGCGGTGCGTGCGAGATGCGCCCGCACCGTATTGCGGTGCTGCCCGCTCAGCTTCGCGGCGCCACTGATACCGAAAGCGAGAGCCAGGCGTACGGAGTGCGCGATCTCCGGCCTTCTGCCCGCCGGAAGCCGGGCGAGCGGCTGGAGGAAACGCTCGGCCCAGGGGCACGCACCCGGCGGGAGCAGCCGTGTCAGATCGGCCTCCTCCTCGTACTCGGCGACCCGGCCCGTCCGGTTGCGTGCCACGGCGAGGGCCTGGGTCGCTTCCTCGTACGCTCCCGCGGTCGCCGCCAGAGGGGCCCGGCGGCTGGTCCCCAGCCGGTAGTCGGGAGCTTCGGCGACGAGCGTCATCAGCGCGTCGCGGGCCGGGTCCGCCGCCGCGTGGCCGTCGGGCGCCTCGGCGATGACGATCACCTGGCCGTCGTCGACCGGGCACCGCACCACAAGGCCCGTCTCGCGCAGCCGCTGCCTGCACTGTCCCGCGGCGGTGTCACGCAGCCCCGGCGGGCACTGGAGGATATGCACCCGCACCGCGGACGCCGCCATGGCGGTCCGGCTCAGCCGCAGCGCATGAGCCGTTCTCCTGGCCCAGGTGACCAGCCCGCCCATCAGGAGCTGCAGCACCGCGACTTGGGCGCTCTCCAGACCTTCAGGGCCGGTCAGCGGATGCCGTACGGCGCCCTCCAGGAAGGGGAGCACCCGTCGCACCGACTCCACCGCCCCGGGCGGGAAGTCTCCCGGCCGGGTCACGACGAGCACCGGGTGCGGCCTCGACGCCCCGAGCGCGTACAGCCGGATCTCGGCGCCTCCGCTGCTCGCCGCGGAGGCCGAGACGCGTCCCGTACGGAGCGCCTCGACGGCGCCGGGACCGGGTATCCGGGCAGCGTCCTCGTGGGGTGCGAGGATCTCGGCTGTGCCCTCCACCGCGGTGGACAACCAGCCGAGGAGCAGCCCGGCGTCGCCGCCCCTGTCCGGCCGGGCGGCCTCCACCAGGTCACTGAGCGAAGCCGCCTCGCTTTCGGCCGCCCGCAGGCGGAGATCGCTGATGATCCGGGCGGCGCGCAGCCAGGTCAGACCCGAGGCGAACAGCACCGGTACGCCGCTGTGCCGGGCGGCCGATGTCACCGAGGCGCGCGCGGCCGTTCCGAGCGGCCCGTTCACCAGGAGCCCGGTGGCGCCCGCTCCGGCGAGTGCGTGCAGCCGGCGGGCGGTGGCGTGCCGGTCCCGCAGCCAGGGCTCGGCGGCATCCGCGACGACCAGCAGATCCCGGATGTCGTCCCCGGCGTACGGCTCACTCGGCTCACTCGCGGGCACCGCACCGGCCACGGCCCGGTCTGCGTACTCCGCCAGGTCGGCCGGATCCGCCGGATCCGCGAGACCGGTGTGGCCTGCCGGGGCGTCGGGGCCGGCCGTGTCCCGTCCGACGCACCTCAGGAACTCACCCAGCGTGGGCAGGGCTGCCGCCCCGCCCCCTGTTCTCTCCACAGCCATCACCATGATCGTCGGTCTTCTTCCCCGCGGGCTTCATTCTCGGGCGTACGCCGTCAGGTGCAAGGGGGCATATACGTGGTGACGCCGGTGGCCGTGCACACCGGTCACACGGCCCCGTTCGAGTGAACGGAGCGCCGCGACCAATCCCAGCGGCGGACCCTGACGAAATACGCGCACACACTGGGAGACAGACCGTGGGCGCAAGGACACCTGCGGGCGTCCGTGGAGGCGCTGTTGAACGCGTGGTTGAACGCGCTGTTGAACGTCTCCCCGCGGGCAGCGGTGGGCCACGGGCCGTGCCCCGCCGCCCGGACTCTCTGCCAAGAAAGGCGTGTCGCATGCGAACGTTCCCCAAGCTCCTGGCCGCAAGTGCACTGATCGCTCAGGCCGTTCTGGGCAGCGCCGGCGCGGCGGCCGCCGCACCGGGTCCGGCGTCCGGACACCACGGGCCGTCGTCCGGTTCAGCGGACCAGGCGGGGCACCGGCTCGTCACCGAGATCCTGGGCACGGACCTGACGTCGTACGTGACCGGGGACGGCAGGCAGGGGACCGCTGCCTGAACACCGCCTTCCCCAAAGGCATCCGGGCCCGTCGGCAGCCGTGTCAGGCGGGACGCGGGCCGCTGCCGTGGTCAGATCCGCCAGGACCGGATGCGGTCGGCTGCGTCGTACGCGTCACAGCGCCCGGTGTCGATGTCACGGGCGAGATCGATCAGCGCTCCGTAGGGTGCGTCGATGCCTTCACCGGCGGCGTCCATGTACGCGACCACCAGGCCCACGCCGAACAGCGCGTTGCGTGCGGGCAGCGGGCGCAGCCGGATGACGGCGTGCATCAGAGCGGCGGCGCGCCAGGAGTTGTCGACCGTGGCGCCGACCCGGGGGGTGTTGACGCGGTGCCGGCCGACCGCGGCCACCAGGCTGGAGAAGTCGTGGATGTGCGGATGCTTCGGCAGGGCCTCCGCCTGTCGCTCCAGGAGCCAGCGGATGTCGACATGGAGCTCCACGTCAGGCGGCCCGCCCCGGTGCGTCGAGCAAGGACGGGGCGTCCTCGGGGAAGGCGCTGTCGAACGCGGCCGCGTTGTCGGTGACGAACGTGCGGAAGACTTCGGCGGCGCCTTCGAGACGGGGGTCGCGGACGGCGTCGTGCGCGGCCCGGGTGATCAGCGCGGTCACTGTGGTGCCCTCGGCCTCGGCCCGTTCCTTGAGCAGTGCGTGCAGCTCGTCATCGACCCTGATCGTCACTGGCTTTGACATACCCCGACCGTACAGCAAGGTGTACAGCACCGGTACGGGCCCGGCAGGACGGGTGGGGCTCCCGTACCGTCGTGTTCCCGACGGGAATCGGAAGGAACCGGTCCGCGGGGCCTCGCGTCGCCTCCGACATGACAACCAGAGACATGGACCTCCGGGCCTGTCCGATGGGCACCTGGGAGGCCGCCGACGCACTTCCGCACCCCCGATTACGGCCTGGGGTGCTCGCCTACCGGGGTTTCCGGCTGGCGCTCGACCACCCCCGCCTGCGCCTTGAGGCGCCGATCAGCGCCGCGACCCTGTTGCTCGCCTTCGAGGAACACCCGATCACGCTCATCCGCTCCGACCGTCCGGAGCGCCGGCTGCGCCGGACATCCCTCCTCTCCGGGCTGCGGACGTGCGCCACCCGGGCCGAACACGCCGGACGGCTGTACGGGATGGAGGTGAACCTGGCCCCGTGGATGGCCTTCGCGCTCTTCGACGCGGACCAGCACGACCTGGCCGCCGAACCGGTCGATCCGCTCCAGCTGCCGGGTGGCCGGATCGCTGCCCTGACGGACGCTCTGGCCGAAACCCCTTGCTGGCGGCGGAGATTCGGACTGCTGGACGCGGCACTGGCGTCCTGGGCGGCCACAGGGCCGCGGCCCGCCCCACAGGTCGTACGCGCCTGGGCCCTGCTCAACCGCTCCGGCGGGACACTGCCCATTCCCCGGCTGGCGGACGATGTGGGTTGGGGAGTAAGGCAGTTGGAGCACCGGTTCCAGCAGCAGATCGGTCAGTGCCCCAAGGCGGCGGCACGGGTGCTGCGTATGCAGCGGGCCCGCCGCCAGCTCGCCCTGGGCCGGCCGTCCGGAGCGGTCGCAGCGGCCTGCGGTTTCTACGACCAGGCCCATCTGTGCCGCGAGTTCAAGGCCATGACGGGGCTGACCGCCACCGCCTTCATCGGCGGCCGCTCGCCGGCCCGCCACGGCGGACCGCCGGTGGACCGGCTGCCGGGGGAGACCACCAGCCTCGTCCTCGCCGGATGAGACCGGATGAGGTCGGATGACCGGGGAGCGGGGAGCGGGGAGCGGGGAGCGGCGGCGGAGGGGGAGAGGGGCGCGGGGAGCGGAGAGGGGGACCAGGGGAGAGGAAGCGAGGGAGAGGCGTCGGATTTTCGCCGTTCGGCGGCGGTACGCGATTTTCTCCAATACGCGGCGGCCGGACCAGCGGCACCGTGGAAGGGCAAGGAGCCGCGACCAGGCGGCCATGAGCGCGAACCAGCGCGGAGCCGGCTCCGCTCAGTTCCACTCAGTACCACTCAGCTCTACGGGGGTTCAACCATGCTGTACCGACGTGCACTGATAGCGGCGGGAGCCGTCACGCTCACAGCGGGAGCGCTGCTCGTGGCGCCCACCGCGCAGGCAGCCGATGCGCAGCTGGCGTCCAAGACGGTCTACGTCTACGCCACCAGCGTCCATCTGCGCGAGGCACCGCGCACCAGCGCGACCGTTCTCGCCACCGTCTCGCACATCCACCTCACCGACTGGTGCCAGACCGACAAGAACACCACGCCGGTCGCCGACCCCAGTGGCGGAACCAACAAGTGGTGGAGCAAGGTCACGCTGACGACAGGCAGTGACGACGCCTGGGTCAGCAACGTCTTCCTGCAGGGCGGACGCAAGATCGCAGGCGTTCCCGACTGCTGAGAGTTCCGGGCACCGGGGGCGTCCGGGGGCGTCCCCGGTGCCCCCGGGTGTAGACAGGAGGACGGACCATGACTCGAATACGGCGCACAGTGACGGCTTTCGCGGCTGCGGGGCTGCTCACGTTCACCGGAGCGGCCACCGCGCACAGCGCCTCGGCCGCGCCGTCGGACGGGGTGTCGCCGCAGGCGGCATGTGCCTACTACAGCGGTAGGGCACTGACCGTGTACGGCGACCACGGATCGCATGTCTCCCAGGCCCAGTGCCTGCTCGCCAACTGGCACTATCTGCCGTGGAGCGGCGTGGACGGCGCGTTCGGGAAGACGACGCTGGCAGCGGTCAAGAAGTTCCAGAGCGCGCACGGCCTCAGCGTGGACGGAGAGGTGGGCGCCCACACCTGGGCGAAGCTCTACGCGTGAACCGGCCGGGACCGGCGCCGCCCGGGAGGACGGCGCCGGGGAGCCTCAGGACGCGTCGGCCGGCCGGACCGTGGCCCGCTCGGTCGGTCCGGCGAAGGCCAGGAACGTGGAACGCGTACTGAGCAGCCACTCCCCGCCGACCTTGCGGAAGGCGTCCTCGTAGTGCCCCACCTGTGTGGGCATGCGTGGGGGCGCCATGCCGCCGGTGTGGCCGTCCATGCGGTACGTCGTGAAGTACGTGGTCGCCGTCGCCTCCGACCCGGAGGCGACGGCGACCAGGATGTTCGTACAGACGCGCCGTGAAAGCCGGTCGGCGGGCCGGGAACCGAAATAGGCACGGAGTGCTTCACGGCCCTGGACCCTGCGGTCGCCCTCGGGCCACTCCCAGACCCCGTCGACGGTGAACAGCTCGGCCACCCGGGCCGGTTCACCCAGGTCGAGCCGGCGGACGAACTCGGAGACCAGCCGCTCGCAGGCTCGCTCGGCGAGCAGACGGTCCATTGGATCAAGTGGATCAAGTGGATCAAGTGGGTCCAGCGGGCCGAGTGGGTCGAGTGGTTCAGCGGTCATGCCACTTCCTATCAGTGGCGCGGCGGACACCACGACCGGTTTTCGGCCCGGGAGGGCCGGACGTACTCCATTGCGGCCGGCCGCGTGTTTTAGTTCCCGCATGACCGATCTTGACGTGGTGCACGTGTTCGTACGACAGGACGGGACCGGCGGGAGCCCGCTGGGTGTGGTGTGTGACGGAGCTGCCGTGCCGGGTACGGAGGAGCGTCAGCAGGTTGCCCGGCAACTCGGTTTCTCCGAGACCGTGTTCGTGGATGACACGGCCCGGGGACAAGTCGATATCTACACGCCCAGTGTGCGGCTGCCCTTCGCCGGTTATCCGCTGATCGGGACCGCGTGGCTGTTGGGGGCCCATGGCTCACCGGTCGAAGTCCTGCGGACGGTGGCGGGTGACGTGGTCACTTGGGCCGAGGGCGAGTTCACGTGGATCCGCGGCCGGGCGGAGTGGGTGTCGGGCAAGCGCACCCAGCGGTTCCCTTCCGTGGCGGCCGTCGACGCCCTGCCCACGCCTCCCGCGGGCGACGGCTGGTTGTACGCGTGGGCCTGGGCGGACGAGGCCGCCGGCACGATCCGTGCGCGGGGGTTTCCCCGGCGGGGTGACGCCATTGCCGAGGACGAGGCGACGGGTGCGGCGGCGATGCTGCTGGCGGGGGAGTTGGGGCGTGATGTCCGGATCAGGCAGGGCCGGGGCTCCGAGATCCTGGCGCGGGTCTCCGACGGGGGGTGGATCGAGATCGGCGGTCGTGTCACGGCGGCCGACGTCCGCCCGCTGCACCGGCGGACCGGGACCGAGGGCTGAGAGCTGGGGGTGAGAGCTGGGCGTGAGGCCGGGGATGGGCCCGTGACGAACCTCCCGGAGGCGACGGGCGTATGTACGGCCCGCGCGCACGGGAGGCACCGGGGCGTGGCGTGGGCGAGGTGCGGGGAGGCCCGGCGATCTGCCCGTAACCTGGGCGGAAGTCACACCGGTTGCGAGGTCATTCACCGTGAGGTCCCCCCTTTCACTGTCCGCGGTGCCGCGGCTGATCGTCGCTCTGTTCGCCGGGGCGGTGACCGGCCTGCTCATCGGCTTTCTGATCGACCCGCGGCTGGGTCTGCTCACCGGGATCACCGTGACCGAGCTGGCATTCGTGGTGGTGGGCTGGCTGGCGCTGTGGCCGATGGACGCCGCCGGCACCCGGCGCAATGTGCGGCGCGAGGATTTCCGCCCCGTCACGGAGGAAGCGGCGATCGTCGTGACCGCGCTGGCCGGACTGGTCGCGATCGTCCTGCTGCTCCTGATCGGCGGCTCACCCGGGAAGAGCCGAACCGCCGCGGCGCTCGCACTCGCCGGGGTCTTCACCTGCTGGGCGGCGCTGCATCTGATGTACGCAGCCCGGTACGCGTATCTGTACTACCAGTCGCCCACCGGGGGCATCGACTTCAACTCCGAAGAGCCGCCCGCCTACCGGGACTTCCTGTACTTCAGCTACAACCTGGGCATGACATACCAGGTGTCCGACACGAGTGTCTCGAACTCGACGATCCGTGCCGTCGCGCTGCGGCACTGCCTGCTGTCCTACCTCTTCGGCACCAGCATCCTGGCCACCACCATCAACTTGGTGACCGGAATCGTCACTGGCTGATGCACCTACGCCCCCGGCGCCGTGCCGGCTCGCGCGGTCGCCTCCGCCGGGGCGGAGTCCTTCTTCCCTGGGCCGGCGGCGGAGTCCTTGCCGCCGATCTCGCAGGCGGTCAGCGAGAACGCCGCAGCGGCCGCGAGGGCCACCAGGGCAGTGGAACGGACAGTACGGCGAGCACGGCGCGTGGTCATCGGTGAAGCCCCAGGGGATATCAGGATCCGGGCCTTCCGCCTGCTCCCGCAGGCCGGACGGCCGGATCGGTTTTCGCTGCACCCTGTGAGATGGCACCCGGACAGGATTTGTTCGCGCGGATCTGCCCGTAGTTCGAATCGCGCCCCGCTGTTCCGTGTGGAAACGTGGAAGGGCCGGAAAACGCCGGAAACGGAGTGCCTGCCGCGCTTCCCCAGGTCAGGTGCTCCGTGAGACCTGCTACGCGGGAGGTGGCCCATGTCGTCGAAACGACGCCGTAAGAAGAAGGCGCGCCGCAAGCACGCCGCGAACCACGGACGACGACCGCAGTCCTGATGAGCGCAGTCCTGATGACCGCAGTCCCGGGCGGCTGTATGGTGCCATGATCCGACAGCTAGGAGGCAGGCTCTGTGGTCGAGTCGCAGTCCGTGATCGCCCTACCGGCCAAATCCGCTCTGTTCCTCGTGTGCACCATCGCGCCCGGTGGCGAGTCCGCGGTCCGCGACCTGCTGCCCGATGTGGCCGGGCTGAAGCGGTCGGTGGGGTTCCGCGTACCGGACGCCGGGCTCACCTGCGTCGTCGGCATCGGCTCCGCCGCGTGGGACCGGCTCTTCGACGGGCCGCGCCCCCGCGATCTGCATCCCTTCGTGCCTCTGGCAGGCTCCCGCCACTGTGCACCGTCCACCCCAGGGGATCTCATCTTCCATCTGCGGGCGCGCCAGATGGACCTCTGTTTTGAGCTGGCCCGGCTGATCGGGGAGCGGCTCCGGGGAGCGGTCACCGTGGTGGACGAGGTGCACGGCTTCAAGTCCTTCGACGAACGCGACCTCCTCGGCTTCGTGGACGGCAGCGAGAACCCGGAGGGCGCGCTCGCGGCCGACTCGGTGTTCATCGGTGACGAGGACCCCGATTTCGCAGGTGGCAGCTATGTCACCGTGCAGAAGTACATCCACGATCTCTCGGCCTGGGACGCACTGCCCACCCGCGAGCAGGAACTGATCATCGGTCGCACCAAGCTCAACAACGTCGAACTGTCCGACGACGACAAGCCCGCGGACTCCCACGTGGCTCTCAACACCGTCACGGACGAGGACGGCAACGAGCAGAAGATCGTGCGGGACAACATGCCGTTCGGCCGTATCGGACAGCAGGAGTTCGGTACGTATTTCATCGGCTACGCGCGCACCCCCGCGGTCATCGAGCAGATGCTGCGCAATATGTTCCTCGGGGACCGGCCCAGCGTTCACGACCGGATTCTCGACTTCTCCACAGCAGTCACCGGCTGTCTCTTCCATGTGCCGAGCGCCGACTTCCTCGACGACCCACCGGGACCGCCCGTCGGCGCCACGGCGACCGAAGGTTCTCTCGGTATCGGCAGCCTCAAAGGAGCCTGAACCCATGTCCGTGCCCACCGGTATGAACAACCTCTACCGCGACCTCGCCCCCATCACCCCTCCGGCGTGGGCACAGATCGAGGAGGAGGCCCGCCGCACGTTCCAGCGCAACGTCGGAGGCCGCCGTGTCGTGGACGTGACAGGACCCGACGATCCCGCACTGGCCGCTGTCGGCACGGGCCACCTCACCCCCATCGACGCCCCGGCGACCGGTGTCATCGCGCGACTGCGCCAGGTGCGGCCCCTGGTAGAGCTCCGCGTCCCCTTCAGGGTCACCCGCGCGGCGGTGGACGACGTCGAACGCGGCGCGCAGGATTCCGACTGGCAGCCCGTCAAGGACGCGGCCCGTGCCATGGCGTTCGCCGAGGACCGAGCCGTCTTCGAGGGGTACGCCGCAGCGGGCATCGAGGGGCTGCGCGAGCGTACGACCAACCCGGTGCTCAGCCTGCCGTCGGAGGTACGTGAATACCCGGACACCGTCAGCCGGGCCCTGACGACGCTGCGGCTCGCCGGAGTCGCAGGCCCGTACTCACTGCTGCTGGGCGCCGACGCGTACACCGAGGTGAGCGAGACGTCCGACCACGGGTACCCGATCGCCGCGCACATCGGCCGGCTCCTGGACGCACCGCCCATCTGGGCACCCGCGCTCAACGGCGCCTTCCTGGTCTCCACCCGGGGCGGTGACTTCGAGCTGCGCCTCAGCGAGGACCTCTCCATCGGCTACACCGCGCACGACACGGACGGGATCGAGCTGTACTTCCGCCAGACGCTGACCTTCCTGGTCCACACCGACGAGGCCGTGGTCGCGCTCACCTCCTGAGCGGGCCCGCGGATGGGTGGGATGAGCACGACTGCCTCGGGGGTCGGCCGTTCCTACAATGCGGCCCATGGACAGCTCAGCCGCACGCCTGGACCGTGCCCGCGGACGCCGCGCCGCCGCACTCGAAATCCTCGGAGAACTGGATCTGGTCCGCCGCTGGCAGACCTGCGGCGACCCCGTCGTCGTCGGCTCCGTGGCCCTTGACCTGGTGGTCGAAGCGGACATCGACCTGGAGATCTACTCCGAAGTGCCCTCCGTGGCGCGGGGGTTCGCGGCACTCACGCCGTGCGCCGAGCTGCCCGGTGTGCGGCGCCTGCGGTTCACCAACGCCCTCGATCTGGCCGACCAGGGCCTGTACTGGCGTCTGGACTACGAGGCCGCGGGAGGAGAGACCTGGCAGGTCGACATGTGGTGGCTCCCGTCCGGCCACCCCGGCCCCCGTGCGGCAGATCTGGTCGGGCCCCTGCGCGAGGCGCTGACGGACGAGACCCGGAACGCCGTCCTCACGGTCAAGGAGGGAGCCGCCGAGGCAGGTGAGGCCCTCGCGGGTGTCTGGGTGTACCAGGCGGTCCTGGACCACGGCGTCCGTACGTACCCCGAGTTCGCCGCCTGGCGCGCCCGCACGCCCACGGACCGGCTCACGACCTGGCTGCCCGGGCGGCAGCACAGCTGAGGAGTTGAGGAGCCCGACCGGGCCGCCCCTCGTCCCCGGGCCCTCACCGGACCGGGGACGAGCGGAGGCCCGGCCCCCTCACCCGTCGCGCAGCATTTCCAGTACGAACGCCGCCGACCAGGAGAAGTTCGTGGAGTTCCGCCCCTCGCCGGTCAGTGGCTGGTAGTTCTCCCGGATCGGCCCGTCACCGAGCAGGCCCTCCGCGTGCTGGAGCAGCTGTTCACGGATGGCGCGGGCGTCCCGGTCGTAGCCGTAGTCGGACAGGCCGCGGATGGCGAAGTACGCCTGGTCGAGCCAGACCAGACCGCGCCAGTAGCCGGTCGGGTCGAACTCCGGACTGTCACGCGCGACCGTGGGCAGCGGCATGGGGGTGGCGAACTGCGCCGGGTCGGTGAGCGCGGCGCGGGCGCCGGCCGCCTGCCGGGCGGACGCGACACCCGCCCACAGCGGGACAGCCCCTTCGATGCCCTTGCCGGGCGCCGTGCGCGGTCCGCCGCCGTCCGGCCCGCAGTCGTAGAAGAATCCGGTGGCCGGGTCGTACGTGTGGGCCCTGATCCGGTCCCGCAGGGCATCCGCCTGGTGGTCGAGGTCCTTCGCCTCGCCCGGCCAGCCGAGCTCGGCCGCCATCCGTGCGAGGAAGCGCTTCTCCGCGTACAGGAAGGAGTTGAGATCCACCGACTGCTGGGCCAGCGAATAGCCGACCGTGTGTCCCGACCGGTCGGTGTTGGCCAGCACCTGCGCGCCGTCGAACCTCGGAGCGTTGTCCATCCCGCTCTCCCAGGCCGCCGCCAGCCGCCGCTGCTCGGTGCTGTCGTTGGCCGGGTCCACCGTGGCGCCGTACTCGGCCAGGCCGTTCCCGTCGTGGTCCCGGTCGCGGTACCACCACGCGTGGTACGCCCTGAGCTTCGGATACATCCTGCGCAGGAACGTCCTGCCGCCGCCGCGCCCGTACACCTCCCAGACCGCCCAAGCGGCCAGCGGAGGCTTGGAGTTGCGTTCGTTCCAGTTCAGGCCGCCGTGCCGGATGTCGTTGTAGAACAGCGCGTCCGGCACCATCCCGGCGTCCTGCGGACGGTCCGTGGAGTCCGCCGTGATCTGGTGGTCGAACATCGACTCAATGGTGGAGACGGCCAGTCCGGGATCGAAGACCGCTGTCGCGACGGCCTCCTTCCACGAGTCCCAGGCCCAGAAGCCGCCGGCGAACGAGGTGTTGGTGAGGGAGGGAGTGATCCCGTCCTTGCGCAGCTCCCCGGCCGGACTGCGCCAGTTGGTCACCAGGGTCTGTACCGCCTTCGCGGCGACCCGGCGGCGGCCGTCGGCCACCGAATCCAGGGCGCGGGACAAGTAGAGCTGCCAGCGCCGGTCCGCACGGTCCGCGACACGGTCCGGGTGCGCCAGGGCCTCTCGTACGGCCGGGCCGCCCGCGCGGCGCTCCGCGTCCGTGAAGGTGTACGACTCGGCCCAGGCGAACGTGGCCGTCGCGCCCGGCGCCAGCCGCGCGGACCGGTCCGCGGTGGTGCGGTACGCGTCGCCGTGGACGGTCGTACGCACGGGGGCCGCGTGGGCCACAACGAACCGGGTCTGCGCGGTGGTCAGGAAGTCCTTGTACGAGCGGACCTCGGCGAACCGGACCGCGACGCCGTCAGCGGTCGCGTGCAGGCTCGGCGCGCTGCGCACCGGCTCGCTGGTGTGGCGCAGCAGCGAGCCCGTCCAGTGGGCGCGCAGCGTGCGGTCCCGTGCGCCGCGGTTCTGGACCGTCGCACGGACCAGGGCGGTGCGGTTGTCGGCGTACCGCAGCTCCACGGTCACGCACAGACCGTCCACGGCGTATGACTGTGTCAGGACACCCGGCCGGGCCTCCAGCAGGGGCGATGCGTCGGCCGACAGGTCGACGGCCCGCGCCGACCGCTCGTCGTCGAGTCCGAACCGGGTGAAGGCACGGCTCAGATACCAGGGGTACTCCTCCGCCACGTACAGGGGCCCGCTGAACCCTCCGAGATACGCGTGGTCAGCCGCGGACGGCAGTCCGTAGGCGTGCCAGGCCCCGAGGTCGGCGAAGACGTTGAGGGGATTGTCCCCGGGGGGCTGCGCCGCATCGGGCAGGCCGTGCAGATCGAGCACATCGGACAGCCCGTCCCGGAACGACTCTCCGGAGCCGTGCGCCGACGCCGCCGTCGTCGCCGCTCTGTCCTGGGCATGTGCGGGAACCGCGGGCAGTACCGCGGCCCCCAGTGGTACGAGCGACGAAGCGGCGAACTGCCTCCGCGAGAGGTGTTTCATCGAGAGCCTCGGAACGTGATCGGAACATGCAGGGTGTCGGAATCCGGCCACGCTAACAGCTTGTTGACCGCCCGTTCAGAGGCCCGGCCTGCTCGCATTCGCCGCACCCTGCCGAGGCCGGAGCGGCGTGGCCCGGCCGCCCGCCTCCTGGGAGAGGAGGCCCATCAAGGCCATATGGCGCGTATCCGCCTATGCTGATCCGGGGGAGACCTGGCCGGTACGGGAAGGGTTCGCTGCCGGTCCGGATTTCGCTGCCATGTGGATGAGGAGCAGAGCAGATGCAGATCGGCTACAAGCTCGCCTCCGAGGCGTACGGCCCCCACGAACTGATCCGGCAGGCGGTACACGCCGAGCGGGCCGGATTCGACTTCGTGGAGATCAGCGACCACTACCACCCCTGGCTGGACAGCCAGGGCCACTCCCCGTTCGCGTGGACGGTACTGGGTGCCATCGCCGCCAGGACCGAGCGCATCGGGCTCGCCACAGGCGTCACCTGCCCCACAGTGCGCTACCACCCGGCCGTCATCGCCCAGGCCGCCGCGACACTCGCGCTGGTGTCGGACGGCCGCTTCACCCTGGGCGTCGGCTCCGGTGAGCGGCTCAACGAGCACGTCACCGGCCGGGGATTCCCCAACTCGGTGCCCGAGCGCCACGCCCTGCTGCGTGAGGCGCTGGACATCATCAGGCTGCTGTGGCAAGGCGGTTACCGCTCGTACGAGGGCCGTCATCTGCGGCTGGACGACGCCCGGGTCTTCGACCTGCCGGAGCGGCTCCCGCCGATCGCGGTCGCGGCCGGCGGCCCGCTCGCCGCGCGCATCGCCGCCGAACTGGGGGACGGGCTCTTCGCGACCCAGCCCGACGGCGGCCTCGTCCGGGCTTACGGCAAGGCCGGGGGCAGCGGCCCGCGGTACGCGGAGGTGCCGCTGGCCTGGGCACCCGACGAGCACACCGCCGCACAGGCCGCGCTGGACACCTCGCGCTGGGCCGTCACCGGATGGAAGGTGATGAGCGAACTGCCCAACCCCGCCAACTTCGCGGCGGCCACCACCACCGTGCGGCACGAGGACATTCTGGAGCTGTTCGCCTGCGGCCCCGATCCGGCCCGCTGCCTCGAAGTGGCCCAGCCGTTCGTGAACGCGGGATTCGACCGTCTGGTGATGCAGAACGCCGGCCCCGACCCGGACGGTTTCATCGAGTTCTACCGCGCCGAACTGGACCACCGCCTGCGGGCGTTGACCCCGCAGAACGTACCGGGCTGACCGTCGCCTGATCCCCTTGCGGATCACTGCTCCGTACGGCGATGATCGTCGGGCCCACCAGCAGGATCACCGAGTGCGGCTGGAGAACCGATGCCCGACGTGCGGCGGGACCACGATGCCGCTCGCGCGGTCGCCGAAGCCGCCCTGGGACACGATCCCGGCCCCATGGCCGCCGTCGAGAGCCGCTCTCACCACGTCTACGTCGGCTCGGAGACCGTCGTGAAGATCATCGATGCCGGCGGCCACACCCGGCTGAACCGGGAGATCGCCCTCGCGCCCCACCTGCCCGCCGGGCTGGCCGCGCCCCTGCTCGGCAGCGGTGTTCACCCGCCGGGTACCGGCGACATCCGCTACGCCTGTTACGTCCGGGTGCCGGGGACCGCGCCCGGCATGGGGCTGCCCGGTGTGGACGGTGAGACTGCGCGGCTGCTGGCACGGGAGGCGGTCCAGCGGCTCGGCCTACTGCACGACTGGGTGCCGACGGGCGATGTCGAAGAGGTCCTGCGGGAACCTCTCGGCCACGGCGGTTTCGTCAGCGGGCCCGCGCTCCTCGACGAGGTCGAGAACCTCGCAGCCCTGGACCGGCGGGGGACCGTTCCCGGGATTCTGCTCGACGGCGTGGCGGCCATCGCGGAACGGGCGTCGCTGCCCGCGCGTGCGGTCGTCCCGGTCCACGCGGACTGTCACTGGGACAACTGGCTGGTACGCGACCGGAGTGTGACGGCCCTGCTGGACTTCGAATGGGCCCGCTTCGGCGAACCGGCCGACGACTGGTTCTTCCTGGCCCGGTTCAGCGGCCCGCACATGGAGACCGTTCTCGACGTCATCGCCTGCGCGACGGGGACCCCTGCGGACACCCTCCGGGCGCAGTGCGAGGTCCGGGAGGCCGCCCACCTCGTCGCCGACCTCCGCACCGCGTTCGAAAACCCCGGAATCCATGGGGAGATGGCCGCTGACCGGCTCCGTGACCTGGAAGAACTCATCGTCGGACGTTACTGGTGGCGCCACGCCCGGTGACGTAAGGCCGTATGCCCCTTCATGACTCCGCCGTGATTCCGCCTGGCCGGGCGGGCTGATCCGCGCCACCATGGAGGGAAGAGGTTCAAGGGCTCCGGCCGGGGCCAACTGCGCAGCATCCGGTGAGTTTCCGGAGGCCGGACCATGACAACGCGGGATCGCCTAGGGCGGAGCGGCCCTCCGTCACGTCTTCGGACCGCGTGGAACTGTATCGCCCCGCCGTGGCCGTACGACCGCATGCACTACGTCTGCAGCCTCCTGTTGCTGCTGGTACTGGTGGTGGGGAGCCCGCTCGCGGGATGGGCGGCAGGCAGCAGCGCCTACGACCACAGCCTTCACGAGGCCCGAGCAAGGGGAGCCGGACGCCACCTGGTGACAGCACATCTGACCGCCGACGCGAAACGGGTCGTGCCCGGGGCGGCTCCGGGAGGCGCGGTGGGGTCCGCCCCCATCCGGTGGACCGACCGGAGCGGGTCGCACACGGGCGTGCTGGCGGCCACGGAGAACCAGAAGAAGGGAAGCCCGGTACTCGTCTGGGTGGACCGTTCGGAGAAGGCCACGCCCGTCAACTCGACGGAGTTGCAGCCGGGGCTCCTCACCGGGGGCGTCGTGGGCGTCGCGACCGGCGCGGGAGCGGCGGCCCTCGCGGGTGGCGCCCGGGCAGGGCTCTGGCGGTGGCACGACCGGCAGTGCGCGGTGCGCTGGGAGAAGGAGTGGGCAGAGGTCGAACCGCGGTGGTCTCACCGCAGCGAACCGTGAAACCGAGGCCCGAGGACCCGACGAACCCGCGGCCCGAGGGCCGGGGGGAAAAGCGGCAGAGGCCGGAGGGACCCGTCGGCCCGGGGGAGCCGGTCGGCCCATACCGGGTTCCGTACGCGAGGAGCATGCTTGAAGGGGAGAGGGACGCGTTCGGAGAGGATCGCGTTCGGAGCTGGATGTGCTCGGGGAGATGGACGCGCTCGAGGAGGCCGCCATGACCACCCCCGTCACCGTCGGGTTCGATGGCTCCCCCGAGGCCGATGCCGCTGTCGACTGGGCCGCGCAGGAGGCCGTGCACCGAGAACGGCCGCTGCGGATCGTGTACGCGTGGGAGTGGCAGCCGTACCGGCTCACGCTGATGGACGCCCGTACCGAGCGCCACTGGGTCAGACACGTGCCGCACCAGGCCGCTTCCGCTCTCGCGGGGCGCTATCCCCGGCTTGAGGTGACCGCTGAGGTGCTCGGCGGGGCCCCGGTCCCCACACTGCTCTCGGAGAGCAACGGATCGGAGCTGCTGGTTCTCGGCTCGAGAGCGCTGAGCGCCTGGCACGGATTCGTCATCGGGTCGGTGGCGCAGTCGATCGTGGCCCACTCCACCGGGCCGGTGGCCCTCGTACGCGCCTCCACCGAGGTGAGCGAAGCCGCAGCCGCGGCAGAGAGCGGACCCGCGCCGGAGCCCGCCGAGCGTGAAGTGGTCCTCGGTGTCGATCTGGACAATCCCAGCGACGACCTGATGAGTTTCTCGTTCGCCACGGCCGCAAGGCGTGCAGCGCCCCTGCATGTGGTGCACGGGTGGAAGGCACTCGCCCCGGTCCTGCCGGATACCGCCCACCTGGGGCATGAGCACAAGGAGCACCTTGCCCATAAGGAGGAGGAACGCCTCAGCGAGGCACTTCGGCCGTGGGCCGACACGTACCCGGACGTGACGGTACGCGAGGACTCACACGCCGGAAGCACCGCCGACCACCTGGTGAACTGCTCCCGCGACGCCCAGCTCCTCCTGGTCGGCCGCCGCGCACCGGGTCTCCACCTGGGGGCGCGCATCGGCCATGTGACCCACGCGGCCATGCATCATTCCGCGGCCCCGGTGATCGTCGTACCCCACAACGAATAGCGCCGGCGGCCGGCGAGCCACCGGTGAGGATGCCCGTCACCGGGACCATGGCGATCCCGTGCGCCGGCAGCGGACCGATGTGTCAGTCCGTCGTGGCCGTGGCCTGCTGTCTCGGTGCGTGCCGGCGGTCGCTGACGGCCAGGTGGTTCACCAGGATGATGATCGGCACCAGCAGGGCCAGGCTGACCGGGCCCGTCCCCCAGCCGAGCCCGCCGCGGTGCGCGGGCACCCCCATCCAGTCGGCGAACGAGGCTCCGAGCGGCCTGGTCAGTACGTACGCCCACCAGAACGCGGCCACCGCGTTGAGCCCGAGGAACCGCCGGGCCAGTGCCGGGACCGCGATGAGGGCGGTGAAGAGAAGGCCCGATGTGAAATAGCCCAGGTGCAGGGTGCCTGCGGTGAGGTCGCCGACCGCGGTGCCCAGGGCGAAGGTGGCCAGCACCGTCGCCCAGTAGAAGCACTCACGGCGCCGGGTGCGGATGCTGTGGATGGAGAGGGTGCCCTCGGACGCGTACCAGGTCATCAGCAGGGCTGCCAGAGCGACCGCGAAGCCCACCACCGACACCGCGTACGGCACACCCGCCACCACATGGACGACATCGGCGGCCATGGTGCCGAAGACGCTGACCATCACGATCGCCGACCAGTAGGTCCAGGCGCCGTAGCGGACCGTGCGGAACTGGAGGAACAGGAGGGCCGCCAGGCCGGCCAGCCCCAGACCGCCGGCCACGATCGGGCCGAGAGTGCGGGCCAGATAGTCCGACGCCGTCTCGCCCATCCCGGTGGTGAGCACCTTGACCACCCAGAACCAGACGGTCACCTGGGGCACCTTGCTCCACCCCGGCATGGACCGCGCCCGGGCGGCTCCGCGTGGCCCCCGCAGGGCGTGCGACGGTCCGGTGGCCGTTCGGCCCGCTGGTTCTCGCATGGTCTTCTGCCACCCCTCCGGGCGCCGGGCGCCGCGTCAGCTGCCGTCCGGGCGTTCCCGGTCCGGTGGAACCCGACGGCCGGCATGCACACGGCCCGCCCGTCGAGCGTCTACGTTACTGTAGACGGTGCGGGTGGTGCCCGGCGGGGCATCCGGCGCGGTGCGGCGGGCCGCCGCTTCCGCCCGGGCGGTGGGAGGGGTCAGCGGGTGACCATCAGCTTCCGTACGCCGTAGTTGGTGCCGGTGAAGTCCATCGGGACCTCCTCCAGCGGGGTGGCGAGGCGGAGATCCGGGAAGCGGGCGAAGAGTCTGGGCAGGACGGTCCTCAGTTCGGCCCGGGCGACGTTCTGGCCGAGACAGGCGTGGACGCCGTAGCCGAAGGCGATGTGCCGGGTCATCCTGCGATCGAAATCGAGCGCGTCGGGATCCTGGAAGACGCGCGGGTCCCGGTTGGCCGCGTTCATGGCGACGACCACCAGCTCGCCCTGCTTGATCCGGGCGCCACCGATCTCGAGGTCTTCCTTGGCCACCCGGCCCAGGCCGAACTGGACGATCGTGAGGAAGCGCATCAGCTCCTCGATGGCGCCGCCGATCTTGTCCGGGGCCTCCATCAGGCTGTGGCGCTGCTCGTCGTGGGTGAGCAGGGTGAGGGTGGACAGGCCCATCATGGCGGCGGTGGTGTCATGCCCGGCGAAGAGCAACAGCACGCCGAGGCCGATCAATTGACGGTCAGTCAGGGTTGCGTTCTCGCCCTCGGTCCTGTTGATGAGTTCCGCCAGGATGCCGTCGGTGTCGCCGGTGCGGCGCTTCTCGGCGACCAGGCCGGTGATGTAGTCGATCAGCCAGTGGGCACCCCGGTCGCGCTCCTCGCGGCTGCGGCCCATGTCCATCATGGCCTCGGTGGCGTGGTGGAACCCGTCGCGGTCCGCGTAGGGGACGCCGAGCAGCTCGCAGATGACCAGGCAGGGGATGGGCAGCGCCATGGCCTCGATGAAGTCGAAGGTCTCGGGTCCCGCGGCGATGGCGTCCAGGTGCTCATCGACGATCTTGTCGAGGTAGGGCTGGAGTCTGGTCTGTACGGCCTTGGGCGTGAAGTGGCGGGTCAGGAGCCGCCGGTAGGCCCCGTGTTCGGGCTCGTCCATGAAGACGAAGCCCACATCGAACGGCGAGTCATCGCCGGGTTCGGCCACCTCGCCCTCCGGGGTGTCGTGGCGCCACCGCCTGGCGCTCATCCGGGGGTCGCTGAAGACCTGGCTTCCCTCGTCGAAGCGGGTGGCCAGCCACCCGGTCGACCCGTTGGGGAAGCGGACCTTCAGGATGGGCTGTTCCTCGCGCAGCTCCGTGAACTCCGCAGGAGGATCCAGGGGTTTGGCGGGGTCCCGGGTGACGGGCTGGCTGACGAGTTGCTCGGTCATTTCGGCTCCTGGCGGTCGGAAGCGTCCTGTGGTCGGGGGGTGTGGGCCGCGATGGCGGCGGTGACACCGGCATGGGTGGCGGTGGCGTTGCACCAGCCGGTGTAGACGGCCAGGTGGAGGACTGCCTCGCGGAGTTGATCCGCGGTCAGTTCGCCGTTGACCAGGCCGCCGTTGGCGATGATCTGGATCAGCTCGGCCCGGCCGGTGGAGGCGGCGACGCCGAGGGTGAGCAGACGGCGGTCGCGTACGGACAGTCCGGCGCGGCCCCAGACCTGGGCGAAGAGATAGTCGACGGTCTCGTCGATGAAGGGATCCGCGGGCCGGTCCCGCACTGCGGAGCTGAAGCCGGTGCCGTAGACCTGGTCCATCATCTCCAGCCCGAAGCCGCGCAGTTCGTCCCTTGCGGGAGGGGGCTGCTCGCCCAACTCCAGGGTCCGCCTCGCCTCGGCCCGTGCGGTGTCCACCAGCGGCACCGGCACCCCGAGGGCGGCGGCCAGGTCGCGGGCCGCGTCGAGGTCCTTGGTCATCAGCGGTTCGATCTGCCGGCCGACGGCCTCGGGCAGGGCGCCGTCGGGGCCGTGCATGCGCAGAAGCTGGAGCAGCGTACGACCCTCGGGGTCGGCGCTGTCGACGACTTCGGCGAGCCGGGCGGGATCCACGCCTGCGCCACTCGCCAGAGCGGCGGCCTCGAAGACGGTGCGCCAACTGCCGTACGTGATGACATTGCGCGCGATCTTGGTGGCCATACCGGCGCCGACCGGCCCGCAGTGGATGACCTTCTTCGCCCAGTCGTCCAGGACGGGACGTGCCGCGTCCACGGCATCCTGTTCTCCGCCGACGATGGCGACCATGCCGTTCTCGGCGGCCTTGTCGCCGGGCGTCACCCCGCAGTCGATGAAGGCGACCTCGCTGTCCGCGCACAGCTGGGCGAGCTCCCGGACCACCGGCAGCGCGACAGTGGACAGCAGGACGACCGTCAGGCCCGGCCGGGCCTGCGACAGCAGCCCGTTCTCGCCGCCGATGACGTCACGCGCCTGGGCGGCGTCGACAACGGCGACCATCACAACGTCGCTGCTCCGGGCGACAAGGGCGGGGGAGCCGACCTGCTGCGGAACGCCTGCGAGCCCGTCCGCCGCGTCCGGCCGGATGTCGTACGTCACCGGCGGCCGGCCGCTCCGGGCGAGGCTGACGGCCACTCCGGCGCCGATCATGCCGAGCCCCACGACACCGGCCCGACTCTGCTGACCTGCTGTCATGTCGGGTTCCCCGTCCTGAGGCCGACCGCATCGGTGACGTGGGCGCACGACGAGGCGCAGCCGCTCACGGGCTTACCTCGATCGCGGCTGCCGGGCACACGGCGGCGGCCTGGCGCACGTTCTCGTACTCGGTGGCGGGCGGGCCGGCGTCCAGCAGGACCACCACGCCGTCCTCGTCGCGCTGGTCGAAGACCTCGGGTGCGGCGAGCACGCACTGCCCCGCCGCGCAGCACTTGTCGTAGTCGATGGAGATTTCCACGCGAGTTTCCTCCCGTCCAGCCCCGGTCGGGGCGACGCGGACCGGGCGACCGGCGCAGCCATATGGTTGCTCCAGTCACCTAACTAAGTTCAGTTATGGACGCTAGTCCTCGGCCCGGAAGCCGTCAAACGGTTCGGCCTTATGCGGAGTTGATGTCCTGCCCGGCGTCCTGGCCGGCCAGCCCGGTGAGAATCGCCCTGATCCGGCGCGACGCGGCTGTCTCGGCCGCCGGCGGGCGCACCGTGCCGTCGGCCGGCGGGTCCGGTACCAGGGAATCGACCAGTCCGTCGGCCACCTGCAGGATGAGGTCGCCCATGGGGGCGCTCTGCGGCAGGGCGTGGTTCAGGGCGATGTTGCCGTGCAGACCGGACCAGAGGGTCAGTGCCGCCTGCTCGACCGGCAGGCTGGGAGTGAACCCCTCACGCAGGCAGCGGTCGAACGCCGTGCGCAGGCCGGCGGACACATGCCGGGAGGGGTGCCGGTTGATCCGGCCCTGCGCGACAGCGGGCTGCGGAACCTCGAACAGGAGCCGGTAGTGCCCCGGGTTGTCGAGCGCGAACCGGCAGTACGCGTGCACCTGGGCCCGCAGCCGCTCCCGGGAGCCCAGCTCGGCCGACGCGGTGTCCGCCGCTTGCATCCGCGCGGCCAGGTCGGCGTACTTGTCCTCCAGCGCCGCCCACACCAGCTCGGCCTTGTCCGCGAAATGCAGGTAGATGCTGGGCGCCGCGACACCGACCTCCCGGGCGACCGCCCGCATGGTGAGACGCTCGATCCCGCCCCAGTGGCCGAGCAGCCGGTTGACAGCGGCAAGGATCTCCTTGCGCAGCTGGTCGCCCTCGCCGCGTGCGCTGCGTGGCCGTGCGGCACCCGCAAGGGGCCCGGCCTTCGCTCTCGCCGACTGCTCCACCACGAACCGCTCCTCCTCGTATATCCACGAGGTTAAGGGGTTCGCTGACCGCCGAGTCCGCCGAGTCCGCCGAGTCCGCCGAGTCCGCCGAGTCCGCCGGGTCCGCCGAGTCCGCCGAGCACCCCGCGCTCACCCCCAGTGATCGCCCCAGCCCCAGGGGTCCGGGACCGTGGTGACGGCCGCCGGGGTCCCGATGCCGAAGCCGCCGCGGTAGAACAGCATCGGCTCCCGGTCGGCCATGGTCTCCAGTCCGAGCACCCGGCCCACCACCACGTCGTGGTCGCCCGCGCCGTGCACGTCGTGCACATCGGCGTGCACCCGGCTCAGGACGCCCGGCAGCGACGGTGTTCCCCAGCGGGAGAGCTCCCAGTGCAGGCCGTCGAACTTGCGGCCTCTGCCGGACCCGAACCGGGCGCACAGATCCGTCTGCTGTGCGGTCAGGATGTTCACGGTGAACCGCCCCGACTCCCTGATCCTCGGCCAGGTGCGCCCCCGGTGGTCGGCGCAGAAGAGGACCAGGGCCGGTTCGAGGGAGACGGACGCGAACGACTGGCAGGCGAAGCCCACCGGGGCGCCGTCCCGGTCGATCCCTGTCACCACGGTGACCCCCGACGCGAAGGTCCCCATGGTGTCGCGCATCCGCGGCGGCGTCGGCGTGGTCTTCTCGTCGGCCTCGGGCGGGGACACGGACTCTGCGGTCATCGGTTTCACCTCGAGGGGGACGGTGCGGAATTGTGCCCGGGAGCGGGCAGGGGGCCGACGCTAGGACAGCGGCCCGCCGTGCCGACCCCGGTTCCCGATGAGTGGAATGCCGGCCCGCGGCGGGCTTCACGAGGGCGGCTGCAAGGGTCTCGGCGGCGCCCCCCGGCCGTACGTATCCCACGCATCCCGCTGACCGGGACGCCCGCCGTGCGGACCCGCCGGCCCTGGCTACCGTCCAGAAGCCGACCACGACACACGGCACCCGTAACCGCCCGCACCGGGCGGCCACCCGGCCCCTCCGTGCCCCGGCCCCGGCGCTCACGACCCTGGAACACCCGGCGCAGCCGCGCCACCCCGGCTCCGTACCGAGATCGAGAAGCCCGTACCGAGATCGAGAAACCCGTCCTTCGGGTGAGAGGGACCGACGTTGCCACATCAGACGATTGCCGACCTGCTGCTCGCCCGTGCCGGCGACGACCACCCCGGTCTTGTGACCCGCGAACAGACCTGGACCTGGGACGAGGTGGTCGCGGAGAGCGCGGCCCGCGCCGCCTGGGCGGAGGAGTCGCGCACCGAGGGCCCGTTCCATATCGGCGTACTCCTGGAGAACGTGCCCGAGTACATCTTCTGGCTCGGCGCAGCCGCGCTCTGCGGGGCCGCGGTCGTGGGCATCAACCCGACCCGCCGCGGCGCCGAACTCGAACGCGAAGTGCGGCACACCGACTGCCAGTTGATCGTCACCGACCGGGCGGGCGCCGACCTGCTGCGCGGTCTGGACATCGGTGTGGACCAGGAACGGTTCCTCGTCGTGGACGAGCCGCGGTACGCGGGCCTTCTCGCCGCCCACGCCGGGCGCCGGCCCGTGCGGGCCGCCCCGGACGTCACCGCGGGGACCAGGATGCTGCTGCTCCTGACCTCGGGCACGACCGGTACGTCGAAGGCGGCGATCTGTTCGCAGGGCAGGCTCGCCGCGCTGGGCGCGTCCAACAGCGCCAAGTACGACATCACCCGCACCGACATCTGCTACTGCCCGATGCCGCTGTTCCACGGCAACGCCCTGATGGCGCTGTGGGCACCCGCCCTCACCGCGGGCGCCACCATCGCTCTGCCCCGCGCGTTCTCCGCCTCCGGATTCCTCCCCGACGTTCGGCACTTCGGGGCCACCTACTTCACGTACGTCGGCAAGGCCATCGGCTACGTCCTGGCCCGCCCCGGGACACCGGACGACGCCGACAACCGGCTCACCCATGCCTTCGGTACCGAGGCGTCGCCCGAGGACGCGGACCGCTTCCTGGCACGTTTCGGCTGCCGGCTCATCGAGGGGTACGGCTCCAGCGAGGGCAGCGGCATGCTCAGACGCGTCTCCGGCGGACCGGCCGGCGCGCTCGGCGTGCCGGCCCGGGAGAGCGTCCGCATCGTGCACCCCACGACCCGGCAGACCTGCCCGCCCGCACTCGTCGACGTCTACGGCCGGGTACGCAACCCCGAAGAGGCCATCGGCGAGATCGTCGACACCGAGGGCGCCGCCCGGTTCGAGGGCTACTACGCCAACGAGGCCGCCAACGCCGAGCGCGTGCGCCACGGCTGGTACTGGACCGGAGACCTCGGCTATGTGGACGAGGCAGGCTACTTCTACTTCGCCGGACGGTCCGGCGACTGGATCCGCGTGGACGGCGAGAACATCTCCGCCCTGCTCACCGAACGCGTCCTGCGCCGGCACCAGGACATCGTGGCGGCCGGAGTCTTCGGTGTGCCCGACCCGCGCTCCGGCGACCAGGTCATGGCCGCCGTGGAGATCGCCGAAGGCACCCGTTTCGAGGACCTGGACCTGCCCGGATTCCTGGCCCGCCAGGAAGACCTGGGGACCAAGGGAGCCCCCCGCTTCGTCCGCGTATCGCATGCGCTGCCCACCACCGGCTCCAACAAGCTGCGCAAGAAGGAGATGCAGCTGGACGGCTGGCGCACCGACGACCCGGTGTACCGCTGGCAGGGCCGGGGCCAGGCCGTGTACGCGCCGATGACCGCCGACGACAAGGCGGCGCTGCGCGCCGAGTTCCTGGCCAGCGGGCGTGGGCGCTTCCTGCCCTGAGAGGTCCTGGAGACACTTCCGGCGCTGAGGGCCTGTCCGGTTCCGCCCGGCGGCGACAACCAAGGAGAACGACACATGCAACTGCGCGAGAGCGCCGCGCACCGCGAGCTGCGGCGAGAACTGCGGGCGTACTTCGCCGGCCTGATGCCCGAGGACGAACGCCGTCGCGTCGGTGAGGAGGGCGTCGGCGGCGACCGCTTCCGTGAGGTCGTGAAACGGCTCGGCTCGGACGGCTGGCTCGGCATCGGCTGGCCCACCGAGTACGGCGGCCAGGGGCGCCCGGTCGAGGACCAGTATGTGTTCTTCGACGAGGTGCAGCGGGCCGGCCTGCCCTTTCCGTTCGTCACGGTCAACACCGTCGGCCCGACCCTCATGGCGTACGGGTCGGAGGAACACAAGCGGCGGTTCCTCCCCGGCATCCTCTCGGGCGACATCGTGTTCGCGATCGGCTACACCGAGCCCGAGGCCGGCACCGACCTGGCCTCGCTGACCACCCGGGCCGTCCGGGACGGCGACGCGTACGTCGTGGACGGCAGCAAGATCTTCACCAGCGGCGCCAACACCGCCGACTACGTGTGGCTCGCCGCCCGCACCGACCCGGACGCCCCCAAGCACCGGGGCATCTCCATCCTGATCGTGCCCACCACCGACGACGGCTTCTCCTGGAGCCCCATCCGCACGGTGGGCGGCATGGTCGTCACCGCCACGTACTACAGCGGCATCCGGGTGCCGGCCGACGACGTGGTGGGCGAGGTGGACGGCGGGTGGCGGCTCATCACCGCCCAGCTCAACCACGAGCGGATCGGCCTCGCCGCCCTCGGCGGCCGCAGCATCCAGCTGTGGGAGCAGGTCCTCGACTGGGCCGACGAGAACGGGGCGAGTGAACTCCCCTGGGTGCAGCGGGAGTTCGCCCGTACGTACGCCAGGCTGGAGGCGATGCGGCTGATGAACTGGAAGATGACGGCTGCCGTCGCCGCCGGCACCCTCACCGGCGCCGAAGCGGGCGCGGCCAAGGCATACGGCACCGAGACCCACATCGACGTCCAGCGCGCGCTGACACAGATACTCGGGGCCGCGGGGCGTATCCGTCCCGAGTCGCCGGGTGCGGCACTCGCCGGGCAGATCGAGCAGCTCTCCCGGCAGGGGATCGTGAACACCTTCGGCGGCGGCGTCAACGAGATCCTGCGGGACATGGTCGCCGTCCAGGGCCTCGGGCTGCCGCGCAAGGGGCGGGCCGCGTGACCGGGCACAGCACCCGGCAGGACACCGGGTACGAAGAGCGGCTGCGGGCCTTCACCGGACGGGAACTGCGCGCCGCCACACCGGCCCAGGACCCCGTCAACCAGCCGATGATCCGGCACTGGACGGAGGCGATGGGCGACACCAACCCGGTGTACACCGACGCCGGTTCGGCCCGGGCCACCGGGCGCGACGGGGTGGTGGCACCCGCGTCGATGGTCCAGGCGTGGACGATGCCCGGATACGCGGCCACCGTCTCCCCGCCGGCCGTGCGCAGCGGCTTCGACGAACTGGTCGGCCTCCTCGCCGAGGGCGGATACACGTCCGTGGTGGCGACCGACTCGGAGTTCGGCTTCCTGCGGGAGCTGGTGCCCGGGGACCATGTCACCGTCCGCGAGACCGTGGAGTCGATCTCCGAGGAGAAGCGGACCGGGCTGGGCGCCGGACGGTTCGTCACCACCCTCAAGACGTACACGGACCAGCACGGCGAGACCGTGGCAACGCAGCGCTGGCGGACCCTCAGGTTCCGTCCGGCGTCCGCGGCGGCCCGTGAGGAGGGCCCCGAGGCCGCTCCGGTGGCAGCTCCGGCAGCGGGCGCCGCGCAGGCCCCCGCAACGGCTCCGGCAATGGCTCCGGCGACGGCTCCCGCAGTGGCCGGGGCCGGAGGAACCGATTCGGCCGCGGCCGGTGAACCCGCCCCGGAAGCGGCTCGTGCCCTGCGCCCCCGACCGGCTGTCAACCGCGACAACGCCTTCTTCTTCGACGGCGCGAAGCAGCACCGGCTGCTCATCCAGCGCTGTACCGCCTGCTCCCTGCTGCGCCATCCGCCCGGCCCCTGCTGCCCGGAGTGCAACTCCCTGGAGTGGGACACCGTCGAGGCGTCCGGCCGCGGCGTGGTGCACAGCTTCGTCGTGAACCACCATCCGAGGCACCCCGCCTTCGACTTCCCGATGGCCGTCGCGGTCGTGGCACTGGCCGAAGGCACCCGCCTGATCGCAGGTCTGACCGGTGTCGCACCCGAGGACGTGGAGATCGACATGCCCGTGGTCCTCGACTGGCTCGACGCCGACCCCGATCTGACCCTGCCGGTCTTCCGGCCCGCCCCGACGGAGGCACCCTGATGGATTTCTCCCTGGGAGAAGAGCTCGAAGCCGTCCGTGACCTGGCGCGCGAGATCTTCACCGACCGTGCGACGCCCGAACGGCTGCGCGAGGTGGAGACCTCGCAGGCCCGCGTCGACGAAGCCCTGTGGGCCGATCTGGCCGCCGCCGGTCTGCTCGGCGCCCTGCTGCCCGAACGGGAGGGCGGCGCCGGGCTCGGGATGGCGGGGCTCTGCGTTCTCCTGGAGGAGCAGGGCCGGCGGGTGGCGCCCGTGCCGCTGTGGCCGGCCCTGACCGGC
>NZ_JAAGLN010000490.1 GCF_010548145.1 Streptomyces sp. SID10853
CGCCGGACCCTGCAGACCCCAGAAGCCGTTGGCGAGTACAAGCCCGGTGGCGGCGGGCCAGGCGGCCGTCGGGGCACCCACGGGGCTCGCGCCGCCGACCGCGTTCGCCGGACGGTGGTCCGGCTGCTCGGGCGCCGCCGACAGGTCGTACCCGCACGCGCCGCAGAACAAGTCGCCTGACTCCAGCGGCTCCTCGCAGCTGGGGCACACGGTCGGATTCGTCTGGGACATCAATTCACACCCACGTCCGGGGGCGGAAACGGTTGGCCCGCTCCACCAGGTCGATCCTCTCCTCGCCACGCTGGGCGAGCCGGGCGAGTACCCGGTACGAGCGTTCGAGTCCGAAGCGCAGGCCACGCTCGTCGAGTGGACTGCCGAGCAGGGTGGTGGACTGCACCACCTGGCCGCCCCGGCCTCCGGAGAGTACCCAGTCCAGGGCGGTGCCCAGTACTTCGGTGGTGAGCTGCTCCTGCCGTACGGCGTCGATGCCGAACTGCTGGAGCGCAGCCACCTGGTCAGCGGCCGACCGCAGGTCGTCCGCCAGGGGGTCGGTCGGGACACGGCGGCGCAGCCGGGCGCGCACCGCGGCGACGCGCGCCGCCGTGCAGTGGATCGACGCCTCGGGCACCGACTCCAGAGTGTGGACGGCCGCTGTGCGGTCACCGGCCGCGAGCTGCACCCTGGCGAGGCCGAACGCCGCGCTGACATAGCTGGGGTCGGTCGTCCACACGAGGCGGTAGTACTCCGCCGCGTTGTCCAGCTGGCCGAGCACCTCGGCGCAGACCCCGAGCGCCAGCTTCGGTGCGGGCTCCCCGGGGAACGCGTCGTAGACCGCGTCGAAGGAGAGCGCCGCGGTCTCCCGGTCGCCGGTGACCAGCGAGGTGAGACCGCGGTACCAGACGACCCGCCAGTCGTGCGGGTACTCGTTCTCCAGTGCGGTGATCATCTCGACCGCGGTGTACGTGTCCCGGTTGTCGAGGAGGGCGCGCGCCTGCCGGAGGCTGCGTTCGAGCGACGGGGTCGGCGCGGACTCCAGCGCGGCGATCAGCTCGCCGGGCGCCGCGGCCAGCAGACCCGCGAGCAGCCCGGCGTTCGGGTCGTGCGGATCGATACGCGGCACGGGCAGCGCCAGCGCGGTGGCGCCCGCGTCGAG
>NZ_JAAGLN010000491.1 GCF_010548145.1 Streptomyces sp. SID10853
GTCCGGGTGGGCCGGGCCGTGCGGGGCTGCGCCCCGGTGCGCTGTACCCGGCTGGGAGGTGCCGGACTGAGCCGTGCCTGGGTGGGCTCTACCCGACTGGGACGCATCGTGCTGGGCCGCACCCGGCTGGGCCGGGCCCGACCGGCGGGCGTCCGGTTCGTCGGCGGTGACGGCGGGGCGCCAGCCGTGCCGGGCGAGCGCCCGTACGAACGCCTGGACCATCAGCGGGTCGAACTGGGTGCCCGCGCACCGCAGCAGCTCCCGCAGGGCGGCGTCGACGGGTCTGGCCCGGCGGTAGGAGCGGGTGGAGGTCATGGCGTCGAAGGCGTCGGCGATCGCGACGACCCGGGCGAACTCGGGGATCTGTGCCCCGGAGAGCCCGTACGGGTAACCGGAGCCGTCGAGCCGTTCGTGGTGGTGCAGGATCGCGGCCCTGGCCTCGCCGAGGAAGCCGATGCCGCGGACCATCTCGTGCCCGTATTCGGGGTGCAGCTCGATGACGCGGCGCTCGTCCGGGGTCAGCGGCCCGTCCTTCCTGAGCAGCCGTGTGGGCACCCCGAGCTTCCCCACGTCGTGCAGGATCCCGGCGAAGCGCAGCGCCTCGAGACGGTCACCGGCCATGCCCAGCTCGCCGGCGATCATCGCGGACGCCTGGCCGACGCGTTCGCTGTGACCACGGGTGTACTGGTCCTTGATGTCGACGGCCTGGACCAGGGCCCGGATCGTCGCCCGGTGGGCGGCGCGCTCGCGGTGGTACTGCGCGAAGACCCAGCTGGAGATGGACATGGGCAGCAGCACGAACAGGGAGGCCGGCGGGCCGTAGGGGCTGCGCCACAGGACCGCCATCATCAGCGCGGCCAGCCCGTGCACGGTGTGCGGGGCCAGTGAGCGCAGCAGCGCGCCGCCCGAGGTGCGGGCGGGCAGCCGCTCGGCGGTGGCCCGTACGGCGCCGTCCAGCGCGGTCAGGGCCAGACAGAGGACCAGGGCGGTGGCGAGGGCGGGCAGCAGGGCGTACGGAAAGTCGGGGGTCCTGCCGGGGCCGCCCAGGAGTGCGGGGACCTCGGCCGCGGCCCGTACGGCGAGCGCGAGCTGTGCGGCGTGCCAGAGGCGCCGGACTCCGTACGGCGGGTGCTCGGCCGGGGCGAGCA
>NZ_JAAGLN010000492.1 GCF_010548145.1 Streptomyces sp. SID10853
CGGGGCTGCGGCGGCTCGGGCTCGACATCACCGAGGTCGGCGCCGGTGACGAGGTGCGGGTCGCGGATCTGGTCGTCCGCGCGGTGCCCGCACGCCACGACGGCCGCCGGCTGCCCTTCGGCCCGCAGCGCGCGCCCGCGCTCGGCTTCGTCGTCAGCGGTGAGGCGCGGACCTACTTCGCCGGGGACACCGGGCTGTTCGACACGATGGCCGAGGCCGTGGGCGAGGTCGATGTGGCGCTGCTCCCCGTCGGCGGCTGGGGCCCCTTCCTCGGGCAGGAGCATCTGGACGCCCGGCGGGCCGCGGAGGCGCTGGCCGTCCTGCGGCCGCGTTCGGCGGTCCCGGTGCACTACGGCACGTACTGGCCGGTGGGGATGGACGGGGTGCGCCCGCACGAATTCCACACGCCGGGCGACGAGTTCGTACGGCAGGCCGCGCTGCTGGCCCCCGAGGTCTCCGTGTACCGGCTCGCACACGGTGAACTGGTGCGGCCGGAGGTGGCCGGGTGATATCCGAGCTGGTGAGCCAGGTGCCTCCGGAGTCGACCCAGCAGGCCGTCGGTTATCCGTCGCTCTTCCTGCTGGTGGCCCTGGGGTCCCTGGTGCCGGTGGTGCCCACGGGCGCGCTGGTGAGTTCCGCGGCCGTGGTCGCCTTGCACCAGACCGATCCGCTGTCGCTGCTCTTCGTGTTCGCCGTGGCCTCGTTCGCCGCGTTCCTGGGGGACATGGCGCTGTACTGGCTCGGCCGGCGCGGTGTGCACTCCAGGAACGGTTCGCGCTGGCTGGAGGCGCTGCGCAAGCGGGTCCCGCAGGCCAGGCTCGCGAAGTCGCAGAACCAGCTCGACCGGCACAGCAAGTCGGTGCTCGTCCTGTCCCGGCTGGTCCCGGCCGGGCGGATTCCGGTGATGCTGGCCTGTCTGCTCGGTGAGATGCCGCTGCGCGGGTTCGCCCGCGGCGACATCCCCGCGTGCCTCGCCTGGGCGGCCGCGTACCAGCTCATCGGCATCCTCGGCGGTTCGCTCTTCGACGAGCCCTGGAAGGGTGTGGTCGTGGCGGTGGCGCTCACCCTGCTGGTGAGCGGGGCGCCCGCCGCCTGGCGCAGGCTCAGGGCGCGCGGCGGCTCACCGGCGCCGCGCTGAG
>NZ_JAAGLN010000493.1 GCF_010548145.1 Streptomyces sp. SID10853
CTGCTCGGACTGCCCGGCTTCGGCCCCTGGACCGTCGAGGTCATCGCGATGCGCGCCCTGGGCGACCCGGACGCCTTCCTCGCCACCGACCTGGGCATCCGGCGGGCGGCGGGCGAGCTGGGGCTGCCGTCGACCCCCGCGGCGCTCACCGCCAGAGCCGCGGCCTGGCGGCCCTGGCGGGCGTACGCGGTGCAGTACCTGTGGGCCACCGACTCGCACCCCATCAACAATCTGCCCGTCTGACACCGCACAGCACAGAAGAGAGAAGAACGCTCATGTCCGCGAAGCAGCACACCGTGTTCGGCAGTCCGTACGGTCCGCTCACGCTCGTGGCGACCGACGGCCTGCTCAGCGGCCTGTACATGACCGAACAGCGCCACCGGCCGCCCGACGAGACCTTCGGCGAACCCGACCCCCGGCCCTTCGGGCAGGTGAAGGAGGAACTGGCCGCGTACTTCGCCGGCGAGCTCACCGAGTTCACCGTGGAGCTGCACCTGGCGGGCACGCCCTTCCAGCGCGGTGTCTGGGAGCAGCTGCGGCAGATCCCGTACGGCGAGACCCGTTCGTACGGCGATCTCGCCGACCGGCTGGGCAGCCCCGGCGCCTCACGGGCCGTCGGCCTGGCGAACGGCAAGAACCCGGTCGGGATCATCGTCCCGTGCCACCGCGTCATCGGCTCGACCGGCAGCCTCACCGGATACGGCGGCGGGCTCGACCGCAAGCAGCGGCTGCTGGCCTTCGAGTCGGGCGTAGCGGCGCCGGAGGAGCACACCCTCTTCTGACCGGTCCCCATGGGCAGCGGGCCTGTGGTGCGGATAGGGTCGGAGCGGCGCGACTGCCTGTTCGAAAGCAAGGGATAAACAAGGTGACGGACGGAGCAGTAACTGAAGCCGCACGGGTGCTCGTGGCGGCCGACAAATTCAAGGGGTCCCTCACGGCCGTGGAGGTCGCCGAGCGGGTCACGGCCGGCCTGCGGCGGATCGTCCCCGGCGTCGAGGTCGAGACGCTGCCCGTCGCCGACGGCGGGGACGGCACCGTCGCCGCCGCGGTCGCGGCGGGGTTCGGCCGGCACGAGGTACGGGTCACCGGGCCCATCGGCGAGCAGGTGACCGCGGCGTTCGCGCGGC
>NZ_JAAGLN010000494.1 GCF_010548145.1 Streptomyces sp. SID10853
ACCTCTGGGTAGACGGTCCGGCGGACCAGCCCGTCGCGTTCGAGGGTGCGCAGCGTCTGGGTGAGCATCTTCTCGCTCACGCCCGCCAGCGTCTGCCGGAGCCGGCCGAACCGGGAGGCGCCGTTCCGGCCGAGTTCGCCCAGCACGAGGACCGCCCACTTGCTGCCGATCTGGTCGAGCAGGTCCCGCGACGGGCAGCCGCGCTCGTACGGATCGAACGACGGTATGGGTCCGGTCACGTTCTCGACAGCGGTCATACGGCTCACCTCATTGCTATCGGCTCGGTAAGTACCTTACCAAGAAGTGGCTACTCCCCATCGGAGAGTGTCCAGGTCATTCTGGGTTCCACCCCACCGCAGACGGACTGCGGCAGGCGTGCGGTGCACGCGCGGAAGAAAGGAATGACCATCATGGCGATCGTCGTCACTGGAGCCACCGGCCAGCTGGGCAGGCTCACCATCGAGGCACTGCTGCGGCGCGGGATCCCGGCCGCGGACATCATCGCGACCGGTCGGGACATCGCGAGGATCAAGGACCTGGCCGACCGGGGCATCACGGTACGCCGCGCGGACTTCGCGGACACCGACAGCCTGCCCGAGGCATTCGCGGGGGCGGACCGGCTGCTGCTGATATCGGCCTCCGTCCCCGTGGCCGAGCGGGTCGCCAACCACCGCCGCGTGATCGACGCCGCGGCATCCGCAGGCGTGTCGCTGGTGGCGTACACGAGCACGACGCACGCGGACACGGCCACCACCGTCATCGGTGCCACGCACAACGAGACCGAGGAGTATCTACGGGACCGCGGAATCCCCAGCGTGCTGCTGCGCAACAGCTGGTACCTGGAGAACTACACCAGCCAGCTGCCGCAGATCCTGCAGAACGGCGCGGTCGTCGGCGCCGCGGGCGAGGGGCGGATCAGCGGCGCGTCCCGCGCCGACTACGCCGAAGCCGCAGCGGCCGTCCTCACCACCGAAGGCCACACCGGCGCCGTCTACGAGCTCGGCGGCGACGCATCCTTCACCCTGACCGAGCTCGCCGCCGCGATCTCCGCCGCGGCCGGAAAGCAGGTTGCCTACGCCGACCTCCCGGTGACCGACTTCGCCCAGGTACTGGCCGC
>NZ_JAAGLN010000495.1 GCF_010548145.1 Streptomyces sp. SID10853
TCGGCTTCCTGCTGCGCGACGCGGGCGACGAGGAGAGCGCCGCCGTCTGGTGGCTGCGTGCGGCCCAGGAAGGCGACGGGAACGCGGCCAACGCCCTGGGCGCCCTGCACGCCGCCCGCGGCGAGCAGCAGACCGCTGAGCGCTGGTACCGGGCCGCCATGGACGCGGGCGACGTCAACGGCGCCTACAACCTCGCCCTGCTCTGCGCTGCCCAGGAGCGGACCGCGCAGGCCGAGCAGTGGTACCGCCGCGCCGCCTACGCCGGACACCGTGAGGCGGCCAACGCCCTCGCCGTGCTGCTCCTGCAGAACGGCGACCCGGCGGGCGCCGAGCCGTGGTTCTCCAAGGCGGCCGAGGCGGGCAGCGTCGACGCCGCCTTCAACCTGGGCATCCTGCACGCGGGCCGGGACGACGACCACGGTGCCTTCGTCTGGTACGAGCGGGCGGCGGCGGCCGGGCACACCGAGGCCGCGCTCCAGGTCGGCATAGCGCTGCTCAGGGACGGCGAGGAGCACACGGCGGAGCGCCATCTGCGCTGTGCGGCGGGCGGCGGCAGCACCGAGGCGGCCTTCCGGCTCGGCGCGCTCCTCGACGCCAGGATGCCGCCGCCGGGCCCGCCGGTGCTCGGTGAGCCCGTCACCGAGAAGAGCGAGTGCGAGGAGTGGTACGAGCGCGCGGCCGAGCAGGGGCACCGCCGCGCCCAGGTCCGGGTCGGCATGCTCGCAGCCTCCCGGAACGACGTCGAGGCCGCGGCGGGCTGGTACCGCGAGGCCGCCGAGGCGGGCAGCCGCAACGGCGCCTTCAACCTCGGGCTGCTGCTGGCCCGCGAGGGCAACGAGCGCGAGGCCGGGCTCTGGTGGGCCCGAGCCGCCAACGCCGGGCACGGCCGGGCCGCCCTGCGCCTCGCGCTGCTCGCGATGCGCCGCAGCGAGCTGGGCGAAGGGCAGAAGTGGTGCAACCGGGCCGTGGAGCTCGGCCCCGCCGAGGTCGCCGAGCGCGCGGCGCGGCTCAGCGAGGCGCTGCG
>NZ_JAAGLN010000496.1 GCF_010548145.1 Streptomyces sp. SID10853
GCAGGGCGACAGCGGTGACGGCGGCGACAGTGGCGGCCCCTCCGCCGGGCTCGTCGGCGGGATCGCCGCGGTGGTCGTGCTCGGCGCGGCCGGTGTGTGGCAGGCGCGCCGCAGGCGCAACAGCGGATGACGGTGTCACTCCGCGCCCCCACCGTGGGCCGCAGCAACGCCCTGCACGCGGGGGCCTGGTGGCTGTGGGCCCTCGGCCTGGCCACCGCGGCTTCCCGTACGACCAACCCGCTGCTGCTGGGCCTGCTGGTGGGGGTGGCGGGCTATGTGGTGGCGGCCCGGCGTACGGACGCGCCCTGGGCCCGCTCGTACGGCACGTTCGTACGGCTCGGGCTGTTCGTCATCGGTATCCGGCTGGTGTTCTCGGTGATCCTCGGCTCACCGGTCCCCGGCTCGCACACGCTCTTCACCCTGCCCGGACTTCCGCTGCCGCACTGGGCGCAGGGGGTGCGGATCGGCGGCCGGGTGACGGCGGAGCAGCTGGTCTTCGCGCTGTACGACGGGGCGAAGCTGGCCACGCTGCTGATCTGTGTGGGCGCCGCGAACGCGCTCGCCAATCCGGCCCGGCTCCTCAAGTCCCTGCCGGGCGCCCTGTACGAGGTCGGGGTGGCGGTCGTCGTCGCGATGACCTTCGCGCCGAACATGGTCGCCGACGTGGTGCGGCTGCGGACCGCGCGGCGGCTGCGCGGCCGCCCCACGGGCGGGGTCAGGGCGGTCCTGCAGATCGGGCTGCCGGTCCTGGAGGGCGCGCTGGAGCGGTCGGTCGCCGTCGCGGCGTCGATGGACGCCCGTGGGTACGGCAGGACGGCGCGGGTGCCGCGTGCGGTCCGGCACACCACGACCGCGCTGACACTCGGCGGGCTGCTCGGGGTCTGTGCGGGGACGTACGGTCTGCTGGCCGCCGAGGGCGCCTCGTACGGTCTGCCGGTGCTCGGGGTGGGGCTGCTGGCCGCGCTGGCCGGGCTCAGGCT
>NZ_JAAGLN010000497.1 GCF_010548145.1 Streptomyces sp. SID10853
CTTGGGCGTCGACAGGGGGGCGGCGCCGCCGGGGCGCACCACGGGAGCCGAGGGCTTCGGCTGCCCGGCGGGCGGCTTCTCGGGCGTCGCTGGGGCCGCCGCGGCCTTCTGGCCGTGCTGGTCTGGCTGTGCGGCGGCTGCGGGCCGGTCCTCGTCTGGCAAGGGCACTCCTCTGAGGGTCCCCCGGACGGAGCCTGGGGGGAGGGTCCGGGTCCCCGTGTCAGGTCCGGAAGCCCATGGTAACGATCCCCGGCGATCCGCTCCCCCCGGGCCGGTTCCGGCACCGTACGCGAGAGGCGGGCCGCCCGGATTCCGGGGGCCCGCCTCAACGGTACGGCGTACGGGACCGGAGCACGGTCAGACCGTGATCAGGGCCTCCAGCGGGGCACCGTGCAAGGCGGGCTCCAGCCGGGCACGGCCGTCCAGGAAGCCCAGCTCCAGCAGTACGGCCACACCGATGACCTGCGCGCCGGCCCGCCGGATCAGGTCGAGCGACGCCTCGGCGGTGCCACCGGTGGCGAGCACGTCGTCGATGACCATGACGCGGTCGTCGGCGCAGAGGTCTTCCGCGTGCACCTCGATCCGGGCGCTGCCGTACTCCAGGTCGTACGTCTGGGAGAGCGTCGCACCCGGCAGCTTCCCGGCCTTGCGGACCGGGATGAAGCCGATCCCGGCGCGGACCGCGACCGGTGCGGCCAGGATGAAGCCGCGCGCCTCGAGCCCGACGATCTTCGTGGCGCCGTACCGCACACAGAGTTCGGCGAGGGCGTCGGTCAGCGCGGTGAACGCCTCCGGGTCCGCGAGGAGCGGGGTGATGTCCTTGAACACCACGCCGGGCTGCGGATAGTCCGGTACGTCCCTGATCCTGCTGAGCAGCAGGTCCTCGGTGCTCCTGGTGCTGGTCATTCGGTACTCCCGGTACTGGTCATCGGCGCTTCCCCGGGGTGCGTCCGCGGCCGCGGGGGGCGGGCGCACGACGGCCGCCGGCCGCGGCG
>NZ_JAAGLN010000498.1 GCF_010548145.1 Streptomyces sp. SID10853
CGCGGGCGTACGGCGCGGCCGCGCGCAGCCAGCGCGGCAGCCGGCCCATCGCGTAGTGCGCGGCGGGCCTGCGGCGGCCCGCGTAGTGGTGGTGCAGGAACTCCGCCTTGTACGTGGCCATGTCGACGCCGACCGGGCAGTCGCTGCGGCAGCCCTTGCAGGAGAGGCAGAGGTCGAGGGCGTCGCGCACTTCCTCCGAGCGCCAGCCGTCGGTGACGACCTCGCCCGCGAGCATCTCGTGCAGCAGCCGGGCGCGCCCGCGCGTGGAGTGCTGCTCGTCGCCGGTCGCGCGGAACGACGGGCACATGACGCCGGCCCCGGACGCCGTCTCCGTACGGCACTTGGCGACGCCCACACAGCGGCGCACGGCGGCCGAGAAGTCACCCTTGTCGTGCGGGTAGCCGAACTCCACGTCCACCGGCTCGCGGGGCAGCACCGCGAAGCGGAGGTTCTCGTCCAGGCGGTGCGGACGGGCGAGCATCCCGGGGTTCAGGCCGCCCGCCGGGTCCCAGACGTCCTTGAACCGGCCGAAGAGGGCGACCAGTTCGTCCCCGTACATCTTCGGGAGCAGCTCGGCGCGGGCCTGCCCGTCGCCGTGTTCGCCGGACAGGGAGCCGCCGTGCGCGACGACCAGCGCGGCCATCTCATCCGAGAAGGCACGGAAGCGGGCGACGCCGCCCGGGGTGAGCAGGTCGAAGTCGATCCGTACGTGGATACAGCCGTCCCCGAAGTGGCCGTACGGTGTGCCGCGCAGCCCGTGTGCGGCGAGCAGCGCGCGGAACTCCCGCAGATACGCGCCGAGCCGGGCGGGCGGCACCGCGCAGTCCTCCCAGCCGGGCCATGCCTCCGCGCCGTCCATGGTGCGGGTCGCGGTGCCGCTCGCGTCCTCGCGGATGCGCCACAGGGTGCGCTGGGCCGCCGGGTCGTCGATGACCAGCGCGTCCAGCGCGTCGGCCGCCCGCACGGTCGCGT
>NZ_JAAGLN010000499.1 GCF_010548145.1 Streptomyces sp. SID10853
GCCCCCAGGCGTCCGACGGGGGCGGCGAGAGCGGCTCGGGGCCGCCGGCGGGCAGCCCCTCGGGATCGTGCGGCGCGGGCACTCCGGGCGCGGCGACAGCGACATCCAGCGGCCACCCCGGGAGCGAGGCGACGATCGACCGGTCGTCAGGCGACAGGTCGTACTCCATGCCGCAGTCCCAGGAGGCGATGGCCACGGCGACCAGCGACACATCGTCGATCACCACGGTCCACCGGGCACCCGCGCCGTCCTGTCCCAGGACCACGCCGTAGCCGTCGGGGCGCGGACCCAGCCCGAGCGTGCGGCATGCCGAGGGGAAGTCGTCGCCGAGAACGCTCGGGAACTGCGCTGGGGTCAGCAATACCGCAGTCAGGACATAGAGCGAGTCGTCGTCGGTATCGTCCGTCCCCGTCACGGGAGCCTCCTCTTGATCAGTCGTCGGCGCACCTTAACCAGTCGGTAACGCCAGCGTCGAGTGGTTGATCGGAGGAATTGGGTCCGCTTGTGGCGAGCCAGTGGATCGCTGGTGGCGGGGGTGGTCGCGGCCGGTGACGGGGCTGTCGTCAGCCCTGACGCACGGCCAGTGCGAGAAAGCGGCCGGGCTCATCCGTGTACGAGGTCAGGTGCCAGCCGGCGGCGGCGAGCAGCGGGCGCAGCCGCCCCTCCCCGCGCAGGTCGTCGTCGGTGAGCCTGCGCCCCTGCCGGGCCGCCAGTGCGGCCCGCCCGATCGGATGGAACAGCGCCAGCAGACCGCCGGGCTTCACGACACGGGCCAACTCCCGCGCCCCCTCGTCGGGCCGGGGCAGATGGGCGATCAGGCCCGCGGCGAACACCCCGTCCAGCGACTGAGAGAGGACCGGCAGCCGGGCGGCGTCGGCGAGCAGCAGCTGGGCATCCCGGTGGCGCCCCGCCCGTACGGCAGCCGCCAGCATCCCGGGCGTGAGGTCGGCCC
>NZ_JAAGLN010000049.1 GCF_010548145.1 Streptomyces sp. SID10853
GAGCCCGACCGCGCAGCAGGCCACACCGAGTGCGCTGCGCCCGCCGCGCAGGAGCAGCCCGAGGACGTCCCGCCCCATGCCGTCGGTACCCAGCAGGTGACCGGCCCCGGCCGCGTACGGCGCTCCTCCAGCGGCCGGGGCGACCACCGGAGCCAGCACGGGCCCCACCACCGCGACCAGCACGGGGATCGCGAGGAGCAGGCCCGCACCCGCGGTGAGCAGGGAGCGGCGGCCACGTGCGGGGCGCAGTGCGCGGGTCACCTGAGCACCTCCGTACGCGGGGCCAGCCGGTAGGACACCAGGTCGGCCGCGATGTTGAGCGCCATGGCCACGGCGGCCAGCAGCAGCGTGAGCGCCTGGACGGTCGGCACGTCCCGGCTCTGCACCGCGTCGATCAGCGCGGTCGCCGTACCGGGAATCGCGAAGACGGCTTCCACGATCAGGACGCCGCCCAGCAACTGGTCGCCGGTCCTGGCCAGTTCCTGGACACCGGGCACGGCGGCGTTGGGAAGCACGTGCCGCAGGACGAGCCCGGTACGCGGCACGCCCAGCCGCCGCGCCTGGACGGTGTAGTCGGCGCGCAGCGCCGCTATGGTGCCCGCGCGGATCTGCCGGGACAGCAGACAGACGGTCCGCGCGAGGAGCACGGCCACGGGCAGCACGAGCAGCGCCGGCCTGGTCAGCAGATCCCCCGCGCCGACGTCCACCCAGGTGGAGGGGAGCAGGCCGAGCCGGAGGGAGAAGACGGCCACCAGGGAGAGCGCCAGCACGAAGTCCGGTACGGAGTTGAGCGCCACCATGACGGCGGAGAGCGCCTGGTCCGTCCGGCTGCCCTCCCTGAGCCCCATCAGCAGGCCGAGCAGCATGGCGAGCGGTACGAGGATCGCGGCCGTCACCAAGGCCAGTACGGCGGTGGCGCCGAGGGAGCCGGTGATGATGTCGCTCACCGGACCGCGGCTGACCAGCGAGGTGCCCAGATCCCCGGAGAGCAGCGAACCCGCCCAGTCGGCGAAGCGCTCAAAGGGCGGCCGGTCGAGCCCCAACTGGCTTCTCAGCTGGGCCACTTGCGCCATCCCGGCCTGTTCGTTGAACTCGACCTCCGCCGCGTCGCCGGGGAGCAGCGAGGTCAGCAGGAAGACGAGTACGGCCAGCAGCCCCAGCTGGACGACGGCGAGCGAGACCCGTCGCAGGGTGTAGCGCAGCACGGTCAGGCCAGCCACACTCTGTCGAACCGCGCCCAGTCGACCGTGTTGGGGGGCATGCCCTTGACCCCGTGCAGCCGGTTCGCCACGGCGTTCAGCCAGTCGGAGTGCCCCCAGAGCAGCAGGCCGCCCTTGTCCCGCACCGTGCGCAGCGCGACTCCGTACCGCGCGGTGCGCTTCTTCTCGTCGGTGGTGGCCTGGGCCTGCGCGAAGTCCTGGTCGAAGTCCTTGTGGTGCCAGGCCGTGGCGTTCTGCGGTGAGCCGTCGAGCAGCCGCTCGCTGATGTACGTGGGGATGGGCATCGCTCCGCAGCGGTGGCTGCCGACCATGCCGGTGCCGAGCAGGTCGGTGAAGTAGCTCTCGGGAGGTCCGGTGGTGACCTCGATCCGCAGACCGGCGTCGGCGGCCTGGCCGGCCAGGAGGTGCGCCGCGTCGACGAACCCGTCAGCGGCCGTCGATGTGTACAGCGTGACGCGCTTGTTCAGCGCACCGGAGCGGCGCAGCAGCCGACGGGCCTCGGCGACGTCCCGCTCGCGCTGCGGTACACCGGCGGGGTAGTACTCGTACCCCTTGCCGTACATGTCGTTGCCGATGTCGCCCTGCCCGCCGAGTACGACGTCGACCAGGCGCTTCCGGTCGGCGACGAGTTTCAGCGCCATCGCCGCGTCGGGGTCGCCGAAGGGCGGCCGGTCGGTCTTGAGCGCGAAGCCGACGGCGCCGCTGCGTGGGGCGGAGACGATCCGTACGCGGGCGTTCCCCCGGATCAGCCGGGCGAAGGTGGGCGTCATCTCGTGCGCGTACTCCACCTCACCCGCCTGTACGGCGTTGGCCCGCGCTTCGGTGGCGGCGGAGAGGATGTGCAGTTCGTCGATGTAGGGGGCGCCTGCCCAGTGGTCGTCGAACCGGCGGGCGGTGAAGGAACGGCCCGCGGTGAAGGAGCCGAAGCGGAAGGGGCCGGTGCCCACCGGGCGGGAGGGGTCGCGGTATCCGTTCCGTACGACGGCGGTGCCGGTCATCGCCAGCAGCGACGGCAGTTCCGCGTTCGGCCGTTTCAGGGTGATCTCCACCGTGCGCTTGCCGACCGCCCGCGACCGCTTCAGGTCGATGACGGAGAGCGAGCCCTTCGCCAGATGGTCGGCGGCGCCGGGGTCGAGAATGCGGGAGAGGCTGAAGAGTACGTCGTCGGGGTCCAGCGGGTGACCGTCGTGGAAGGTGGCCGCCCGCAGCGTGAACCGCCATACGGTGCCGTCGGCGTTCGGCTGCCAGCTGCGCGCCAGCCGGGGTACGGGACGCAGGGTCGCGTCGAGGTCCACGAGTTTGTCGAAGACCGCCTTGTGTCTGGCTATGTCCACGAACTGGCGCTGCGCGTGCGGGTCCAGTGTCTCCTTGGCCCCGGCGCCGGGAAACACGGCCCGCAGGGTGCCGCCCCGGCGCGGCGGGGCCGCGTCCGAACTCCCGCCCGGCCCGCAGGAGCTGAGCAGGACCGCTCCGGCGGCGCCGGTCAGTCCGAGAAACCCACGGCGGGTGCTGTCGACGGGCACGCTGTGACTCACCTCTTCATAAGACCCCTCCTGCCCTATTGCCTAATAAGTGCAGGTGCAAGCTGTGTGCAAGTAGGTGACCATGTCGGCTGCGGACCTGTCAACGCGCTGCCGCGCGGGCGGGGCGGGCCGGCCTCAGCGCGGTGCTGCGGGGCCGCCACCCTCCCGCAGCAGGCGCTCCAGCCGGTCGAACCGCTCGTGCAGGGCTCTGACTTCCTCCGATGCGTCCTCCCGGCCCACATGCTCGGCGCGCTTGAGCGTGCCGCCCAGTTCACGCAGGCCGCGGGCGGCTCCGCCGACGAACCAGGTCGCGAGGGCCGCCGTCACGATCCCGAAGAGGGCGATCCCGACCAGCATCACCACACAGGCGATGACACGGCCCCACGCCGTCACCGGATACATGTCGCCGTACCCGACGGTGGTCGCGGTCTCGATGGACCACCACACCCCCAGCGGGAAGGACGTGATGGTCGCGTGCGGCGCCGACGCCTCCGCGCGTACCACCAGCCACGCCCCGCCCAGCAGCACCAGCGTGGTGACCGCGGCGGCCCACAGCGACGCCCGCACATGGAGCCGGCGCTGATGCGCGCTCAGCAGCCACCGCAGCAGGGTGGAGACGAAAACCGGCGGCATGGACGCACCTCGCTCGGGACGGCGGACATTTCGCCATGAACGTACTCGCGGTCGCCCCCGGCTCCGGTGACAGTCCGCGGTGCGCGCGTCGCGCCGCGGCCATCACCTCCACTCCCACGCACACGCTCACGTCCCACGAAAGTCAACAGATTCTGACCAGTTCCAAGGTTGGAAGGAAAACCAAAGCAACAAATATTGACGTCGACGACCCGTGCGCGTAGCTTCCCGGCGAAGGTGTCGAGCGGCGTGGACTCCCGTGCCGCATCGGCAGGTTGAGCTCCACTCCCCCACCACTCCACTGGGAGCACACCATGCGCGAAGACAGATCCGTCGCCGCGAGAACCGTCCCCCGCTTCACCGGGCGGCCACAACCGCTCCGTCTGCGCAGACTGCTGCTGTCGGCCGTGGCGGCCCTGGGCCTCGTCATCGGCGCCCTGGTCGGGCTTCCGGCGGCGTCGCAGGCGGCCGGCTCGCTGCCCTGCGACATCTACAGCGCGGCCGGCACCCCCTGCGTCGCGGCGCACAGCACGACACGCGCCCTGCTGTCCTCGTACAACGGCCCCCTGTACCAGGTCACCCGGGCATCGGACGGCGCCAGGACCGACATCGGCCTGCTCTCCCAGGGCGGATACGCCGACGCCGCAGCGCAGGACACGTTCTGCGCGGACACCACCTGTGCCATCACGAAGGTCTACGACCAGACCTCGCGCCACAACGACCTCTATCCAGGGCCGGCGGGCACCGCGGGCGCGGCCGACCGCGGTGCGGACGCGGCCGAGCTCTCGGTCACGGCGGGCGGCCACAAGGTGTACGGCATCTGGATCTCGCCCGGAGTCGGCTACCGCTCCGACGGTGCGGCGTCGGGCACCGCGGTCAACGGCCAGGCCGAGGGCGCCTACATGGTGGCCAGCGGCACGCACGTCGGCTCCGACTGCTGCTTCGACTACGGCAACGCGGAGAGCACCCCGGCCGACACCGGAAACGGCCACATGGACGCCGTATCCATCGCCACCACGTGCTACTTCGCACCGTGCACCGGCTCGGGCCCCTGGGTCGAGGCCGACATGGAGAACGGCATGTTCCAGGGCGACAACGGCTCCAACACGGCCAACACCGGCAACAGCAGCACCTATGTCACCGCCATGCTGAAGAACAACGGACAGACCACCTACGCGTTGAAGGGAGGCGATGCGCAGACCGGCGGCCTCAGAACCCAGTGGGACGGCGCACTGCCGACGCGGAACGGATACCGGCCCATGCAGCAGGAGGGCGGCATCATCCTCGGCACCGGAGGGGACAACAGCAACCGGAACATGGGCACGTTCTTCGAGGGTGTGATGGTCTCCGGCTACCCGACCGACGCGGCCGAGGACGCGGTCCAGGCGAACGTGGTCGCGGCCGGCTACTCGGGTCAGACCAATGTGCCCAACGGCCCGCAGGGCACGATCACCGGTCCCGGCGGCCAGTGCGTGGATGTCGCGGCGGACGACACCGGGGTGAACGGAGCGGCGGTGCAGCTCTGGAACTGCCAGTCCTACGCCGAGGACCAGTACTGGACCCACCACTCCAACGGATCCCTCAGCACCATCGGCCGCTGCCTGGACATCGAAGGCAACGGCACGGCCAACGGCACCCTGGTCGAACTGTGGGACTGCAACGGGGTCGGCGGCCAGGTCTGGCAGCAGCGCTCCGACGGTTCGCTGTTCAACCCCCAGTCGGGCCGCTGCCTCGACTCCCCCGACGGCGCGACCGCCAACGGCACCCATCTGCGGATCTGGGACTGCAACGGCGCGGCCGCCCAGAAGTTCACCCTGAACTGAGGCCCGGCGCGAAGCGAGGGGCACGGGAAGGTGAGGGGTACGGGAACCGGAGGTTCCCGTACCCCTCACCTGATGGCACGTCAAACTCTTTCCTGCAGAGGTCAGTCGACGTAGACCTCAGCCCGGTCCACACTCACGTACGACGCCTGGGACTGGCCGTCGTGCTCGCCCGTCACCCGGACCTGGAGCGTGTGCTTTCCGTAGGGCAGGCGCGGGCTGAGGAACTGGAGCGTCTCCCCGGTGCGGATCGCGCCGTAGTAGTCCAGCCGCTGTTCGGCGCCGCCGTCGATACTGAGCCCCGCGTAGCCGTTCCCGGTGTCACGGACGGACAGCAGGGCGATCCGGGTGCCGGTGAAGGTGTACGTGGCGGTGTTCCCGGCCGCGTCGCTCCAGTGGTCGTCGTTCCAGAAGCACTGGGCGGCGCAGCCCGTGCCCGAGTTCCAGTCACCGGTGTAGGTGACGGTCCCGTCCCCGCTGGAGCGGCCGTCGTCGTTGATCCAGTAGGCGCCGGGCCCCGGGTCACCCGACGGGAGATCCTGGGTGGCGCCCATCGCGAGCGGCCGGCCGAGGTCGGGGCTCCCGTCGGCGTTCCAGGCGATGCGCTGCGCGCGTGTGGTGCGGTCGCTGTAGGTGTTGGCCGATGTGGTCTTGGCGTGGTACGCCATCCAGTCCTCGGTGCCGTCGGGCGAGCGGAAGAAGGTGTGGTGGCCGGGGCCGAAGACGCCGTGGTCGTCGGCGCGGGAGAAGACCGGCCCCTGGTGCTGCGTCCAGTTGCCCGGTACCAGCGGGTCGGCGTCGGACGGCAGGGACATCATCCAGATCTGGTAGTCCGGTTTCCCGGTGTCGCAGGTGGAGTAGGTCATCCAGGTGCGCCCGTTGCGGTAGAGGAACTCCGGCCCCTCGCGGACCTCGGGGCAGCCGCCCGCCCCGTCGATGGCGACCGCGTCGCCCGAGACGGTGTACGGATTCGACAGCGGTGCGAGGTTCAGGCCGTTGTGCTGGTACTGGTTGATGCCGCTGTAGGCCAGGTAGAGGCGGCCGTTGTGCTGGAGGATCCCGGGGTCGATGGCGAAGTCGGCCGCGTGGTTGGGCGGCGCCAGCTCCGCCTTGAAGTGGTAGGAGCCCGCCGGGTCGTCGGCGTCGGACTCCGCGACGTAGATCCGGTGGTGGTCGTCGACGCCGTCGTCAGCGGTGTAGTAGAGGTACCAGCGGTCACCGAAGCGGTAGAACTCGGGGGCGAAGATGCCCTGGTTCCGGGAGCTGTCGCTGTCGGTCCAGACGGTGATGGGATCGGCGGTGAGCAGCGTACTGAGGGAGGGCGAGCGCCACATGCGGATGCTGTTGCCCTGCGTGGTGGTCAGGTAGTAGTTCCCGTTCCAGTACGTCATGAACGGGTCGGGGCCGGTGTTGAGCGGGTTCCGGAACGTCCCGGCGGCGCTCACCTGCGGGGCCGCGGCGGCGGCTCTGGCGGGCGGCAGGGCGTACGTTCCGGCGAGCATCAGCCCGAGCGCGGTCAGCACGCCGAGCAGACGCAGGATGCGCAGGGGACTTACGGTTCCGTGGGGCTGCGTGCGCATGAGGGACTCCTTCTATGCGGACCGCTTCGCGCGCCGGATCACCGGTTTGCATCGTTGTAATACCGATGCTGGGTCACCGTAGAGTGGAGCTGATACGGCGTCAAGGAGGCGTGGGCGCACCGGCCGAAGACTTCGCGGGCCGGGGGGCGTGGACACCGCCGGGGGCACGGCCGGGGGCACGGCCCGGGCTCAGGCCCCGGCGAGGAGATCCGGCAGCCGGCGCATGTCGTCGAAGACCACCGTGTCCGGTCCGTGCAGCCACTCCGCGGGGGTGAGCCCGCCGCAGTAGCCGAAGACGCGCATGCCGGCGGCGCGGGCGGCGCGCACGCCGTAGCGGCTGTCCTCGACCACGGCGCAGACGTCGGGGGCGAACCCCATCCGCCGCGCCGCGTGCAGGAAGAGATCGGGCGCGGGCTTGCCGTTGGCCACGTCCGCCGCACTGTGGATACGGCCTTCGAAGCGTGCGTAGAGCCCGGTGAGACCGAGGGTGTGGCGGAGGCTGCTGTGGCCACTGCTGGAAGCCACACAGGTGGGCAGCCGGATCCGGTCCAGGGCCTCCACCACACCGTCGACAGCGGTGAGTTCGGCCTCCATCGCCTCGCGGTACAGCTGGAGCTGCCCGGCCTCCCAGCCCTCCGGAAGCCTGCGGCCGATGTGCTGCTCGACATCGGTGATCATGTCGGCATGTGAGCGGCCCATGAAGCGTTCGACGATCTGGGCCTCGCTGAGCTCCCAGCCGAGCGCCGCCAGGCTCGACGCATCCACCCGTACCGCGATGCGCTCGCTGTCCACGAGAACGCCGTCACAGTCGAATATCACGAGTTCGATCGGCTTGGTCACACCTGCATGCTACGGGGGCGACCGAGCAGGCCGCGCCTCACGCCGGTGCCTGCAGACGCGTGTACCGGTCCCGCCAGGGGCAGGCTTCCTCCAGCTGGGCGCTGAGCGCGATGAGCGTGGCCTCGTCCGCGGGACGGCCCACCAGGCTGACGCCCACGGGGATCCCCTCATCCGCGGTCCAGTACAGCGGAATGCTGACCGCGGGCTGGCCCGTCATGTTGTACGGGCTGGTGAAGGCGCTGAACGCGGCCTGGCGGTAGAGGTTTTCGAGCGGATCACCGGACTCGTCGAAGAACTCGACGGGCTGCGGCAGCGTCGCCAGGGTCGGCGTGAGGACGACGTCGTACTGGCTGGTCGCCCCGACGGCACGGCGGGTGGCCCGGTGCATTCCGTTGACCGCGGCGGCGAACTGCTCGCCGGATACGCCCCTTCCGTACTCCCGCCACGCCCGCGTCACCGGCCTGAGCAGCGCCTCCCGCTCGGCGTCCAGGGGGTGCCCGAGCGACTGCACACCCCAGGCGTTCACGAAGTGGCCGGTGAGCTCGGGGCCGAATGGCGTCGGGATGTCCTCCACGATGTGCCCGAGGCTCTCCAGCAGCCGTGCGGCGTGCTCCCAGGCGGCCAGGCACTCCGGGTCCACGGGGACACCCTCGGTGGCGGGTGTCGCGTACCGGCCGATGCGCAGCCGCCCGGGGGCGCGTCCGGCGTGGCCGAGGAACGTCTCGCCCGGCGGCAGCGGCGGCGCCCAGTGCGGGTCCCCCGGCTCGGGCCCGGCCAGCACATCGAGCAGGGCCGCCGCGTCACGCACCGAGCGGGCCAGCGGCCCCTGCACGGAGAGCCCCGTGACCTCCGCCCCCGCCGGGCCCGAACTCACCCGCCCCCGCGAGGGCTTGATCCCGAACAGCCCGCACACACTCGCCGGGATCCGGATGGAGCCACCGCCGTCACTGGCATGGGCGACGGGGACGAGCCCGAGCGCCACGGCGACCGCCGCACCGCCACTGGAGCCCCCGGCGGACAGGGCCGGGTTCCAGGGGTTACGGGCAGGGCCCACCAGGTCGTTGTCCGTGTAGCAGCAGCAGCCGAACTCGGGGGTGTTGGTCTTGCCGAGGCTGATCGTCCCGGCACGGCGCAGCCTGGTGACGCTGTGCGCGTCGGCCGACGGCACATGTGCCGCGAATGCCTTCGATCCGTACGTGGTCGGGACGCCGGCGGTGTCCACCAGGTCCTTCACCGCGGTCGGGACACCACTGAGGGCCGACGGCGCTTCCTCGCCGGGGCGCCGGTCCTGCCGAGCGGCCGCGGCGGACAGCGCCGCATCGGGCGTCCGCGTGATGAAGGCGCCGAACCGTGAGTCGTACTCCTCGGCACGTGCCAGATGGTGCCGTACGAGGTCCACCGGAGAGACCTCGCCCTTGCGGACGGCGGCGGCCTGCTCCAGTGCGGTCAGCGCGTGCAGTGCGGTGGGGACGGTCATACGCTCCTGCTTTCCCGGGACTTCGAGGGCTGCTCTGGGTGACTAACTGATCCGAGGGTTCCGCGAGCCCTCGGGACTCTGCGAACTCTGAGGGCTCTGCCGCAGTGCGGCGACCTGACGGGCCACCGCCTCCTCATGATCCTGGAGATCCCGCCGGGCGTCACGGGGCCGCCACCGTCCGGTCATCACGAAGACGAACGGCAGGAACAGCACCTGACCGGCCAGACACACCCACCACCAGGTCTGCCATTTACCGGCGTTGTCGGCGCCGGCCCGTGCCACTTCGGGGCCGTGCTCGCGGAGGACCTTCAGCTGCGGCGCCGCCTTCCGCACGGTGTTCAGCCGGTCGGCCCCGACCTCCCGCTGCGCGCGGGCCGACAGCGAAGGGGGCACCTTGCCTGGTGCGTACGCGTCCAGTTCGGCGAACAGTTTCGGGTGGGCACGGGTGATGGCCAGCGCGGGAGCCGCCTGGACCGAGGCGTGCTGGACCTCCGCGCCGTGCTCGATCAGCGGTGTCACCGTGTTCACCACGAGGGGGACACAGGCGGCGGACAGCGCCACCGTGATCCGTACGATCCAGCCCCAGACCGCGAGCCCGGTCGCGGTGGCTGCCGGGTTGTGCCGCTCGACGGTCTCGGTGAAGCTCGCCATCCACGGGGAGTAGGCGATGCCGCTGGTCACACCGATGCCCGCGAGGACGAGGGCAAAGGTGTAGTAGCCGGTGTGCGGTTGGGTGGCGTGCAGGGTGAACACCAGGGTGAAGCCGATCGATCCGAGACCGCCCAGCAGCATGAACGGCTTCCGCACCCGCAGCCGGTCGGAGAGCAGTCCCGCCACCACGAGGGCGATCGCGTTGGCCCCCCAGTACCAGTCGAGCAGGGCGTTGGCGCGCTGCGCCGAGTAGCCGAAGGCCGTGGCGAAGTAGACGACGAAGTTGCCGACGGCCGCGTAGTACAGGAGGAGATACAGGCTGATGGCCACGGCGGAGCCGATGACGTCGAGGCGCATCATCTGACGCCACTGGCCGTGCAGCGCAACGTCGGCGGCGATGCCCTTGGCGCGGGCCTCGATCAGCGCCCGGTCGCGCACGCTCACCATGATCTGGTCGCGCAGCGCCGGGGCGAGTTCCCGCAGGCCGAACAGGGCGATCACGAACAGGACGAGGCCGCTGACGCCGGCGAACCTGATCTCGTCCTGCCAGGTCGTGTCCGCCCCGTACGTACGGGAGGTGACCGCGGTGACCACCAGGCTGCCGACGATCGGGCCCATGGTCCAGTAGCCCATCGCCGATGCCCGGCCCAGCTGCGGTGAGAAGTCACGGATGAGGGCCGGGGTGGCCACGAGGATCATGCCCTCGACGAAGGCCACGGCGCAGTAGCTGAGCAGATAGCTCGCCTTCCCCGGCGCGTTGGGCAGGACGAACGTGGTGAGCAGGCCGACGGCCAGGAGGCCGTAGACCACGATGTTGGCCCGGCCCCAGCGGTCCGCGAGCCCTGCGACGAGGGAGGCGAACGCGCCGACCGCGTTGGCCGCCACCGATATGTAGACGAAGTACAGGAACGTCATGTGGAGCTGGGCGATGATGGCGGTCGACACCGCGTACTGGACGTACAGCTGGTAATAGAGAACAACCGTGACGAGCACGACGATCCCCAAGTACCAGTACCGGGCGCCGCGTTCGGGATAGCGCTCCAGCCGTGGCCGGGTCAGACCTCTGGGGCGCGTGCTGGCGGGCCGCGCAGTGTCCGGCTGCTGCGTCGGCGGTGGCGACATCGACACCGTGCCTCCTCGTGCTGGTCAGCCGCACGCCACAGTGGGTGCGTGCCCCGCGCAGGCTAGTACCGACCAGTCGGTATGGAGAAGGGGTCGGAGGCAAGTTTCGTGGCACGGGCAGTACGGGGACCGCGGACCGCATGGACAGTACGGGGAGCGCGGGCGGCCACCACGGCACGGGCAGCACTGCCGGCGCCGCGGGGGCACGTCCGGCACGGCCAACACGACGCCCTCAGTCGAGGACGAACTCGCCCCCGGCGGCGGTGGCGAGGCCGGGACCGAAGGCGGCCGCCGGAGTGAAGGCGCCGGGCCTGGCCTCACCGCGGGCCAGCCGGACAGCAGTCTCGGTGGCGACGTCGGCGGTGAAGTCCATCCCGTCGTCCGCGCGCAGCCAGCCCTCACGGCGGGTGCCGTCGGGCCAGGTGATGACCGCGTGCCCCCAGGAGTGCTGTCGGGGCCGGGGGGCCGCTTTGACGGGGATCCGGGCCACCCGCCGGACCGCGAGACGCCGCAGGGCCGGGACCGACAACAGCGCGCCGAGTACGGGCAGTGCGGCTCGCACGACGGGCGAGGCCGGGGCCAGGGCGGAGGTGACGGTGACGGACGGCGCTCCGCTCGCCCGCTGGGCGGCGAGGAGTTCACCCGACGGGACACCCGCGGACTTCACCGTCTGCCCGTCAGGAAGGGTGAGCCGCTGCGGGTTCGCGCCGAGCCGCGCTCCGACCTGCCGGCCGTCCCTGTACTGGCGCCCGCCGGTGGTCAGCACATCGACGGTGCTCGCGGCGAAGGCGCCCACGACGCCGGCTTCGGTGGCCACGGAGGCCAGGGCGTCGACGCGCACCCGGGAGGGGGTGGGCCGGCCTTCGCACAGCTTCGCGACGAGAGCCTCCGTCGCCAGGACGCCGAACCCCGCGCCGGTCACGAGCGTGCTGCCGGCGGCCGTCGCGTCGGATTCCACGGCGAGCAGCCGGGGAAGGGCGGACAGGTCGGCCGCCATGTCCACATAGTGCCCGCCCGGCATACAGGCGCGGGCGATCAGCGTGGCCGTTCCGGCGTAGTCGCCAAGGGTGTTGACGACGACGAGCGGCCGGTCCCGCATGATCTCAGCGGCGATATGTTGCGCCGTGCCGGCGACGACGATCTTCCCGTCGTCGCCCTGGCCGAGATCCGCTCCGGCCCGGCGCAGGCGTTCGCGGTCCCGCCCGACCAGCACGGGCGTGATTCCCCGCGCGGTGAGGCGCTTGGCGACCGCACGGCCGATCCGGCCGGTGGCACCCAGGACCCACACCTCATGCGTCCGCGCGTTCTGCGTCATCGGTACGTCCTGTGTCATCAGGACTCCTCTCCGCCGCGACCGGCCATCCCCGCACCCGGCCTCTATTGATGTCTCACTGTGTCATCACCCAGGCTAGCACCGATGACACAGTGAGACATCGCTTGCTATCGTCGGACCATGGCCAGATGGGACCCCGGAACAGAAGAGCGCCTCACCGAGGCCGCGCTGGAGCTCTACAGGGAGCACGGGTACGACAGCGTGACCGTGACACGGATCGCCGAACGCGCCGGGATCACCCGCCGCTCGTACTTCCGCTACTTCCCCGACAAGCGGGAAGTCCTGTTCGCGGGCTCCGAACGGCTGCCCGCAGTGGCGGCCGACGCGGTGCTGGCCGCCGACCGGTCCGCACCCCCGCTCACCGCGGCACTCGGCGGCATCGCCCGGGCCGGCGCGCAGCTCACGGCGTACGTCGACGTCGGTCACGCCACCGAACGCCGTGCGGTGATCGACAGCAGCGCGGAGCTCCAGGAGCGCGAGCGCACCAAACTCGCCGCGGTCGCCACTGCCGTTTCCGACGCGCTCGGGCAGCGTGGCGTGGATCCCGGCCGGGCGGATCTCGTGGCCCGGATCGCCACGGTCGCTTTCCGGAACGCGTTCGCCCAATGGATCGACGCACAGGGGAAGTCGGACTTCGCGTCCTGCTTCGACACCGTCGTCGCCACACTCCGGGAAACGGTGACCGCGGACATCGAGAGCAGGGACTGACCTCCTGGCCGGCCTCCGCGACGCGACCCGGCCGGCCGGAGTCACAGAAAGGTGGGTTAGGTTAGCCTCACCTAAGTGACACAGGAGGTCCTCTGTGACCACATCTGCACCCTCGTCCACCCCGCCGACCCGGCGGACCGTTCTGCGCGGCCTCGGCGCCGGCGCCGCCGCTGTCGGCGGCGCGGGCCTGCTGGGAGCGTGCTCGTCGCGTGACGTCCGGACGTCCGCGGCCGCCGCCTCCCCCGCATCGGCGTTCACCCTCACCGACCAGCGCGGCAAGAAGGTCTCCTTCGACGGCCCGGTCGAACGCATCGCCACCGCGATCATTCCTTCGCCCTCGATGCTCGCCGCGGTCGACGGCTCGTACAGCCACATCGTCGGCATCAACGAATCCACCCTGACGGCCAACCGTGAGGGCATCTTCGGCACGGTCTTCCCGGAGTCGAAGAAGACGACCACCATCGCCGGGGCGGACTTCGTCCCCAATGTCGAGACCGTCATGGGCCTCGAACCGGATGTGGTGCTCCAGTGGGCCGACATGGGCGACGAGATCATCAAACCGCTGGAGTCCGCCGGTCTGAAGGTCATCGGCCTCACCTACGGGACCCAGAAGATGATGGAGACCTGGGTCGGCTTCTTCGGCAGACTGCTCGGCAAGGAGGAGCGCGCCTCCAGCCTCCTGGCCTGGATGCACGCGGAGGACACGGCGGTACGCAAACTCGTCGAGCCCCACCTGACGGACGGACGGCAGAAGGTCCTGTACCTCAAGGCGTCCGCCGACGGCTTCACCACCGCCACCGGCAGCGACTACGTGACGCACTGGACCGAGCTGGCGGGCGGTCGCAATGTGGCCGCGGGCGTCTCTGCCGACGCGCCTCAGGTCTCCACCGAGCAGATCATCGCCTGGGACCCGGAGGTCGTCCTCCTGTCCGCCTTCGACGAGAAGGCGCCCTCGGACCTGTACGCCGACAAGTCCCTCGCCTCCGTCCGTGCCGTACGTGACCGGCGCGTCTACAAAGTGCCGCTGGGCGGCTACCGCTGGGACCCGCCGTGCTGCGAGTCCCCGCTGATGTGGCGCTGGGCGGCCCAGATCCTGCATCCGGAGATCGCCGGGCGCAACGGCCTGCGCCAGAAGATCAAGAGCACCTTCGACCTGCTGTACGGGTACGACATCTCCGCCGCCCAGACGGACCAGGTGCTGCGTCTCGGCCTGAACACAAAGAGCGCGAACTATGCCGGCTTCCACTCCTGACACCGGCCCGGCGGAACCCACCGGCCCTCTCCGGCCTCCCCCGGACCACCACTCCACAGCTCTCGCTTCTCCCCGGGCCGGGACGGATCCGGCTTCGCCCGCCCCCACCCATCCGGCTTCCCCCGCCGATCCGGTCGCCCACACCGATCCGGCTCCGCCCGCCGGTCCGGCCGCCTCTGCCAGTCCGGCCGCCCCTTCCGAACCGGCCGCACGGAAGCGGCATCGCGTCCCCCGGCTGCCCCTCCTCGCCGTGGCCACCGTGGTCATCGCCCTCGCCGCCCTGGCACTCGGCCGGTTCGTCGTACCGCCCAATGAGATGCTGCGGCTGCTCCTGGGCCAGGTGCTCCCCCTCCGGCCGACCTGGACGCCGAACGAGGCGACCGTCGTCCTCGACGTACGGCTCCCCCGCGTCCTGCTGTCGCTGCTGGTCGGCGGCGGGCTCGCCCTGGGCGGCGCGGCCCTGCAGGGGGTCTTCCGTAACCCGCTGGTCAGTCCGGACGTCATCGGCGTCTCCTCCGGCTCCTCGTTCGGCGGTGTGCTGGCCCTTCTGCTCGGTGCCGGCTCCGTCAGCGTGGTGGGGGCCGCGTTCGCCTGCGGCCTGGTCGCGCTGGGCGCCGTCCTCCTCATCGGGCGGCTGAACAGCGGCAACCCCATCCTCATGATCGTGCTCGGCGGTACGGTGACCGGCGCCTTCTTCACCGCCCTGGTCTCGTTCGTGAAGTACGTCGCCGACCCCGAGTCGCAGCTGCCGTCGATCGTCTTCTGGCTGCTGGGCTCACTGGCCACCGCCACCTACGCCAAGGTCATCACCGCCGCGGTCCCCGTCCTCCTGGGCAGCGCCGTCGTCCTCGCGCTGCGCTGGCGTCTCAACGTTCTCTCGCTGGGCGACGACGACGCGGCGGCGCTGGGCGTGCCCCCACGCACCACCCGGCTCCTGCTGCTCATGGCCGTCGCACTGATGACCGCGGGTTCGGTGGCCGTCGCCGGGCTCGTCGGCTGGGTGGGCCTCGTGGTGCCGCACCTCGCGCGGCTGTGGACCGGCAGCGACCACCGGGCGCAGTTGCCGGCCGCCTTCCTGATCGGCGGGGCCTATCTCACCCTCATCGACACCCTTTCGCGAACGATCACCGCCGCCGAGATGCCCCTCGGCATCCTGACCGCCGTGATCGGCGCGCCGTTCTTCATCGGCCTGCTCGCCAGGTCCCGGAACCGGATGTGGTCCCAGTGATCGAAGCGCGCGGTCTCGGACACCGCTACACGAAGGACACCTGGGTCTTCCGTGACGTCGACGTCACCGCCCACGAGGGCCGTGTCCTGGCTGTGCTGGGCCCCAACGGGCGTGGCAAGTCCACCCTGTTGCGCGCTCTCGCCGGGCTGCTCGACCCCACCGAGGGCACCGTCACGGCGAGCGCGCCGGTGGCCTACGTGCCGCAGTCGCACAGTGCCGCGTTCGCGTATCCGGTGGCCGACATGGTCCTGATGGGCCGCTCCCGTCAGCTGAAGGCGTACGCGGTCCCCGGCCGCCGTGACCGTGAACAGGCCGCCCGCGCCATGGAGCAGGTCGGAATCGTCCACATGGCCGACCGCTCGTACGCCGAACTCTCGGGCGGTGAACAGCAGATGGTGCTGATAGCCCGGGCCCTGGCCGCCCAGTGCCGCGTGATGGTGCTGGACGAGCCGGTCTCCGCGCTCGATCTCCGCAACCAGGCACGGGTACTGACGATCCTTCAGGACCTGGCGGCCGGCGGTATGGGAATCGCCCTGACCACCCACCACCCGGATCACGCACTGCATCTGGCGGACGACGCGGTTCTCGTCCTGGGGCCGGACGACGTACGGACCGGTCCTGCCGCACAGCTCCTCGACGCGCGGGCGCTCAGCGAGTTGTACGGCCTGCCCGTCACCACCGCACGGGTGGACGGCCCGCGCGGACCACGCACGGTCGTGGTCCCCGACCTGGGGCCAGGCAGAGACCCGTCCGCCGCCGCACCCCGTATCCAGCAGGCGGGGGCGTCACCCGCCGCGAAGGAGACAGCCGCATGACATCCACAGCCGCCGTCCGGCACCGGGGCGGAGCCCCCGCGGTCCCGGCCCCGGACACATCCGTCCGGTACGTGACCATGGGCACGTACCCGGATGTGGAGATCGCACCCGGCCGGTCCGTCCGTACCATCGACCTCTACGACCTCGACGCCGCTCCGCTGACCGAGGTCAAGGGCCTGATGCTCTCGCTCGGTTGCGACCAGATCTTCCTCGAACGGCGTCGCGCCCTCCTGGAGGACTTCGTGCGCGCCGGTGGCCGCATCGTCGTCAATGGACACGTGAGCCGGCCCTTCCTGCCCGGTCTCGCACCGTGGCGGGCCATCGACCACCACGGGGCCGACGACCTGCGGATCGTCCCGGTCACCCCCCACCCGGTGTGGGAGGGCGTCGACTACGACGAACTGCTGTTCCGGACGGGCGTTCCGGGCACCCCACGCGGGGCCGAACTGGCACGGCTCGGGGTCGCGGGCTTCTACGGCCGCGGCTACCACGCCCGGGTACCCGCGAACGGAACGGTCGTCAACGCGATCGGCCCCTACCGGCTGCCCCTGGATGTCGTACTCCCCCTGGGCGACGGGGCTGTCCTGGCCCACGCCGGGAACGACCTGCACGGATTCTGCGACCCCGACCGCTCCACCCGGAACCTGGGGCCGAATCTCATCGACTGGCTGAAGGGTTCCCTGACATGAGCGCCCCACCACGCACCGGCTTCCTGCACGGCGGCGCGTTCCATCAGCTGGCGGCGCTCGCCGACCCGGCCGTCCGGGCCTGGCGCCCCCGGGAGATCTATCTGCCGGAGGCCGGGGACGCGGACTTCGCGGGCCTGGACACCCTGATCGTCTCCGACCGTCTGCACCCCGGCCTGCTGGCACGGGCGGCACCCGCCCTGCTGCGGGTGGCACACGAGGGCGGGACCGTGGTGGTACTGGGTGAGAACGAGATCACCGGCTGGCTGCCCGGAGTACGGGGGCTCCTGGCGGCCGAGACCAACTTCTGGTGGTGGCGCACCGGTGCCGACAACGGCGTGCGCCTGAACCACCCGGACCACCCCGCCTGGGGCCACCTCACGGAACGGGCCGTGCGCTGGCACTACCACGGTCTGCTGGAGCCTCCGGAAGGGGCGACCCCACTGGTCCACACCGTCATGGAGCACCACGGCGAACCGGAGCACCGACAGGTCCTTCTCTACGAGGACCTGGTCTCCACCGCCGGCCGGCTGATCGTCACCACCATGGACCCGGTCTACCACCACGGCTCCCGCTTCATGCCGGGGGCGACACAACTCCTGTACGGCCTCCTGCGATGGACCGGCACGAGGATGCCGGTCCATGGTCCGACAGAGCCCCTGCGGAACGCTGTTGGACCTGGACCGACGACGCGCGGTGGTGACATGCGGCCAGCGACGAGCGGTCGGTGAGGTGCACTCGGTGCCGTGCGCTCCGCGACGTACGGTCGGTGGCGTACGGTCCGCGACGTGTGGTCGGTGACGTGCGCTCCGCGACGTACGGTCCGCGACGTAAGGTCCATGGCGCACCGTCCGCGACGTACGGTCAGTAGCGCACCGGCAGTTCGATCAGCCCGCGGGCCCGCATGGACGGACGCCACCGGAGTTCGTCCGGAGCGGTGTCGAGGGCCAGAGCGGGGAACCGGTCGAGGAGCGCGGCGAGCGCGACCTCGGTCTCCATCCGGGCCAGGGGTGCGCCGAGGCAGTAGTGGATGCCGTGGCCCAGGGCGAGATGCGCGGTGGCGTCCCGGCTGATGTCGAGCAGGTCGGGTTCGGTGAAGCGGCTCGGGTCCCGGTGCGCGGCCGCCAGGGACAACAGGACGGTCTCACCGGCCGGGACACCGACCCCGCCGATGGTGATGTCCTCGGTGGGGAAGCGCCGGATGGCCAGGGGCACCGGACCGTCGTAGCGGGCCAGTTCCTCGACCGCACCGCCCAGTCGGCCGGGATCGGCGCGGAGCGCGCTCAGCTGGCCGGGGTGGGTGAGCAGGGCCAGGGTGGAGTTGCCGATCAGGTGGACGGTGTTCTCGTACCCGGCGACCAGGATGACGAAGGCCAGGGACATCAGCTCGTCCTCGCTCAGCCGGTCCTCGTCGTCGCGTACGGCGGTCAGCGCGGAGAGCAGGTCGTCGGCGGGCGCGGCACGCTTGTCGGCGATCAGCTGGGTGAAGAAGGCCAGCAGGCTGCGGACGGCTTCCTTCGCCCGGCCCGGCTGTGCCGGGTCCGGGGCGATCAGGGCATCGGTCCAGGACCGGAAGTCCCGGCGGTCGTGCGGAGCCACCCCGAGCAGGTCACAGATCACGGCGATCGGCAGGGGCGCGGCGTACGAGGCGATCAGGTCGGCGTGGCCGTGCGGCTCGATGGCGTCGAGCAGTGAGTCGGCGGTTTCCCTGATGGGTTCGCGCAGGCGGGCGATGTGGCGCGGGGTGAACACCCGGGACACCAGGCGGCGGATGCGGGTGTGGTCCGGCGGGTCCATGTTCAGCAGATTCGCGTCCAGCGCCGGCGGCAGCGCGAGCCCGCGGTAACCGCCGGGCTTCGCATGGCGTTTGTCGAGGGAGAGCCGGGGATCGGCGAGTGCCTGGCGTACGTCGTCGTAACGGGTGACCAGCCAGGCCGGCAGCCCGTCCGTTCCTGCGATGCGGTGGACCGGTCCGGCCTCGCGGAGCCGCGCGTACACCGAGTACGGATCCGCGACCAGCTCTGCGGGGTCAACGAGGGGCGGCTGACTGGGCGTTGTGGTGGACATGGGCTCCACCCTAAGCAGGAGTCCGGTCAGAGTCCGGTCGGAGTGCGGTCAGGAGTCCGGTCAGGAGTCCGCTCTTCCCGGCTCAGTGTGTGAAGGTGCGCCGGTAGGCGGTGGGGGTGGTGTCCAGCGCGCGCCGGAAGTGCAGCCGCAGATTGGCCGCTGTGCCAAGCCCGCAGTCCCGCGCCACCCGGTCCACCGAGTGGGTGGTGGTCTCCAGCAGTTCCCGGGCCTTGCCGAGCCGGGCGTCGAGCAGCCACCGCAACGGGGTCACGCCCGTCTCGTTGGTGAACCTGCGCATCAGGGTGCGCTGCGAAAGACCCGCGTGCCGGGCGAGTTCACGGAGGGTGAGCGGCTCGTCGAGCCGGAGCAGGGCCCATGCCCGGGTGTCGGAGAGCGACGCCTCGCCGGCCACCGCGACGGGAGCCGGCACGTACTGGGCCTGCCCGCCGTCGCGATGCGGGGCGGCGACCAGACCGCGGGCGATTCCATTGGCCACCGCCGCCCCCAGATCGCGGCGCACGAGGTGCAGGCACAGGTCGATGCCGCAGCACACACCGGCCGACGTGAGCACCGCTCCCTCGTCGACGTAGAGCACGTCGCGATCGACGGTGACGGCCGGAAAGTCCCGTTCGAGATCATCGATGTGCTTCCAGTGGGTCGTGGCGTGCCGCCCGTCCAGCAGACCCGCCGAGGCCAGCGCGAAGGCGCCCGTGCAGATCGACACCACGCGCCGACCCCGCTCATGGGCCTCGGTCAGCACATCGAGTACGGCCTCCGGCGGCCGCAGGAGCGGCTCGTATCCGGGCACGATCACGGTGTCGGCGTCACGCACCCACTCCAGGCCCCCGGGGGCTTCCAACGTGAACCCCGCGGTGGTGGCCACCTTCGGGCTGGGCGCGCACACCGTCATCTCGTACGGAGTCTCCGGCCGGGCGTTGAAGATCTGCGCCGGGATCGCCAGATCGAGCGGGGTGACCCCGTCCAGGACCAGTACCGCGACTCGATGCACCGTCACGTCGACACTCCCCTGCCACTCATGTCACCCTCATGTCACTATCCTATTCAACAGCGGCATTTCTGCCACTCACCAGGTCAGGGCAGCAACAGCCAAGCGGTCCGTTCGCACGGCCATCTCTTCATCGCCGGACAGATCGGCCGCCGCCCCCGACGGAACGGTGGGAGAAGCCGCCGAGTAACAGACCGAGATCGCCCTCCGGCGCGCCGAGGGAATCCTCCACCCGGCGAACCTCGGCCCTCTCCGCCTCGCAGCACTGGACAGCGGGAACCCCTCGGGTCGTTTCGCAAACAGGACCCGCGGCGCCCCGGCTCACCTCGCGGTAGCTGATCGCGCGGAACCCTTGCGACCTCAAGATGCAAATCACCTCCGCAGGCTGCGCGTTGACGTCGAAGTGAGCCTGACTCCACAAGGAGACCCGTGGCCGAGCAGCCGACGCGTTCCGATGCTTCCCAGCATCGCGAAAAGATCAACACCACGCAGCCGCATACGGCCCGGATCTGGAACTACTGGCTGGGCGGCAAGGGTCATTACCCGGTCGACCAAGCAGCCGGTGACCAGATCCGCCGGCTGCACCCGGGCATCGGCGACTACGCTCAGGCGGATCGGCTGTTTCTCGGGCGTGCGGTGCGGTACCTGGTCGCCGACTGCGGGATCCGGCAGTTCCTCGACATAGGTACCGGCCTACCGACGGCCGACAACACCCACGAGGTCGCCCAGCGGATGGCGCCGGAATCCCGCATCGTCTACGTCGACAACGATCCCCTGGTGCTCGCCCACGCGCGTGCCCTGCTCACCAGCACCTGTCGCCCTCGTCCTCCCCGGCGTGGTGATCTTCCTCGAGGACGACGCCGAGGCGCGTGGCATCGTCAGCCGCCTGATGGATGCGCTGCCGTCCGGGAGCCACCTGGTCCTCTCGCACACGATCAAGGACCCGGCGATGCCCGATGTGGACGCGGCAGCGGCGTTCTGGAACGAACACGGCACCCCGAAGCTCACCCAACGCACTCCTGGCCAGGTCACCCGGTTCTTCGAGGGCCTGGAACTCCTCGACCCCGGAGTGGTGTCGTGCAACCGCTGGCGCCCCGAGGCGCGAGCCACCGGCATTCCGGACGAGGTAGCGATGTTCGGCGGAGTCGCACGAGCGTTAGTGGTCAGCCCCGTACGGTGCCGACTGTTCCCGCAGTCTGGTGGAGGGCGATCAACGCACACTCAAATCCGGCGAGAGCCGCAGCTGCCCTGTTCCGCGCGCAGCGGCGCCCACCGTCGACAGCCCGGAACAGGGCTGCCGCCGACGGACGCAGAGGCGGGCAGTCCGCCGCTCAGCCGACGATGGCGGGCTTCAGCACCTCTTCGCAGAACTGCCGGAAGGAAGTGGGCGTGGTGGCCTGCGGAGTGCGCGGCTCAGTGTTGTAGAGACCCCCGTCGATCGCGGTCAGCAGGTTGACCAGCCACTCGGCCGACGCCTCGGCCATGCCGTACTTCATGAGGTTGGCCTTGTACGCCTCAGCGGGCACCTGCTGGTACCGGACGGGGGTTCCGGTGACTTCGGAGATGATTCCGGCCATGTCGTTGTACGACAGGTCCTCGGGGCCGAGGACCGGAACGTAGTCCTGACCCGTCCAGGAGCCGTCGAGCAGCAGCCGTGCCGCGGCGTCGGCGATGTCACGGGTGGCGCAGCTGGGAAGCTTGCGGTCGCCGTCGACGGGATAGAAGAACATCCCCTGGCGCTTGATGGACTCCGCCTGCCACAGCAGGTTCTCCATGAAGGCCGGCATGCGGAGCACCCGGCTGTCCACGCCGGTCTTCTCGATCAGTTCGTCCAGCAGCCGGCCGGTCGCCTCCGCGTCGGAGTTCTCCCGGTGCCCAAGACCCGCCACGTACACCAGTCGCTTGACGTTCTGCCGGGTGACGGCATCGGCCAGCGGCTTGGCGAGACGCCGGACGTTGTCCTCGACGCTGTCCGTGGTGGGGTCGGAGGGCAGGAGCCAGAAGACGCTCTCGGCTCCGGCGAAGGCCTCGTTGAGGACGTCGGCGTCCGCCAGGGATCCCTGAACCACCTCGACGCGCTCCCGGTCCTCCGGGGCGATGCGGGAGGGGTCGCGAGCGATGACCCGGACCTTTGCGCCGCTGTCGAGAACGCGGGTGAGGGTCTGGCGGCCGATCTGGCCGGTGGGGGTGCAGATGACGATCACGGTGCCTCCAGGACGGGATCTGCAATATGAAGCGGAATTCCGCTTCAGGTTATACGGCGAAGCTAAGGGCGGCTTCTCCGCGTTGTCAAGCACAACGCGTACGGCCGCGGTCGGGCACGGCCCCTCCGGGTCACAGGGCCTGCACGACCGCCGTGGACCACGCGAACCCGGAGCCGCATCCGAGGACGACGGCGTACTCGCCGGGGTTCAGCATCCGCTGCTCCACGATGTCGGCCATGTTCGCCAGCATGTCTCCGGCGCCGAGGTGACCGGTACGACCGCCCAGCAGGACGGTTTTGGCCAGCAGCGAACGGTCCAGGGCCTTCTCGTACATTGCGCCGATCAGCCGGGGGCCGACCCGGGGGGTGGCGACGAGCCTGATACGCGGGTCGTCCGGGCTGATTCCGGCCTCTTCGAGAGCCTCCTGCAGCGAGTCCCCGACCCGTGCGACGGCCTCCGCCGACAGGCTCTCCCGCCCGTGGACCTCATAGAACTCCCTGCGGGCCTCCACGGCGGACAGGGTGGGCCGCCCCTCCATCGGCGCGGCGGTGAAGGGTGCGTTGCCACGGTCCAGGGCTTCGAGCCAGCTCGCGGTGGCGTGTGTCAGGGAGTGCAGGCGAAGCTCGTCGGGGCCACCGTCCAGCCGGTGCAGCAGCGCTGCTGTGGCGCCGTCGCCATACGAGATGTCGGTGTGCAACCGCCAGCGGTCCCATACCGGCGCGCCGAAGCGGTCCGCCGTGGTCACCAGCGCCGCAGAGGTCTTGGGGTCGGCCAGCAGGCTGCTCGCGGCGAAGTGCAGTGCGGACATGCCGCCGTTGCACAGTTCATGCACGCCGGTCACGAGCGCGGACGGCGGCAGGCCGAGGCCGTTGGCCACGTAGTGCGAAGGCGACCACTTGTCCCGGCCCTGGTGGTAGATCCAGGAGTGCAGCAGCACTCCGACCGACGCGGGGGCGCAGTTCGCCCGGGCGAGCACCTTGAGTCCGGCGAGCACCGCCATCTCCGGCGCGGCCAGCTCCGTGGACACCGGCAGTTCCACGGCCCCCAGCCGGTCGGCTGCCGCGGCATCGAGACGGCCGCTCTCGATTTCGTCCTTGACGGATTCCCTTGTCTCGGGAAGCCAGGTACAGACCGACCTGATTCCGATGTCGGAACCGAGTTTCATCGTGTCGCCTCTCCGCAGTCGGACAAGAACCCCGGTATGGCCGGGAGACGAACGGTGGCAAGCAGCGCTCAAGCGCGGGTGGAGGCCGTGAAAGCAGCGGTGAGCCGGGCTTGAGCAGGGCTCTAACGCACACATCCAGCCTGTGGAACGACGCCAAGGACCGTGCTGCCAAGGTCCGCGCCAACAGGACCTCAGCTCCCGAGAAGGGGACCGCATGACCATTGTCAGGAGTACGCCCACCACGACCGGCGAGGCATCACTGCTCTCGTCCATCACGGCCCTGCGTGATCTCTCCCTCGCTTCGGCCGCGCCGGCCGCGCTGCGTGCGGCGATCCGGACCGGCCTGGCCGACGTACTCGGCGACGAGCCCGTCCCGGTGGAACAACTCGCGAAGTCGCTGGAGGTGGACGCTGCCGTCCTTGGGCGCCTCCTGCTCAGCCTGCGCTCCTACGGGGTGTTCGACGAGACCCAGGACGGCGTCGTCCACACAGCCGTCTCCCGCCTGCTGCGCGAGGACCACCCCCAGGGGCTCAAGTACTGGGTCCAGTGGGTCACCGAGCCGTGGGTCTGGGACCTCTGGCCGGACCTTGAGGATGCGGTTCGCACAGGACGCGGCCGGTTCGAGGAGAAGCACGGCGCGTCGTTCTTTCCGCACCTGGACCGGGCGTGGCACGAGTCGCGGGAGATCTTCAACAAGTCTCAGACGGAGCTCAGCCGGCTGACCTCCGTCGACATCGCTGAGGCCCTGGACCTGAGCGGTGTGAAGACGTTCGCTGACGTCGGCGGCGGCCGCGGCTTCACGCTGGCCACCATCCTGGAGCACCACCCGCACCTCCACGGGACCCTGGTCGACCTGCCCGCGGCGGTCGCGGAACCCGACCCCCGGCTGCGCCCCGACGGCTCGCTGTCCGACCGGTCCCAGGTGCTGGAGGGCGACTGCCTTGAGGCGATCCCGGTCGACGTCGACGTCTACCAGTTCAAGAGCATTCTCGAATGGGACGACGAGCGTACGGTGACCGCCCTGCGCAACGCGGCACGGGCCGGACACTCCGGGAGCCGCGTCCTGGTCATCACCAACCTCGTCGACGACAGCCCGGAAATCCGGTACGCGACCGGTATAGACCTGCTGTTCCTGCTCAACTGCGACGGGAAGCGCCACACCAAGGCGGGCGTGACCGCGCTCGTCGAGCGGGCGGGCCTGCGCCTGGAAGGCGTCACTCCGGTCGGCGCTCTCATGCACGTCGTGGAGACCTCCATCCCCTAGCGACGCACCTGGCGACGGCACCAGCGCGTCGCTGCCGGCCCCGGCCGCGCACCCTCCCCGGCCGGGGCCGGGTAGATGCCCGATCGATCACTACTCAGGAGTCCACCGTGACCACGTACGCAGCCCCGCCGGACGCCGCGGCCGAGCACATCGCCAACGAGGCGCTCGCGGAGCTCCTGTTCTCCCCCGAGGGGCGGGATGATCCGCACGCGCGGTACCGCCGTCTCCGGGAGGCCGCGCCCGTGCACCGCAGCCCCATGGGCATCTGGGTCCTGACCCGCTACGACGACGTGTACGAGTCCCTGCGGAGCAAACGGGTCGGCAAGGACGTGTACGCCTTCATGGCCGGCCGGTTCAGCGGGGACTGGGAGCAGCACGCGGCCCTGCGCAAGCTCGCCGGCGCGATGCTGTGGAAGGACCCGCCCGAGCACACCCGGTTGCGTCGCATCGTCAACCGGGCCTTCACCACCGCGCGGGTTCTGGAACACCAGAACTTCATCGAGCGCAGGGTGGAGGAGTTGCTGGCGCCGCTCGTCGAGGCCGGTGGCGGCGACATCTGCAACGATTTCTGCTTCCCGCTCCCCCTCAGCGTGGTGGCAGGCCTCATCGGCGTCCCGCAGGACGAGGCGCCGCTCCTTCGGGAGCCGATCCGGGATTTCCAGCGGGTGTTCGAACTGGGCATGACTGCCTCGGAGTTGACCCAGGCGGACGAGGCCGCGGAGTTCCTTGACGAGTACTACGCGGAGCTGGTGCGCCGGAAGTACCGCCGACGTGGTGACGACCTGCTGTCGGCGCTCATCGACACCGAGGACGAGGGCGAGCGCCTGACGTTCGACGAGCTCGTCCAGATGTGCCACATGATCGTCGCTGCCGGCAGTGAGACCACCACGTATTTCCTCGCCAACGGCATCCGGCTGTTCGCCCGCCATCCGGAACAGGCGGATCTCGTACGCCGCGATCCAGGGCTCCTGGGCCGGGCGATCGACGAGGTGCTGCGCTACGACCCGCCGGCGCACATGGTTCCCCGCACGATCAGCGAGACGGTGGAGGTCGGCGGCGTGAAGATCCCGGAGGGTTCCCGGTTGATGGTGATGCTCGCCGCAGCCAACAGGGACCCGGCGCATTTCACTGACCCGGACACGTTCGACGTGACGCGCGAGCAGAGCGGGCCGATGTCGTTCGGTGTCGGGATCCACGGCTGCCCGGGGTGGCGGCTCGCCAGACTGCAGGCCGAAGTCGTCTTCCCCGCGCTGCTCGGCCGTTTCTCCGGAATCGAGATCACCGAGCCGCTGCGGCACCGGCCACGCGTTGCGTTTCCGCAGGTCGAATCCCTGAATGTCCGGTTCCACACCAGCCCCGGGGAGGCAAGATGACCACTTCGACGACTGTCCGTTTCCTGTCCGACGCGTACCTGACCGAGTTCGGACAGCTGGCGGCACAGGAGCAGTCCCCGATCCCGCACGTCAACGTCCGGCTGCAGTTTCACGCCACGGACACACCGGAAGGACCGGTCGACTACCACCTCCTCATCGAGGAGGGAGTCGTCGTCGAAGCGGGCCGGGGGCTCCTCGCCAGTCCCGACCTGGCGATCACCGCCTCTTACGGCGACCTGGTCGCCTTCCAGGCCGGTGGACTCCACGCCGCGACCGCGTTCGTCACCGGCCAGTTCGCCGTCACCGGGGACAAGGCGAAGCTGCTGGAGCTCATGGTGGTCCTGCAGTCCGGGCAGTATCACCGGCTGACCGCGGGCCTGTGGGCCAGAACCACCTCCTGACGCACGACGACCGAGGAACACCCCGAACACCGATGAGATGGAGCCGATCATGCATGGCATCGCGCCGGTCAGCGATATGGACCTGTTCGGTTCGGATGTCCTCGCCGACCCTTACCCGGCCTACGAGAAACTGCGCGAGGCAGGGCCCGCGGTCATGCTGGAGCGCTACGGCGTGTGGGGCTTCGCCCGGCACGACGTCGTACGGCGCGCGCTGCTCGACCACGAGACCTTCTACTCTTCGGCGGGCACGGGCCTGACGGACCTGCGCAAGGAGTCGTCCTGGCGTTCGCGCAGCCAACTGCAGGAGGCCGACCCGCCTGACCACGCCCGCGCGCACTCCGTCGTCGGTTCCGTGTTCTCCCCGGCAGCGGTGCGCACGCTGCGCGAGCCCTGGTTCAAAGCCGCGGATGAGCTCGTGCTGGAGTGCGTCGCTGCGGGCGAGATCGACGGCATCGCCCGGCTCGCGCAGGCCATGCCGCTGCGGGTCTTCGCGGATGCCTTGGGCATACCGGAGGAGGGACGGGAAGAACATCTGCCCGCCTTCGCCGAGCTGGCGTTCAATCTCAACGGGCCGGACAACGAACTGTTCCGGCAGGCCATGAACAGTGCCAGGTCCGTCATGCCGTGGATCGTCGAACATCTCTACCCGGAGAAGCTCAGTCCTGGCGGGTGGGGAGCGCAGATCCACCGGCTCGCCCGCACGGAAGGGTTCGGCCGCGAGGAAGCCGCTGTGCTGGTGCGCGGCATCCTGGCCGCCGGGATGGACACCACGATGAAGGGACTCGGCTCCCTGCTGTGGTGCCTGGCCACGCACCCGGATCAGTACGACGCGCTGCGCGCCGACCCCCGGCTGACCCGGCCGGCCTTCGATGAGGCGGTACGGCTGGAGTCGCCTATTCAGCTGTTCTTCCGCACAGTGGCGAGAGACGTCGATGTGGAGGGGCTCACCGTCCCTGCCGGCGACCGGGTCGTCCTGCTGTTCGGCGCGGCCAACCGTGATCCGCGGCGCTGGGAGGATCCGGACCGGTTCGACGTCTCCCGCAAGTCCGGGGGGCATCTCGGGTTCGGGGCCGGCCTGCACGCCTGCATCGGGCGGATGGTCGCCTATGCCCAGGCAGAGGCGATGATGACCGCGCTGGCCAGGCACTGTGCGACGGTGGAACTGACCGCGCCGCCGCGGTGGCGGCCGAACAACACCATCCGCGGGCTCGCGGCACTTCCGCTGCGGCTGACCACAGCCGCACGCTGACGGGCGGCTGCCGCGCAATGTGATGTCCCGGAACGCGGTGGTAAAGTCGATCGCTATTCGTTCCCGCCACCAGGCGGAACGGCACGTCCCGGGCCAAGCGACCACTGTCGGAGGGTGTCATGCCGGAGGCCGAGCGCCCTCTGCGCGCCGATGCCCGTCGCAATCGCGAACGCATCCTCACCAGCGCCGGTGAATTGTTCGCAGGCCGAGGCCATGACGTGCAGATGGAGGAGATCGCCGTCCACTGCGGTCTTGGTCTGGGCACGTTGTACCGGCACTTTCCCAGCAAGCAGGAGCTGCTCACCGCTGTCGTACGGGAGCGTTTCCAGGGGATGGCCGACCTCGCCCGCGACGCCGAGCGGATCACCGACGCCGGCGCGGCCTTCGAGACGGTCCTGCGTACCTATCTGGAGGCCGCGGAGGGTGACGCCGTCTTCCAGCTGGCGCTGCTCGGTTCGAAGGACCTGCGCTGGGAAGCCGTCGAGCAGCAGAAGGCCGAGTTCGCCGTGATCGTCCAGCGCATCATCGACCGTGCGGTGGCCGACGGCAGAGTCCGCGAGGACCTCACCCTCGCGGACTTCCCCATGCTCGCCTGCGGAGTGATGTCGACCATGTACTTCAAGCCGAGCGGCAACGCCGACTGGCGCCGCCATCTCCAGCTGGTCCTTGCGGCCGTCATCCTCCCCGCCTCCCACTGACGCGAGCCGACCGCTCTGCCGGCTCGCCCACGCGGCCGACGGCCTCGGTCAGTGCGGCTTGAGCGGGTTTTGAGGCAGCTGACCGAGCCTGGTGGGGCGGATCCGCGACGACCTCACGGGAAGAGAACAGATGATGATGAAGCCTCTTCGTCTGGCGATGCTGGTGTCCTGCTCCGGAACGAGCGTTATGGGGGCGATGATCGCCGACTGGCTTCAGGGGACCGTCGCCGCCACCGACGTCTTCCAGGCGGATCGGCTCGACCTGGCGGACTGGGAGCTGCCTCCCACACCGAGCCTCACCCCCGAACCGGCGGTCAGGCAGATCGTCGAGTCCCTCGGTGAACGCATAGCCAGGGCTGACGCGTTCGTCGTCGTCACGCCGGAGTACAACCACAGTTTCCCCGCCCTGCTGAAGACCGCCATCGACTGGAACAGCACGCAGTGGCGGGCGAAGCCGGTTGCCTTCGTGTCCTACGGCGGTCGGTCGGGCGGCATCCGGGCCGCCGAGCAACTGCGCCAGGTCTTCGCCGAGTTGCATGCGGTCTCTGTGCGGGACGGGATGAGTTTCCACGGACCCCGTGACGGCTTCGACTCTGCCGGTGGCCCCGAGGACGAGGCGGGCGCCAGCACCGCAGCGAAGGTCATGTTCAACCAGCTCTCCTGGTGGGCCCGGGCGTTGGCGGACGCCCGCCGGAAGACGCCGTACGACGTCTGAACAGCATCCCGAGACCCCGAGACGAAGAGGAACCATGGCTGTCACAACGGAGAGCCCGGAGTTGTCGAGCGGCGGATACGATGTCGCCATTCTGGGGGCCGGCATAGCCGGCGGAATCCTCGCTGCCGTACTGGCCCGCAACGGGGTGCGTGTCCTGTTGCTGGACGCCGGCGCCCACCCACGCTTCGCGGTCGGCGAGTCCACCATCCCCTACACGTCGACGATCTCCCAGATCATCGCGGAGCGGTACCGGGTCCCCGAGATCGCGACGCTCACCGGTTTCGACGAGATGCGGAAGGTCAGTCCGGCGATCGGACAGAAGCGGAACTTCGGGTTCGTCTACCACGAAGAGGGAAAGCCGCAGGACCCGGAGCAGATCAACCAGGAGGTGATCCCCGCGAACGTGGAGATGCACCTGTTCCGCCAGGACGTCGACGCGTACTTCTACCATGTCGCCCTCAAGTACGGCGCCGAGGGGCGCCTGGCCACCCGGGTCACCGACATCGAGATCGACCCGGACAGCGGTGTCACGCTCCTGTCCGACGCAGGAGAGCGGTTCCACGCCGCGTATCTGGTCGACGGCAGCGGCTTCCGTTCCCCCGTGGCCCAGAAGCTCGGTCTGCGTGACGAACCGACCCGGGCCCGCCACCACTGCCGCTCGCTGTTCACCCACATGGTGGGGGTCACGCCCTTCGACGACGCCACCGCTGCGCAGAAGCACACTCAGCCGGTGCCGTGGCACCAGGGAACCCTGCATCATGTCTTCAAGGGCGGCTGGCTGTGGGTCATCCCCTTCGACAACCACGAGTCGGCCGTCAATCCGCTCTGCAGTGTGGGTCTCTCCCTGGACGAGCGTATGTACCCGAAGCCCGACAGCCCGCCGGAGGACGAGTTCGGCACGTTCCTGCAGCGCTTCCCCGAGATCGCGGAGCAGTTCCGCGACGCCCGGCTCGCACGGCCCTGGGTGAGCACCGACCGGCTGCAGTACTCCGCCTCGAACACGGTCGGAGACCGCTACTGCCTGACGGCGCATGCGGCCGGATTCATCGACGCGCTGTACTCGCGGGGCCTGACCAACACGATGACCGTCATCAACTCGCTGGCAGGACGGCTGATCGCGGCGGCACGGGCGGACGACTGGTCCACCGAGCGTTTCGCGTACGTCGACAAGCTGCAGCAGGGCCTGTTCGACGTGCACGACGACCTCGTGTACTCGTCGTACATCGGATTCGGCCATTACGACCTGTGGAACGCCGTGGTCCGAGTGTGGAAGGCGACCAGCTTCCTCAGCTGGGTGCCAACGCAAAAGGTGCTCTCCGATTTCCGCCGAAGCCAGGACGACACCGTCTTCGGCTCGCTGGAGTCGGGAGCCACGCCCGGCCTGCCGGAGCCCACGGGGGAGGATGTCCAGGCGCTGCTCGCCTTCACCAGGAACACCTGCCGGAGGGTGGAGGCAGGAGAGCTGCCGGCAGCCGACGCGGCAGCACAACTGTGGGCCAGGCTGCGCGCGTCGGACTTCCTTCCGGAACCGCTGGGGCTCGCCGACCCGGCCAACCGGACGCCGCTGAACACGCCGGAACTGAAGCGGAGCGTGCGCGACTGGGGTCTGCACAAGGCGCCCGAACACATTCGGCTCGCCTTCCAGGGCGACGTGTTCTGACGAGCCGGTGGCACATTCGCCACCGGTTGAGAAGCCGACGAGGCGGACCCCGGCTGCGGGGTCCGCCTCGCCTGTTCGCGGCGTCGGTCAGTACGCCGGAGGGACTTCCTCAGTCGTAGCTGACATGCCGCGACCGGTTGAGGAGGAGGCCGTCCTCCTCGACGAGTACGTCATGCATGACACAGCTGACGAAGACCGGTTCCTGCCCCGGCCGGGTCTTCACCACGAGGCAGTAGGCGGTCGCCTTCAGCGCACCGTCGTCGAGCGGCTCCAGGCGAATCATGCCGACCACATGCCGACGCTGCATCGGATCGTCCTCGAACTTGCGGTGGAAGTCCGTGAGGTCCTCGACGATGCCCGCTCGGGTACGGGAGGCGGGGCGCCCGGGGGTGTGCGCGAACTCGGCGTCCTCGGTGAAGGTGCCGGCGTAGCCGATGACGTCGCGAGCGTCCAGCTGCTGCATCTGGGCGGCGTAGAAATGCTGAACACGAGCGTATGCGGTGTCCGGATCGAGTCGGACGGGCACAGAGGACATGGCTCTCCCAGGATCTGAAGTCGGTTTCGGAGGGCTTGAGTTGCTGTCCCGCCACTCTCGGCTTCCGCGCTCGAACTTCGATCGAGCGTCACCGTGCCCCCGGCGGCATGACCGAGCGGCCGTTGAGCGAGGTTCCAGTACACCTCGGCAGGGTGGGACGCAGAGCCGGAACCGGTCTCGGACCGGCCGGTGACCGGGGCAAGGACAGAGGGGAAATGAACGAGCATGGTCGAGTTCACACCACAGGTCGATCTCAGCATCCGCGATGCGTCGGGGAGTTGCTGATGCTGTCCGAGAAGGACCTCGTCGGAGTCTGGAGCCTGGTCTCCCATCACTACCTCAACACGGACGGCTCCACGAGCGAGGGGCCCCTCGGCCCTCGGGCGGATGGGCTGCTGATCTACCACCCCGACGGATACATGGCGGCCAGCATGATGCGCACGAGAGACGCGACGGAGTCCGGCGGCGTGGAGGCCAGTACGCCGTCGGCGGCATACCTTGGCTCGGTGGACGACTACCTGAGCTACTCGGGGCGTTGGCAGGTACGGGACGGAGTGGTCGTCCACGAGGTGTCCATCGGCTCCCATGCCCGCGTGATCAACACACGGCAGGTCCGCGAGGTCATACTCCGCGATGAATTCCTGACCCTGCGCCGATGCCTGGACGAGACGTCGCAGTACGTCGTCATGGACTGGCGCAAGGCCTGACCAGCGGGACCGGCGGGACCAGCGGGACCGGCGCCGGGGGGCTCCCGCTCTCGCCGTGGGACTGGACCCGGCCCGGGGCGCCCGCTCGGGGACGGCCATGGCCACCCTGGCTCCGGCCACCGCAGGGCCTACGTCGTACACACTGCCCCCGACCAGGCCGGACGGCCTCGTGGTGGCGCATCCCGGTCAGGGCCCGGCTGCGATGCAATCCCGCGGAAGACCGGGCCGAGGTGTCGGCCAAGAGCGTCGACCCTGCCCAGAGCCCGCCTACAGGGCGTCTGCGGACGCTGGGCCCCCGAGGTGAGGAGCCGCAAGTGATCGAAGAAGTCGCCGAACACGTCTACGCCTACGTCCAGCCGGACGGCGGCTGGTGCCTCAACAACGCCGGCGTCATTACCGCGGGGGGCGAGAGCGCCCTGGTGGATACGGCCGCCACCGAGCGCAGAGCCCGCGCCCTGCGCGCCGCCGCCCTCTCCCTGGAGTCCGCTCCGCCCCGCATCGTCGTCAACACCCACTCTCATGGCGACCACACCTTTGGCAACTGCGTCTTCCCCGAGGCGGTCGTCGTCGGCCACTCCGGCACCCGAACGGAAATCAAGCAGGCGGGCCTGCATCTCACCGGACTCTGGCCCGACGTGTGCTGGGGAGACATCACCGTCACCCCGCCGACCCTCACGTACGAGGATCGGCTCACCCTCCATGTCGGCCCGGTCCGCGTCGAGTTGATGAGCGCCGGCGCCGCGCACACCATCAACGACACCGTCGTCTGGCTGCCCGACCAGCGGGTCCTGTTCACCGGCGACGTGGTGATGTCCGGGGTCACCCCGTTCTTCCCCATGGGCTCGCTCTCCGGCTGTGTGGCTGCCGTGCGCACGCTGCGCTCCCTCGACCCCGCGGTCGTGGTCAGCGGCCACGGCCCGGTCGCGGGGCCCGAAATCCTCAACGAGACCGAAAAATACCTCCTTTGGGTGCGCTCCCTGGCCAAGGAGGGCATCGAGGCCGGACTCACTCCGCTTGAGGTCGCCCGCGAGAGCCGATACGGCCCGTGGGAGGGCCTCCTGGACCCCGAGCGTCTCGTCCCCAACTTGCACCGCGCCTACCTGGAGCTGCGCGGCGCCGCCCCCGGCGCACCCGTCGACATGGGCGCGCTCTTCCAGGAGATGGTGGATTTCAGGGGCGGCTTGCCGCACTGCGCCGCCTGAATCAGGGTCGATTGCGCGACCTGCTGATGGGGTGCAAGTTCGCCGCGGTGATGATTACCACGCGAAGTGCCCCATCGTCGACGCCGGAGGAAACGGGCCCCAGGGCTCGGCGACGTTGCGGCCCAGGCGGTCCACTGCGGCAGCCACGAGACCGTCGTACCGACCGCGTGCACGCGGAGACAGGGAGCCGGCTCGGGCCTGGTCATCGGGTCCGCAGCACCTGACAGCTCGCGGCCACAACCTGGGCGATGATCTTGGTCATCCCAGGAAGCTCAGCCGCACCTGCCGCTCGGGGTTGTCCCTGTTGGTGTCCACCAGGCACACCGACTGCCACGTCCCCAGTTCCAGCCGCCCGCCGATCACCGGCAGTGTCGCGTGCGGGGCCACCAGGGCCGGGACCACGTGGTCTCTGCCGTGGCCCCGGCTGCCGTGTCGGTGTTGCCAGCGGTCGTCCGCCGGCAGTAGTTCGTGCAGTGCGGCGATGAGGTCGTCGTCGCTGCCGGCGCCGGTCTCCAAGACCGCGATACCCGCGGTCGCGTGCGGTACGAAGATGTTCAGCAGGCCGTCGCGGCCCGCCGCCGCCTCGCGGAGGAAGTCCTCGCACTCCCCCGTCAGGTCGGTGACGGTCTCGCGGTCGCCGGTTCCGATGTGGACGGTGCGCGTGGTGAAGGTGTCTGGCATGCCTTCCATCCTCCCGCGTACGGAGCGCGTGTGCCCGTCCGGTCGGGGCGAGGCCCGTCACACCCGTAGACCTCGGCGTCACACTCCCCCCTCTCACCCCCTCACCGTCGCTGAGCGGGAAGATCCCGTGCGGCGGCGCTGTTGGATGAAACGTGAACGACTTTGGCGTACGTGCGGTGGACGTGGTGGTCATCGGCGCCGGGCAGGCGGGGCTGTCAGGCGCCTACCATCTGCGGCGTTCCGGGCTGGTCCCCGGCCGCGATTTCGTCGTACTGGACCATGCCCCGCGCCCGGGTGGCGCCTGGCAGTTCCGCTGGCCCTCGCTCACGTTCGGCAAGGTGCACGGCATGCACGCGCTGCCCGGCATGGAGCTGACCGGCGCCGACGGGGACCGCCCCTCGTCCGATGTGGTGGGCGAGTACTTCACGGCGTACGAGGAAGCCTTCGGGCTCCAGGTGCGCCGGCCCGTCGGGGTCACCGCGGTGCGCGAAGGCGACAGCGGGCGGCTGCGCGTCGAGACCTCGCAGGGTGTGTGGGACGCGCGTGCGGTCATCAACGCGACCGGCACCTGGGACCGGCCGTTCTGGCCACGCTATCCGGGCCAGGAGACCTTCCGGGGGCGGCAGTTGCACACCTCGGGGTACCGCGGACCGCAGGAGTTCGCCGGGCAGCGGGTCGTCGTGGTCGGCGGCGGGGCCTCCGGTACGCAGCATCTGATGGAGATCGCCGACGTCGCCGCCGGGACGACCTGGGTGACGCGGCGCCCGCCCGTGTTCAGGGAGGGTCCGTTCGACGAGGAGCGCGGCCGGCGGGCGGTCGCGGAGGTCGAGGAGCGCGTACGGCGCGGGCTGCCGCCGCAGAGCGTCGTCTCGGTGACGGGGCTGCCGGTGACCGACGCGATCCAGGACGCCCGCGACCGGGGCATCCTCGACCGGCTGCCGATGTTCGACCGGATCACGCCGGACGGAGTCGCGTGGGACAGCGGGCGCACCGTACGGGCGGACAGCATCCTCTGGGCCACCGGGTTCCGGGCCGCCGTCGACCATCTGGCACCTCTCAGGCTCCGGGAGCCGGGCGGCGGCATCCGGCTCGACGGCACACGGGCGGTCCGTGACGAGCGGATCCATCTGATCGGCTACGGCCCTTCGGCCTCCACCATCGGCGCCAACCGCGCGGGCCGCGCGGCGGTCCGGGACATCCGGCGGCTGCTCGAACGCCCGGCAGATTCCGGCGCCCCCGCCCCTCTTGGTGTCTCCGCCCCTCTCGGCGCCCCCGCCCCTCTCGGTGTCTCTGCGGCCTGACGCGAGAGACACCGAGCGCACCGAACACACGAACAGGGGATCGGGTGTTCGCTGGAACGTGTGGTCGCACCGGATTCGCTTGCCTGATCACCACCCGAAGCAAGATGCTTACGGAGCGCAAGCAACGGGCTGCAGACCGCTACTGGCGCAAGTCCCACTGATGAACCACGCACAAGGAGAACGCACCACCATGAACTTCCTCACCGACCTGCTTGCCGGCATCGTCCACTTCGTGGGTTGGCTCGTCTGACACTCGTTCCGACCGGCGCCGTCGCTTCCCGTCCCACGGGAGCGGCGGCGCTGTCGTGTGTCCCCCATCCCGCACGCACGCATACCCGCCCGCCCGCCATGTCTTGGACGCGCGGCGCGCGCCGGACGGTCGCCGGATACCGGCCGGTCCCCTCGTGCCGACCCCGAACCTCAGACAGTCGGGGTCAGTTCGCCGGTCGGGGTCAGTTCGCCGTCCCGGCGGACCAGCGCGGCGTACCGGCCGTCCAGGCCCAGCAGTTCGTCATGGGTCCCGCGCTCGGCGACCCGGCCACCGTCCAGCACCACGATCTGGTCGGCGTCCCTGACCGTGGAGAGGCGGTGCGCGATGGTGATCGTGGTGCGGCCCGCCGACAGGCCGTCGATGGCCTGCTGCACGGCATGCTCGGTGCGGGTGTCCAGAGCGCTGGTGGCCTCGTCCAGGATCAGCACCGGCGGATCGCGCAGAATCGTACGGGCCAGGGCCAGGCGCTGTTTCTCGCCGCCCGAGAAGCGGTATCCGCGCTCACCGACCAGGGTCTGGTACCCGTCGGGCAGAGAAGTGATGTGCTCGTGGATCTGTGCCGCCCTGGCCGCCTCTTCGAGCTGGGCGTCGGTGGCGTCCGGCTTGGCGAAGCGCAGATTGTCGGCGACCGACGCGTGGAAGAGATACGTCTCCTGCGAGACGACGCCCACGGCGCGCGCCAGTGTGGCGAAGTCGAGGTCGCGTACGTCGATTCCGTCCAGCGTGACCTGCCCGCCGGTCACGTCGTACAGCCGGGGCACCAGATAGCTGAGGGTGGACTTGCCCGAGCCGGTGGGGCCGACGACCGCCAGGCTGCCGCCCGCCGGCACCGAGATGTCGATGGCCTCCAGCGTGGGCCCGCTCTTCTCGTCGTAGCCGAAATCCACGTGCTGGAAGCGCACTTCGCCCCGCACCTTGTCCAGCCGCACCGGGTTTCCGGGCTCCGTGATGTCCACCGGCAGATCCAGATATTCGAAGATCCGCTGGAAGAGTGCGATCGACGTCTGCATGTCCACACCCGTCGACAGCAGACTGACCGCCGGACGGAAGAGACCCTGCTGGAGCGAGACGAACGCGACGAGCGTGCCGATGGAGACCTGGGGGCCGCCCTCCTGGAGCGCCAGACCCGCCGCCCAGTAGATGACGGCCGGCATCGCGGCCATCACGATGCCGATGGTCGACATCCGCCACCGCCCGGCCATGCTGGAGCGCACTTCGAGGTCCACGAGCCGTTCGGACTCCGTGGCGAAACTCCGGGTGAGCGATGCGGAGCGGCCCATGGTGCGCCCGAGGAGGATGCCGCTGACCGAGAGCGACTCGGTGACCGTGGCGGCCATCACCGCCATCTGCTTCTGCCGCTCGGTGGTGATCCGCTTGCGCTCGCGGCCGACCCGGCGGCTGATCCAGACGAACACCGGGAGGAGCAGGAGCGAGACGATCGTCAGCCGCCAGTCGAGCGCGACCATGGCGACGACCGTGGCGATGACAGCCGTGAGGTTGGAGACCAGGGACGTCGCGGTGGAGGTGACCGTCGCCTGCATACCGCCGATGTCGTTGGCGATACGGGACTGGACCTCACCGGTACGCGTCCGGGTGAAGAAGGCGAGCGGCATCCGCTGGAGCTGGGCGTAGACCGCGGTGCGCAGATCGTGCATGACGCGCTGGCCGACCGTGGTCGAGATCAGGGTCTGGAGGACGCCGAAGACGCTGTTCACGACGGCTGTGGCGATCATGCCCAGCGCGAGCAGACTCAGCAGACCGGTGCGGCCCTGCGGGATCGCGGTGTCGAGGATCGCGCGCAGCATGAACGGCGAGGCGACCGAGACCAGCGACGAGGCACAGACCAGCAGTCCGACGAGCGCCAGGCGCGCACGGTAGGGGCGGAAGAGCCGGACGATACGCCGCACCTCGGCGGGCGGCTGCCCGGCCCCACGGGGCGGGGGCGTCCAATCGGGGCGTTCGGGTTTCATGAGCTCCTTCGGCGGTGACTCGACGGATCGGCGGATTCGGCAGAGTTACGGCATGGGTTCGACAGGGTTCAGCAACGTCTCATGGAGCATAATGCACTGTTACCTATGCTCACAATGCACATGGTCCTGATATTGTTCCCCCATGTCCTCACCCTCCGGTGTTCCCGACGTGTCCTCATCCTCCGGTGTCCCCGACGCCGACGGCCTGCTGGCCGAACAGCTCCTCCGGCTGACGCGCAGGCTCCACCGGATCCACAAGCAGCACCTGGAGCCGGTCGGTATCACCCCCGCGCAGTCCCGCCTGCTGCGTACGGTCGCGCACTGCGGCGAGCCGCCGCGCATGGCCGACCTGGCCCAGCGGCTCGAAGTCGTGCCGCGCGCCGTGACCAGCCTGGTCGACGCCCTGGAGGAGAGCGGCAGCGTCCGCCGGGTGCCGGACCCGAGCAACCGCCGGGTGGTGCGGATCGAGCTGACCGACAGCGGCCGGGCCACTCTGCGCGCGCTGCGCGCCGCGCGCCGCAGGGCCGCGGAGGAG
>NZ_JAAGLN010000004.1 GCF_010548145.1 Streptomyces sp. SID10853
AGGGAGCTGGCAGCCACCGTACGGAGCCGGCTGGCGTTCTGAACGCCGCAGGGCCGGTGCCGGAGTCCGGGCCCCCGCTGTCCTCGGAGAACACGGGACTCCACACGGGCAGCACCCCGTCGCTGGTCAGCACCCCCCGACGGCCACCACCGGTCGATGTTGAGCACCCCGTCTATCCCGACGCGCCGCCCGCGCACCGGCCCGTGCCGCATCGACGCACTGGATCTGCGCGGCCGCCGCGGTGAGGGCCCAGACCAGTGTCATCGTGAACAGCACCAGCGCCGGAATCACCACCGCTGCCTCGGCCGAGACCGAGCCCCGGTCCGCCGGCCCCCAACCGGACGGCCGACGCGAGACCGGTCCTCCACCGGCCGGCCGCCCTCCCTCGTCAGAACTTCGCATGGAGCGCCTTCTCGACCACGGACTGCAGCGCCGCCGCAACAGGCCCGCTGGTGACCACCTTGTAGAGCACCGCCGCAAAGGCGCATGCCGCGATCGTGCCCATCGCGTACTCCGACGTGGACATCCCCGCGTCCCTGCCGGTCCCGCACCCCAGCCGATGCCACCGGGCCCGCAGCCACTTCCGCGCCGCTGAACCACCCGGCTCACCGGACTCCGCCGGTCCATCAGACCCGTTCGGCAGATTCAGTACATTCGTCATCTCAACCCCCGTGCTTTCCCGTGTTGTTCATGAGGCCGGGCCGACCGCCCGGCTCACAGCGCCCTTGTGGCACCCTTCGCGCCGTTCCATCCATGGCCGAGCCGTCTCGGCGATTTGCCCCGCTTTCCGCTTTCCGCTTTCCCTTGAGTTCATCAACTCGCCTTCAGGAGGTGGCCCGCCAGGCCGACCACCACGGGCACGACACCCACCGCCAGGAATGCGGGCAGGAAGCAGAGGCCAACCGGCCCGGTGATCAGAACGCCCGCCCTGCCTGCCCTGTCCCTGGCTGCTCTGGCCCGGTCGGCCCTGAGTCCGGCCGCGAGCCGGGCCACCGAGTCGGCGGCGGGGGCCCCGGTCGAGGCGGCCCGCTCCAGGCAGCGGGCCAAGGCGCCCGCCCCCGGTATCGAACCGACCCGGCCCCACGCCGCAGCGGGTTCACTGCCGAGCCGCAGCTCAGCCGCCGCCCGGGCCAGCGCGTCGCCTACCGGTCCGCCCAGCGATTCCCCGACCGCCTCAGCCGCCTCCCGAGGGCCGGCACCGGCCGCGATACACGCCGCCAGCAGCTCTGCCGCGAGCGGCAGTTCACGTGGTCCCGACTTCGTCAGGGCCTCATCGGCTCCGGTCGCCGAGCGTCTGAGCTGCAGGCGCCGCACCCCGTATCCGGCGGCAAGGCCGAGCACGCATCCGGCCCATCCACCGACCAGGACGAAGCTGGTGGCCACCGCGGCCAGCGGAGGACCCCACCGGACGGCCCACACCCCGTACTCGGGGCGCCGTGGCGCCCTCTCCGGTGCCACGGCCAGCAGTGCGGCGGCCCGCTTGCGTGACAGCCGTCCATGCCGCCGCCCGGTCCAGGCAAGCCCCAGTCGGGCCGCGACAGCGACAGCACACAGCGCCACCCCCAGGCTGTGGACAACCTCATTCGTCATGACCCCGCCCGATACGGACCCGCTCATACGTCCTCCCCGGCCCGGACGATCCGCCCCGCCCAGAAGAACCCGGCGCTCTCCAACACCCCGCCCGCCAGCAGGCAGCACAGCCCTGCCGGGGTGTGCAGCAAGGTCCACAGCGGATCGGCTCCGAGCGCACTGCCCAGCAGCAGGCCGCCCGCCGGAAGCAAGGCGAGGACCAGCACCGTCGACCGGGCACCGGCCAGTTCCGCCCGGAGACCGGCTCGTTGGTCGCGCTCGGCCCGCAGCGCGCCCTCCAGCCCTTCGAGTCCGGCCGCGAGACCGGCACCTCCGTCCACCGACACCCGCCAGCAGGCGGCCGCACCCCGCAGACCAGCCGCTCCCGGCTCCCGTGCGGCCCGCCGCAGCGCCTCGGACACATCCCCGCCGAACCGCGCCGCTGCCAGTACCGCGGCCTCGGCAGCCCCCAGAGCACCCGAACCACGTCCGGCGGCCAGCAACGCCTCTCCGGGCTGTTTACCGGCCCGCAGTTCGGCGGCCACCGACCCGCACAGCGAGATCACCGCGTCGGTCCGCGCCAAGGCATCCCGCGCCGCTGCCACGGCCCGCAGCCGCCTCCCCAGCAGCGGCATCCCCGCCGCCCCCACCAGGAGCGGCAGCACCGAAGCACCCAGGAGTGACACAGCCGCTGCCACCACCAGACAGAGCCACTCCGGCCGCAGCCGGGCGGGCATCCGGCCGCGGAACCAATCGCTCCACGGCTGCGCACGGGCCGCCGGACCGTCCGCGAACAGCAGCCGCCCCCTGCGCAGTCCACGCTCCCGCACGGCCAGCATCCACAGGGCAGCGCCCGCGCAGAGCACCGCCAGAAAGACCAGAGCCGTCACGACACGCCCCCGATCATGGCCCGCAGCCTGGGCCACCCCCGCCCCTCGGTGAAGCCGTCCACGCCCCAGCGCAGCGCCGGTACGGTCAGCACCAGCCCGGTCGTGTCCCGCTCCAGCACATGCACCTCGGCGACCCTGCGCCGGCCGCTCCGGTCCCGTACGAGATGCACCACGACCGCGAGCGCCGCCGCCAACTGGCTGTGCAGGGCTGCCCGGTCGAGGCCCGCCGCCGTCCCCAGCGCCTCCAGGCGGGCCGGGACGTCGGATGCGGCGTTCGCGTGCAAAGTCCCACAGCCTCCTTCATGGCCCGTGTTCAGCGCGGCCAGCAGCTCCGTGACCTCGGCCCCGCGCACCTCACCCACCACCAGGCGGTCCGGCCGCATCCGCAGGGCCTGGCGGACGAGATCCCGCAGGGTCACCCGGCCCGCGCCCTCCTGGTTCGGCGGTCGCGACTCCAGCCGCACCACGTGCGGATGCTCGGGGCGCAGTTCTGACGAGTCCTCCGCCAGCACGATCCGCTCGGCGGGCCCCACCAGGCCCAGCAGGGACGACAGAAGGGTGGTCTTGCCCGAGCCCGTACCGCCGCTGACCAGGAACGACAACCGGGCTTCGATCAACGCCCGCAGCACCTGGCCGCCGCCCGGCGGGACCGTGCCCGCCGCCACCAGCTCCTCCAGCGAGAAGGCTTTCGGCCGCACCACCCGCAGCGAGAGGCACGTCGATCCGACGGCCACCGGTTCGAGCACCGCATGCATCCGCGTCCCGTCCGGCAGCCTGGCGTCCACCCAGGGCCTGGCATCGTCGAGCCGCCGCCCGGCCACCGCCGCGAGCCGCTGTGCCAGCCGGCGCACAGCCGCGGCGTCGGGGAAGGCCACATCGGTCAGTTCGAGTCCGGCGCCGCGGTCGACCCACACCCGGTCCGGGGCGGCGACCAGCACATCGGTCACCGCTGGATCGGCCAGCAGGGCCTCCAGCCGTCCCGAGCCCACGAGTTCGGACCGCAGCTCCTCCGCGTGCCCCAGCACTTCGGCGTCCCCCAGGAGCCGCCCCTGGGCTCGGAGCGCCGCCGCCACGCGGGCAGGTGTGGGCTCGGCCCCGCTCTCGGCGAGCCGCTGCCGTACGGCGTCGAGCAGCGGCGACGTACCCACCGGGGACGCTGCCCCGCCGGGCGCTTGTGCCGTGCTCATGAGACACCTCGCCCCGACAGGGCCTGCGCCCAGAACGCCGTACAGAAACCGGCCAGTGGTCCCTTGGCCCGACCGCCCGGCGGAGCGCCGCCGCTCTGTGCCGCGAGGAGCCCTTCCTCGGAGGGCAGTTCACCCACGAGTGGCAGCTCCAGCGCCCGTGCGACCCACTCCTCGTCCAGCCCCGGCGCAAAGGGGCCGCGCACCACTGCGCGCAGGTCCTGGAGGACCATGCCGACCATGGAGGCCACCCTGGCCGAGGCAGCGACCGCCCGGAGCTCTCCCGGGACCACCAGGAGTCCGAGATCGAGCTGGGCGAGCGCTTCGGCGACGCCCTCGTCGACCCGCCGGGGCAGATCCACCACCACTGCGCCACCGCCCCTGCGTGCGGCCGCCAGGACCGCCCGCATCGACTCCGGCGCGATCACCACGGCGTCCGTCCGGTCCCAGCTGAGGACACGGAGCCCGTGCACTTCCGGCAGGGACTCCTCCAGCGCGCTCCCGGCGACCCGCCCCTTGGAACGGGCGAAATCCGGCCACCGTCTGCCCTGGGCGTGTTCGCCGCCGAGCAGCACATCGAGGCCACCGCCGAGCGGGTCCCCGTCGATGAGCACGGTGCGGCGGCCGCTCCGGGCCGCTGTGACCGCCAGCGCACACGCCAGTGTGGAAGCCCCCGCACCGCCCCGGCCGCCGATCACTCCGACGGTGAGCGCCTGGTCCCCGGCCCCCTCGGCCACATCGGCGATCCGCTCGACGAGCCAGCTCTCGGCGTCCGGCAGCCGCAGCACGTACTCCGCCCCGATCTCGACGGCCCGCTGCCAGACATCGGGGTCGTCCTGGTCCCTGCCCACGAGATACACCCCCGGTCTGCGGGTGCTCCCGCGCACCCGGGCAGCCGCGTCGTCCCCGACGAGGATCAGCGGTGCGCTCTCCCAGCCGCCCTTGTGCTCGGGCACCCCGTGATGCACTTCCGGCTCGGCGCCGGCCGCGGCGCACAGCCGCAGCAGGTCGTCGAGGAGCACCGCGTCCTCGGTGACGATCAGCGGCCCGTCCCGGCGCCTCTCGGCCGTCGGCAACCGATCAGGTGTGATGGATCCAGCCACGATTCCGCCCCCTCCGACAGTGATTCCTTCAGGCCGCGAAGCCGCAGCGAACAGCCGCTGACTTCGCGATGAGAATCACCGTGCAGGGATCCGGGAAATTAAGTGGATCTTGCTCGAAAACTGTGGACAACTCACCGGTTGTGAATATCTCCCCCACTCTTATCGGTGACTTCCGGAGAGGAGCGCAACGACTACGCAGCGTCACGCGTATCCAGTATTGAGACGCAGCACAGCCGACCGGAGAAGAGTGCCGCAGATGACCTCGGAGCCGTCACCGACACAGAGGGCACACCCGAAAACGTGTCCGGACATGCGACGACCCCAGCCGGGGGGGAGAGCTGGGGTCGTCCCCACGTCCGACTCGGGGGGGGAGGAGCCGGACGGGGATAACACGGTCGCGAACGATCCGTGACTTCCATGGTGTACCCGAGAGCCTTCTCAGGCAAACCCACGCGCCGCCGCGTAAGCCGAATGGCGGGCACCTATGCTCAGACTCGTGGAAAACCACTCGTCGCCCCGCACCGCTGCCTTCTTTGACCTCGACAAGACAGTCATCGCCAAGTCGTCGACGCTGACCTTCAGCAAGTCCTTCTATCAAGGCGGCCTGATCAACCGCAGGGCTGTACTGCGCACCGCGTACGCCCAGTTCGTATTCCTGGCAGGTGGCGCAGACCACGACCAGATGGAGCGGATGCGCGAGTATCTCTCCGCCCTCTGCAAGGGCTGGAACGTCCGGCAGGTCAAGCAGATCGTCGCCGAGACCCTGCACGATCTGATCGACCCGATCATTTACGACGAGGCCGCTTCCCTCATCGAGGAACACCACACCGCAGGGCGCGATGTGGTGATCGTCTCCACCTCCGGCGCCGAGGTGGTCGAGCCGATCGGTGAGCTCCTCGGTGCCGACCGGGTCGTCGCCACCCGCATGGTGGTGGGCGCCGACGGATGTTTCACCGGCGAGGTCGAGTACTACGCCTACGGCCCCACCAAGGCCGAGGCCGTGAAGGAACTCGCCGCCTCCGAGGGATACGACCTGGCACGCTGTTACGCGTACAGCGACTCGGCAACCGATGTCCCCATGCTCGAGTCGGTCGGGCACCCGCACGCGGTCAATCCGGACCGGGCACTGCGCCGCGAAGCGGGCGCCCGCGAATGGCCGATTCTCGTCTTCAACCGGCCGGTCCGGCTCAAGCAGCGGCTTCCCGCCCTGCGGATGCCACCCCGGCCCGCCTTGGTCGCCGCCGCCGCGATCGGTGCCGCGGCAGCCACGGCCGGGCTCGTCTGGTACGTGAACCGGGGCGGCCGGAGCCCGGTCCGACGTGGACCTTTTGCCCGCATTTAAGAGTAAAAGTAAAGAAGCGGACCAAGGGCTTCCCCTCGCCCCGCGGTGAGGAGTACAAAGGAATCAACGGCCCGCGAGACCAAGGACATCCGAGAGGATCACCTGAAACCGCAGAAGGCCCCACGGACCGAGCACGAAAACTGAGTACCCACGCGACGTCGACCCGTCGATTACGGGCCAGCCGCACCAGGTAAACGGGCGAAGCTCCCGGCCTGATGGGCAAATTTTCGAGGACGCTTGGTAACCCGGTGGACGTGTCAGCGGCGGCACCTTCCGGTGCCGCCGCATTTTTGCGCGACGAGCTTTGGCGCAACAAGCGGGAGCGCCCACGGCCCGGCCCGGGCTGAGCCCCTAGGCCGCCCCGCGCTGCAGCGCCTCGCACACGGCCGTCGACTCCCGGACGCCCAGCTCCACCGCGCGACCGCAGTGCACGATCCACGCCGCCATGCCCTCCGGGGTTCCCGACGCATAACCGTCCAGCGCCGCCACGTACGCCGCGCGCCCCAGCTCCGCGTGGCCGACCTCCGCAGGGCAGATGGACTTGGGGTCAAGGCCACTGTTGATCAGCACGACCCGTTCGGCGGCCCGCGCGACCAGGCCGTTGTACGACGTGAAGGGGCGCAGCGCGAGCAGCTCACCGTGCACCACGGCCGCTGTCACCAGGGCCGGAGCCGCGCTCCCGGCGATGACCAGCTGCGAAAGGCCCTCGAGCCGGGCGGACACCTCGTCGGCCCCGGGCAGAGGCAGTTCGATCAGCGGCTCGTCCGCCTTCTCGCCCGCCAGCCGCGGACGGCCGACCGCGTCACCGGAGTCCGCTGCCGCCACCAGATGCAGCCGGGCCAGCACGCGCAGCGGTGACTGCCGCCAGATGGACAGGAGTTGACCGGCCTCGGCGGAGAGCCGCAGCGCCGCACCGACGGTGAGCGCCTCGGGATCACCGCCGAAATCAGTCCGCCGGCGCACCTCCTCCAGCGCCCAGTCCGCACCCGACAGCGCCGCCGACCCGCGCGAGGCGCGCAGCGCGGCCTCACCTGTGATCTCGGTGCTGCGCCGCCGCATGACGCGGTGGCCGTAGACCCGGTCGACGGCCTTGCGTACGGAGTCGACAGCGGCGCCGACACCCGGCAGCTGACCCAGGGCGGCAAGGGGATCTGAGTGATCTGGAGGAGTCACCGGGGCTCCGGCGGCCGCCTTCCGGGAGAACGCAGTCATAGGAAGCGAGGCTACGCGCCCATAGCAGCAACCCCACCTTGGAGTGGTCTTCTTCACTCACGGTACCCACGCACCGCGTTCACCCGACTACCCTTTGTGAACATGAAGATCGCTTTCGTAGGGAAGGGCGGCAGCGGCAAGACCACGCTGTCCTCTCTCTTCATCCGCCACCTGACCGCCAACGAGGCGCCCGTCCTCGCTGTGGACGCCGACATCAACCAGCACCTCGGTGCCGCGCTCGGTCTCGACGACGCGGAATCCGCCGCGCTGCCCGCGATGGGCGCGCACCTTCCGCTGATCAAGGAATACCTGCGCGGCTCCAATCCGCGGATCGCCTCGGCCGAGACGATGATCAAAACGACTCCGCCGGGCGCCGGCTCCCGGCTGCTCCGGATCCGTGAGGACAATCCGGTCTACGACGCCTGCGCCCGCCCCGTCACGCTGGACGACGGCGAGATCAGGCTGATGGCGACGGGGCCGTTCACCGAGTCGGATCTCGGCGTCTCCTGCTACCACTCCAAGGTCGGCGCGGTCGAACTCTGCCTGAACCATCTCGTCGACGGCCCCGAGGAGTTCGTCGTCGTCGACATGACAGCCGGTTCGGACTCCTTCGCCTCCGGCATGTTCACCCGGTTCGACCTGACGTTCCTGGTGGCCGAGCCGACCCGCAAGGGCATCTCCGTCTACCGCCAGTACAAGGAGTACGCACGGGACTTCGGCGTCGCGCTGAAGGTCGTAGGCAACAAGGTGCGCGACGCGGACGACCTGGAGTTCCTGCGCTCCGAGGTCGGTGATGACCTGCTCATCACCGTCGGCCACTCCGACTGGGTCCGTGCGATGGAGAAGGGCCGCCCGCCGCGTTTCGAGATGCTGGAAGCGGAGAACCGCCTGGCGCTCCAGTCACTCCAGAACGCCGCCGAAGACAGCTACGCGCACCGCGACTGGGAGCGCTACACGCGCCAGATGGTGCACTTCCATCTGAAGAACGCGGAGAGCTGGGGGAACGAGAGGACGGGCGCCGATCTGGCGTCCCAGGTCGACCCGGCCTTTGTGCTCAGCGAGCGGTACGCCGAGGTCAGCGCCGCCTCTTGACGCCCCGTCCGGGATGACCAGGAAGCGGCAGGACGGCCAGAGGACGCGGCCGGGAGGGGCCGGGGCGGGCGAACAGCTCGCCCCGGTCCCTCCCCCGTCCCGCACTTCACCTTCCGCGCGCCGCACACCCAGGCCATAGCGCCGCACACCCCGGCCCGCACTCCACGCACGCAGGTCCGCACTCCGCACTCGGACCGCAAATATTTACTCGAACTGGAGTGCGTTAGAGCCACCTCATCACCGGATCGAGTGAACAACTCGACCATTTGCCCCTAATGTCCATTCCCCGTCTTTACTCTGAATTACGATCTATTTACCGAGAGTTGATGATCCCGCCGCTGCACGCCGTGACCCACAGCCGCGTACGGCCGCCCACATCCCCTTGTTCCGCGACGTGTTCCGCGACCGCGCTGCCCCGGAGGAGACGGAAACCATGCCTGCCTACGTCCCCACGCGTACCGACGACACAGCTTCCGACTTCTCGCCGACCGCTCGCGTCCACCCACCACACGGGCCACCGCAGGACGGAGACGGCCATCGGTCCCGCTTCCGGGTCTCGGGAGCAAATCTGTCCGCCTCGATCACCGTGTTCCTGATCGCGGTCCCGATGTCCCTGGGTCTCGCCGTCGCCATCGGCGCCCCGCTCGAAGCCGGACTGCTCGCGGCGGCCGTCGGCGGCATCGTCGCCGGGCTGCTCGGAGGCTCCGCACTCCAGGTCAGTGGCCCCTCAGCCGGACTGACCGTCGTGACGGCCGGACTCATCCAGGACTACGGCTGGCGCACGACCTGCGCCATCACCGTCGGCGCCGGCCTGCTCCAGCTGGTCCTGGGCTCCCTGCGCGCCGCCCGCAGTGCACTCGCCGTCTCCCCGGCCATCGTGCACGGCACTCTGGCCGGCATCGGTGTCGCCATCGCGCTCGCCCAGCTTCATATCGTGCTCGGCGGTACGCCCCAGAGTTCGGCCGTCGCCAACGCCCTTGCCCTGCCGGGCCAATTCGCCCGCGTCGCTCCGGCCGCACCCCTGATCGGCGGGCTGACCATCGCCGTACTGGTGCTGTGGCCGCGGATCCCCGGACGTACCGGACGCGCCCTGCGCAGAATCCCCGCCGCCCTCGCCTCGGTCGCCGCGGCCACCGCGCTGGCCGCTGTCGCCGCGCCCGGGATCGCACGTGTCGACCTCCCGTCCTGGCGGGCACACGCCCTGCCCGAGCTGCCGCACGGGCCGGTGCTCGGTCTGCTCGGCGCCGTCTTCACCGTGATGCTGGTGGCGAGTCTCGAGTCGCTGCTGTCGGCGGTGGCCGTGGACAAACTGGCCGCCGACCGCCCCGGTGCCGCGGGCAGACGCGCCGACCTCGACCGTGAACTGCGCGGACAGGGCGTCGCCAACACCGTGTCCGGGTTGCTCGGCGGGCTTCCGGTGTCCGGCGGAGCCGTGCGGGGCACGGCGAATGTCCGGGCGGGCGCCACCGGCCGCGCCTCCACCGTGCTGCACGGCGTATGGATGCTGATCGCAGCGGGCCTGCTGGTCGGCGTTCTGGAGTGGATGCCGCTGGCCGCGCTGGCCGCGCTGGTGATGGTGGTCGGCCTCCAGATGGTGAGCTACGCACACATCCGCAACGTCCACAGACACCGCGAGTTCCTGGCGTACGGGGCCACGGTCGCCGGAGTCGTGGGCTTCGGCGTACTGGAGGGGGTGGCGGCCGGAATCGCCGTCGCCGTCGGTGTGGCCCTGCACCGCCTGGCCAGAACCCGGATCACCCTCCACGAGGACGGTGGGAGCCACCGGCTGCATGCCCGTGGGCAGTTGACGTTCCTGGCCGTGCCCCGACTGAGCCGGACGCTCGGGCAGATCCCGTCCGGGGCGACCGCGGTGGTGGAGCTGGACGGTTCGTTCATGGACCACGCGGCGTACGAGACACTCCAGCACTGGCGGGAGGCGCATATCGCCCAGGGCGGAACGGTCGAGGTGACAGGCCGGGACGGCAGCCGGATCGCCGTGCCCGCGTCCGCCGCCGCTCCCCGCACCCCCGCATCGCCCTCTCCCGCACCGCACCCCCAGCCACCGCACTCGCAGGCGCCCCACTCCCATTCACTGCACTCCCACGCGCCCCGCTCCCCCGCGCCCCACTGCCCCGGGCCCCAGGAGGGCCCGCCCGCCACCGCTTCTGTCACAGCGGTCGCGTCCGGGAAACCGGGGAGCCGCCAACTGGCAAGTGGGCTGCGCTCGTTCCAGCGCGACACCGCGCCACTGGTCCGGGACGAACTGGCGCGTCTGGCGCGGGAGGGCCAGCGACCGTCGCAGCTCTTCCTCACCTGCGCCGACTCCCGGCTGGTGACCAGCATGATCACGTCGAGCGGTCCCGGGGACCTGTTCACCGTGCGGAACGTGGGCAATTTCGTACCGCTGCCCGGCGCGGAGGGTTCCGACGACTCGGTGGCGGCGGCGATCGAGTACGCGGTCGACATCCTGCGGGTCGATTCGATCACCGTCTGCGGACACTCCGGCTGCGGTGCCATGACGGCTCTCCTGAACGACAGCCCCCGTACGGGCACCGGAACCAAAGCTGACACCGAAGCTGAATCCGCCCCCGAAACCAGAACCGGCACTGGAACAGGCACAGGCACCAGCACCAGCACAGGCACCAGCACCAGCACCGGCACAGGCACAGGCACAGGCACAGGCACAGGCACAGGCACCAGCAAAAGCACCGCCGCGGACACGCCTCTGCGGCGGTGGTTGCGGCACGGTCAGCCCAGCCTGGACCGGATGCTGAGCCGCCATCACTCCTGGGCACGGATCTCCGGGCGGATGCCGGCCGATGCGGTGGAGCAGCTCTGCCTCACCAATGTGATCCAGCAACTGGAGCATCTGCGGGCGCACGCATCGGTCGCGCGCCGGCTCGCGGAGGGCACGCTGGAGCTGCACGGCATGTACTTCCATGTCGGCGAGGCCCAGGCGTATCTGCTCACCGGCGCTCCTGAGCCCGATGGAGTGTTCGCCCAGGTGGCTCCCGCCTGACGCCGTCCGATTCGGGCTGAACTCCGGGGGTGACATGCGCCGGATCACCTCCCGGCCCAGCCCCGGCCGCCCCTCGGGGGTGCCTCCGGCGAGCCTCCCGAGCAGAGGTCTAAACCAATTGATCGGCGTGAGCCCTTGTCAGAGTGGCTCACGGGCTGATGAGCTAGACCTGGGACACAAGGCTTTGTCGAAAGGGCGATCTCGTGAGCAACGAAAGCTTGGCCAACCTGCTCAAGGAGGAGCGGCGTTTTGCGCCGCCCACCGAGCTGGCCGCGAACGCCAACGTCACAGCGGCGGCGTACGAGCAGGCGGCAGCGGACCGGCTGGGCTTCTGGGCCGAGCAGGCCCGGCGGCTGACGTGGGCCACCGAGCCCACCGAGACGCTCGACTGGTCGAATCCACCGTTCGCGAAGTGGTTCGCCGACGGCGAGCTCAACGTCGCGTACAACTGCGTGGACCGGCACGTCGAGGCCGGCAACGGCGACCGCGTCGCCATCCACTTCGAAGGTGAGCCCGGCGACAGCCGGTCGATCACCTACGCACAGCTCAAGGACGAGGTGTCGCAGGCCGCGAACGCGCTCACCGAGCTGGGTGTCGCGAAGGGCGACCGGGTCGCCGTCTATCTGCCGATGATCGCCGAAGCGGTGGTGGCGATGCTCGCCTGCGCCCGCATCGGTGCCGCGCACTCGGTGGTGTTCGGCGGCTTCTCCGCGGACGCCGTCGCCTCCCGTATCCAGGACGCGGACGCCAAGCTGGTCATCACGGCCGACGGCGGTTACCGGCGCGGCAAGCCGTCCGCGCTCAAGCCGGCGATCGACGAGGCCGTGACGAAGTGCCCGGATGTCGAGCATGTGCTCGTCGTACGGCGCACGGGCCAGGACACGGCGTGGACCGAGGGCCGGGACGTCTGGTGGGACGAGTTCGTGGGGCGCCAGTCCACCGAGCACACCCCCGAGGCGTTCGACGCCGAACACCCGCTGTTCATCCTCTACACCTCGGGTACGACGGGGAAGCCGAAGGGCATCCTGCACACGTCAGGCGGCTACCTCACCCAGGCGGCGTACACGCACCACGCGGTCTTCGACCTCAAGCCGGAGACGGACGTCTACTGGTGCACGGCCGACATCGGCTGGGTGACCGGCCACTCGTACATCGTGTACGGGCCGCTGGCCAACGGTGCGACCCAGGTGATCTACGAGGGCACGCCGGACACCCCGCACCAGGGCCGGTTCTGGGAGATCGTCCAGAAGTACGGCGTCTCGATCCTCTACACGGCGCCGACCGCGATCCGTACGTTCATGAAGTGGGGGGACGACATCCCCGCCAAGTTCGATCTGTCGTCGCTGCGGGTCCTCGGCTCGGTCGGTGAGCCGATCAACCCCGAGGCATGGATGTGGTACCGGAAGAACATCGGCGCCGACAAGTGCCCGATCGTGGACACCTGGTGGCAGACCGAGACCGGCGCGATGATGATCTCGCCGTTGCCCGGAGTGACGGAGACCAAGCCGGGTTCCGCCCAGCGTGCGCTGCCGGGCATCTCCGCGACGGTCGTCGACGACGAGGCACGCGAGGTGCCGGACGGTGGCGGCGGCTATCTGGTCCTCACCGAGCCGTGGCCCTCGATGCTCCGCACCGTCTGGGGCGACGACCAGCGCTTCATCGACACCTACTGGTCGCGGTTCGAGGGCAAGTACTTCGCGGGTGACGGCGCGAAGAAGGACACCGACGGCGACCTCTGGCTGCTGGGCCGGGTCGACGACGTGATGCTGGTGTCCGGGCACAACATCTCGACCACCGAGGTCGAGTCGGCGCTCGTCTCGCACCCGGCCGTCGCCGAGGCCGCGGTCGTCGGCGCCGCCGACGAGACGACCGGTCAGTCGATCGTGGCGTTCGTGATCCTGCGCGGCACGGCGGAGGAGTCGGCGGACCTCTCGGCGGAACTGCGCAATCACGTGGGCGCCGTGCTCGGGCCGATCGCCAAGCCGAAGCGGGTGCTGCCGGTGGCCGAGCTGCCCAAGACCCGGTCCGGGAAGATCATGCGGCGGCTGCTGCGCGACATCGCGGAGGACCGCGAGCTGGGCGACGTCTCCACGCTCACCGACTCCTCGGTGATGGGCCTGATCCAGACGAAGCTGCCCAGCGCCTCCAGCGAGGACTGAGCCGGCCGGGAAGCCGTACGGCGAGCCCGGGAGCAGCACAACTGAACAGCAGGGTGACGGCGGAACGCCGGACGGGGTCGATATGCCCGTCCGGCGTTCTGTCCGTAAGGTGACGAGAGAGACGATCACCGGATGCTCCCTGCCGCCCCGCGGCCCACCCCGCCTCGGCTACCGTAGGGGCAGAAGAAGCAGTGAAAAGTAGGTCAACAGGTGCGCCGGGAAGTCTGGTCGGCATGTGTTCTGTGCTGTCCACCTGACCGGAGGTCCCCCGCGTGCCCGCGCCCGCCCCGAAGCCCGATCCCCAGCCCAGGCCCGAGCCTGAGTCCCAGCCGGATTCACAGCAGCCTCACCAGCGCCGGCCGCCCCAGGATTCTGAGCAGTCCCAGAATTCACAGCAGCCTCGGCCCACGTCCTTCCTCGGGCGGCTGCCGTTCCCCGAACGGACCTATCTCGCTGAAGCCCTGCGCACCGAGACCGTCGGGGGCCTGCTCCTCCTCCTCGCGGCCATTGCCGCCCTCGTCTGGGCGAACACCCCACTGAGCAGCAGTTACGCCTCCGTCAGCCACTTCCATCTGGGCCCGGGCGCCGTCGGTCTGCACCTCTCGGTGCAGCACTGGGCGGCCGACGGCCTGATCGCGGTCTTCTTCTTCGTCGCCGGGATCGAGCTCAAACGCGAGATGGTCGCGGGCGAGCTGCGCGATCCGAAGGCCGCAGCGCTGCCGGTGATCGCCGCGGTGTGCGGGATGGCGGTACCGGCCCTGGTCTACACGCTGGTCAACGTCATCGGCGACGGCTCGCTGGGCGGCTGGGCGGTCCCGACCGCCACCGACATCGCCTTCGCTCTCGCCGTCCTGGCGGTCATCGGTACCTCGCTCCCCTCCGCGCTGCGCGCCTTCCTGCTCACGCTGGCCGTCGTCGACGACCTCTTCGCGATCCTGATCATCGCGGTGTTCTTCACCAGCGACATCAACTTCGCCGCGCTCGGCGGCGCGGCGGCCGGCCTGGCCGTCTTCTGGCTGCTGCTGCGCTTCGACGTACACGGCTGGTACATCTACGTCCCGCTCGGGCTGGTCATCTGGGGGCTGATGTACAACAGCGGCGTGCACGCCACCATCGCCGGTGTCGCCATGGGCCTGATGCTCCGGTGCCACCGCCACGAGGGTGAACGTCACTCCCCGGGGGAGCACATCGAGCACCTGGTCCGGCCGTTCTCCGCGGGCCTCGCCGTACCACTGTTCGCGCTGTTCTCCGCCGGGGTGTCGGTGTCCGGGCGGGCGCTGGCCGACGTCTTCACCCGCCCCGAGACGCTCGGTGTCGTCCTGGGGCTGGTCGTCGGTAAAGCGGTCGGCATCTTCGGCGGTACGTGGCTGACCGCCCGCTTCACCAAGGCCGAGCTCAACAAGGACCTGGCCTGGGCCGATGTGTTCGCGGTGGCCTCACTCGCCGGGATCGGCTTCACCGTCTCGCTGCTCATCGGGGAGCTGGCCTTCGACGGGGACCCCACGACGACCGCCGAGGTCAAGGCGTCCGTGCTGCTGGGGTCCGTGATCGCCGCCGTGCTCTCCTCCGTCCTGCTCAAGATGCGCAACCGGCGTTACCGGGCCCTGTGCGACGAGGAGGAGCGCGACGAGGACCACGACGGCATCCCCGACATCTACGAGGAGGACGAAGCCGCGCACCATCTGCGCATGGCTGCGATCCTCGAGGGGAAGGCGGCCGAGCACCGCCGTCTCGCCGAACGGGCGGGGGCAGCAAGCGAGGACGAGGACCGTCCGGCATGATCTGAAGTCAGATCATCTCGAACAGACAGTTTGTGACGACGCCCAAGATGATGCCCGCGCGGATGACCGCTCGTACAGACGGACGCTCGCACAGCGAACACCCGTACGGACGAACGCTCGCGCAAGAGAAGAGGGATTCAGCGATGAGCCACCCCAGCAGCCCTGCCGGTACCGCAGACCGCAGCCTCGGTCAGCTGGTTGCCTCGGCGACCGCCGAGATGTCCGCACTGGTGCACGACGAGATCGCCCTGGCCAAGGCGGAACTCCGCCAGGACGTCAAGCGGGGCGCCGTCGGCAGCGCCGCGTTCTCGGCGGCCGGGATCGTGCTCCTCTTCTCGCTGCCGATGCTGAGCTTCGCCCTCGCCTACGGCATCCGGACCTGGAGCCACTGGAACATGGCGATCTGCTTCGTCCTGTCCTTCGCCGCGAATGTGCTGGTGGCCGCGGTCCTCGGGCTGATCGGGATGGTCTTCTTCAAGAAGGCCAAGAAGGGCAAGGGCCCGCAGAAGGTCGTCGCATCCGCCAAGGAGACGGCGGCTGTCATCCAGGGCGTCAAGCCGCACCCCCGCCCGGCCGTCGGCCGCCCGTCGCTCGACAAGGCGGCCACGCCGGTGCCCGCGGATGCCCCCCTCCCGGTCATCGGTGAGCCGTCAGCTGTGGGACGCTCGTCGGCATGACCGCTTCTGCCGAAATGGGCTCCGTCGTACGAATCGACGGGCCCTGGACCCACCGTGACGTCGCCGCCAACGGCGCGCGCTTCCACATCACGGAGGCGGGTGACGGACCACTGGTGCTGCTGCTGCACGGCTTTCCGCAGTTCTGGTGGACCTGGCGCCATCAGCTGACCGCGCTCGCCGACGCCGGGTTCCGGGCCGTCGCGATGGATCTCCGGGGCGTGGGCGGCAGCGACCGCACGCCCCGCGGGTACGACCCCGCCAACCTGGCCCTCGACGTCACCGGTGTGATCCGCTCGCTCGGGGAGCCGGACGCCGCGCTCGTCGGGCACGACCTGGGCGGGTATCTGGCGTGGACGGCGGCCGTGATGCGGCCCAAGCTGGTGCGCCGGCTCGCTGTCTCCTCGATGCCGCACCCGCGCCGCTGGCGCTCGGCGATGCTCTCCGACTTCTCGCAGTCCCGGGCCGGTTCGTACGTCTGGGGCTTCCAGCGGCCGTGGCTGCCGGAGCGGCAGCTCGTCGCGGACGACGCGGCGCTGGTCGGTGAGCTCGTACGCGAATGGTCGGGGCCCGCCCGTCCCGAGGACGACGCCGTGGACATGTACCGGCGTGCCATGTCCATCCCGTCCACGGCGCACTGCTCCATCGAGCCGTACCGCTGGATGGTGCGGTCGCTGGCGCGGCCGGACGGCATCCAGTTCAACCGCCGGATGAAGCGTCCGGTGCGGGTGCCGACGCTGCATCTGCACGGTTCACTCGACCCGGTGATGCGTACCCGCAGCGCGGCGGGGTCGGGGCAGTACGTCGAAGCGCCGTACCGCTGGCGGCTGTTCGACGGTCTCGGGCACTTCCCCCAGGAGGAGGACCCGGAGGCTTTCTCGGCCGAGCTCATCAACTGGCTGAAGGACCCCGAGCCCGACCGCTGACCTCCGGGGGCCCCGGGCGGCGACCGGACGGGAACGCTTGTCCTACGAACAGCCAAATGCCTGGCGCATAGGCCAATTGGCCCCGTGGGACGCGATTACCGACCATGGGGCACGGGCAAACACGGTGGTATGGGCTGGACGCACGACTACGGTGACGCAGCACGCAACCGCCGCTCGGCCACGGGCCTGAGTACGTACGAGAGGGGCGGGCCACACGACGTGGAGGACGACGATCCACCTCTCGGCATTCCGCGCATCATCCGCCGCCGGGCCCGCTGGGTGTCGGCACGGTTACGGCACTCCAGGCCGTGACCAGCCCCGGCGATGTCCCGGGACCGTCCCGTCCCGAGTGCTGCGCCCCAGTCCTGGGCCCGCGTCCCGGTGAGAGCTCAGCTCTTCGACCGGCCCGGCTCAGCTCAGCTCATGTCTTCGTGAGGTAGCCGAGGCCCGGATGCACGGCCCGGTACCCGTCGAGCAGCCTGCCCGCCACGTTCACGGAGTCGACCAGCGGGTGCAGGGCGAAAGCCCGGACCGCGGCCCGTGCCGATCCGCTCGCCGCCGCCTCCAGCACGGAGCGCTCCACCGCCTTCACCGCTGACACCAGGGCCGCCTCATGGCCCGTCAGCTGTGAAACCGGCAGCGGCCGGGGCCCGTTCGCGTCGATCCGGCACGGGACCTCGATGACGGCCGCCTCGTCGAGCACGGAGAGCGTACGGCCATCCGTACGGCTGTCCCGACCCTCATCCGTACGGCCGTCCCCGCGCTCGACCGTACGGCCACCTGCCGAGGCGCTGCCGTTGGGCACGTTCAGGATCAGGGTGGCGCTCTCGTCCCGTGCGATGGCCCGCATCAGGGCCAGCGCGACGTTCTCGTAGCCGCCCGACTCCAGGTCGTCCGCCTCACGTTCGCCCGCACCCGCGGCCTCGCGGTTCTCCGCCATGTACGTCGCCTCGCGCTCGGCACGGGTGCGGTCCCAGGCCGCGAGCGCGGGCGTCGACGGGTGCGCCATCTCGTCGTAGAAGCGGGCCTGCTGGTCGTGCAGGAAGGCGCCGCGGGTCTGTTCCGCCTGCTGGTAGACGGCGACCGTCTCGCGGTTGAAGTAGTAGTAGTGCAGATATTCGTTGGGGACCGAGCGGATCGAGCGCAGCCAGTCGGCTCCGAAGAGCCTGCCCTCCTCGAAGGAGGTCAGCAGCCGCTCGTCGTCGAACAGCCGGGGCAGCACGTCCCGCTCGCCCACATACAGCCCGCGCAGCCAGCCCAGGTGGTTCAGTCCCACGTAGTCGAGCCGCGCCGCGTCGGGGTCCGCGCCGAGGACCCGGGCGACCCGGCGGCCGAGGCCGACCGGTGAGTCGCAGATCCCGATGACCCGGCGGCCGAGGTGGGCGGCCATCGCCTCGGTGACGAGACCCGCCGGGTTGGTGAAGTTGATGACCCAGGCGTCCGGGGCGAGCCGGGCGACCCTGCGGGCGATGTCGACCGCGACCGGGACCGTCCTGAGGCCGTACGCGATACCGCCCGCGCCCACGGTCTCCTGGCCGAGGACGCCCTCGGCCAGTGCCACCCGCTCGTCGGCCGCACGGCCCGCGAGCCCGCCCACCCGGATCGCGGAGAAGACGAAGTCGGCGCCGCGCAGGGCGTCGTCGAGGTCGGTGGTGGTACGTACCTCCGGCGCGTCCGGTACGTCCACCGCCTGGTCGGCGAGGACCCGCGCCACGGCCGCCAGCCTGGCCGGGTCGAGATCGTGGAGCGTGAGGTGGGTGACCCGGCCCGCCGCGTGGTCGCGCAGCAGCGCCCCGTACACGAGCGGCACCCGGAATCCTCCGCCGCCGAGAATCGTGAGCCTCACCGTGCGCCTCCCGCTGTCCTCACCGTGTACGCCTGACCCCGCTGTGTACGCCTGACCCCGCTGTGTACGCCACCTGCCGGCCCTGTGGCTGACCGCCGTGTACATCTGACCGTCTGGTGCGCCTGACCCGCTATGTGCGCCTGACCGCCGTCGTCACAGTGCGCACCCCTGAGTGTCCACCTGCTGGTTCGCGGTGAGGCCCTTGGCGATGTCCGGGCGGACCTCGTCGGCCGAGAGCGCGTACCCGGTGTTGCTGTCGTCGAGCGACTTGGCGAAGACCACCCCGTACACCTTGCCCTGGGGGGTCAGCAGGGGTCCGCCCGAGTTGCCCTGCCGGACGGTCGTGAAGAGGGAGTAGACGTCGCGGGTGACCGTCCCGCGGTGGTAGATGTCCGGGCCGCTGGCGTTGATCCGGGCGCGGACACGGGCGGATCGGACGTCGTACCCGCCGTTCTCCGGGAAGCCGGCGACGATCGCGCTGTCGTTGGTGTGCGCGTCGTGGTTGGTGTCGGTGAACTTCAGCGCGCGCGCGTGCAGGTCCGGCACGTCCAGGACGGCGATGTCGCGCGACCAGTCGTAGAGCACGACCTTCGCGTCGTACAGCTTGCCCTCGCCGCCGATCTGCACGGTGGGCTCGCTGACGCCGCCGACCACATGGGCATTGGTCATCACCCGGTGGTTGCCGATGGCGAAACCGGAGCCCTCCAGGACCTTGCTGCACCCGGTCGCGGTGCCGACGACCTTGACGATGGACTTCTTGGCGCTCGACACGACCGGGCTGCTGGCCAGCGCCGGGTCGGGCGGCTTGACGTCGGTGATCGGCTCTCTGTCGAAGGGGCTGAAGACCTGGGGGAAGCCGTTCTGCGCCAGGACGGATGTGAAGTTCGTGAACCAGCTGCCGGCCTTGGCGGGCATCACCCGGGAGACCCCGATGAGCACCTTGGAGGCGCGGACCTCCTTGCCGAGGGTCGGCAGGGTCGTACCGGCAAGGGCCGATCCGATCAGCCAGGCGACCAGCAGCATGGCCACCACATTGACCAGCGCGCCGCCGGTGGCATCGAGGGCGCGCGCGGGTGACCAGGTGATGAAGCGGCGCAGTCTGTTGCCCAGGTGGGTGGTGAGGGCCTGGCCGACGGAGGCGCACACGATCACGATGACGACCGCGACGACCGTGGCCGTCGTGGAGACTTCGGACTTCTCCGTGAGCTGGTCCCAGATGATGGGCAGTACGTAGACGGCGATGACGCCGCCGCCGAGGAAGCCGATCACCGACAGGATGCCGACGACGAAACCCTGGCGGTAGCCGATGACCGCGAACCACACAGCGGCCAGCAGCAGCAGGATGTCCAGCACGTTCACCGTCGGGAGCCTCGCTTTTCGTCGCCGGTCACGGTCAGCCGGCCGGTGGTGCGGCCCGTGGAAGAGCCGCAGTGGTTCGCAGCGTCGCCCGAGTGGCCCAGTACTTCGGCCACCCTGTCATGCGCGCCAGTCGAGCGGGACCTGTCTGGAGTGGTCCCAGGGCTTTTCCCAGCCCGCGAAGTGCAGAATCCGGTCGATCACCCCGGCGGTGAAACCCCAGACCAGGGCGGATTCGACCAGAAATGCGGGGCCCTGGTGACCGCGTGGATGGACCGTCGTCACCCGGTTGGCGGGGTCCGTGAGATCCGCCACGGGAACCGTGAAGACCCGGGCCGTCTCGCCGCTGTCCACGGCCCGTACGGGGCTGGGCTCGCGCCACCAGCCGAGCACGGGCGTCACGACGAAGCCGCTCACCGGGATGTAGAGCCGGGGCAGCACGCCGAAGATCTGCACACCCGCGGGGTCGAGGCCGGTCTCCTCCTGGGCCTCGCGCAGCGCCGCCCGCAGCGGTCCTGTGGTCTGCGGATCGCCGTCGCCCGGGTCGAGGGAGCCGCCGGGGAAGGACGGCTGCCCCGCGTGGGAGCGCAGGCTGGAGGCCCGCTCCATCAGCAGCAGCTCCGGGCCGGCCGCGCCCTCGCCGAAGAGGACCAGCACGGCGGACTGCCGCCCGCCGCCGCTCTCGGGCGGCAGGAACCGGCTGAGCTGCTCGGGGCGCACCGTGCTCGCCGCGTGCGCCACGGGTGTCAGCCATCCGGGCAGCCCGGACTGCGTCACGGCGAGCGGGCTCTCCTGAGTCCGGCCCGAGTGTCTCTCTCCAGCGCGCGTCATCGGCACCCCCGACCCTTCCGAACCTTCCAACGCCTGTGGCGGGCCTGATCGTTCCGCACGGACGGGTGGTTCCGCACGGCGGGGTGGTCGCGATCCGCGGGGGCGTTCCGCACGGTGGGGCCATGGCGCACGGCGCGGAGGTCCCGGTCCGGCCGGCCGGTGCGGGCCGCCGTCACCCGGCCGCCATCGGCGGGGCCGGCTGTCCCGGATAGTCCGCGGGAGGCTTCAGCCGCTGGCCGGGCTGTCCGCCCTTCTCGTACTTCAGCAGCTTCCGCGCCTTCTCCGGGTCTGTCTCGCCCTCGCCGTACGCAGGGCAGAGCGGGGCGATCGGGCAGGCGCCGCAGGCCGGTTTACGGGCGTGGCAGATCCGGCGGCCGTGGAAGACGACCCGGTGCGAGAGCATCGTCCAGTCGCTCTTGGGGAAGAGCGCGCAGACCTCCGCCTCGACCTTCTCGGGGTCGGTCTGCTCGGTCCACTTCCAGCGGCGCACCAGCCGCCCGAAATGAGTGTCGACGGTGATTCCCGGCACTCCGAACGCATTACCGAGAACGACATTGGCCGTTTTCCGCCCCACTCCGGGCAGTGACACCAGATCTTCGAGCCGGCCCGGTACCTCGCCGCCGAAGTTGTCCCTGATGGCGGTGGACAGGCCGAGGACCGACCTCGCCTTCGCCCGGAAGAACCCGGTCGGCCGCAGGATCTGCTCCAGCTCCTCGGGGTCGGCGGCCGCCATGTCCTCCGGCGTCGGGAACTTCGCGAAGAGCCCGGGCGTCGTCTGATTGACCCGGAGGTCGGTGGTCTGGGCGGAGAGGACCGTGGCGACCAGCAGCTCGAAGGGGTTCTCGAAGTCGAGCTCGGGATGGGCGTACGGATAGACCTCGGCCAGCTCACTGTTGATCCGGCGCGCCCGGCGGACCAGGGCGGCATGGGACTCCGACCTGGGAATCCTGACAGCCTCCACGGCGGGCGCGGCCGCCTTCTGCGCCGCCGCGGCGGCCTTCTTCGAGGATGCAGCCGCTTTCTTGGCGGGCGCAGCCGCCTTCCCCGCTGCCGCTGCCGCTGCCGTCTTCTTCGAGGATGCCGCCGCCTTCTTGGCAGGCACAGCCGCCTTCCCCGCTGCCGCCGCCTTCTTGGCAGGCACAGCCTTCTTGGCCTTCTCGGGTGCGGCCTTGACCGGAGCGGCCTTTCTGGCAGGAGCCGCCTTCTTCGCGGGAGCGGCCCTCTTGGCGGGCGCTGCTTTCCCGGCGGGCGCAGCCTTCTTCGCGGGCGCAGCCTTCTTGGCGGGCGCAGCCTTCTTACCGGCCGGAGCCTTGCCTGCCGCCTCCGCCCCCGCTACCGCTGCCGCCTCTGTCGGCTCTGCCATCTCGGTCCCCTTCACCGGTTCACCGGTTTCGTCACGTTTGCGGCCTTTTTCGCCCGGGTGGGCGACTGTTCGCCCACAGCAGAATCACAGCGCGGGTGACACCCGTTCAGCCCCCTGACTCTCTGCTCTCACCGGCCTTTTGGACACTCGGCCAGCCTAGAGGCAGGCACCGACATCCACCCCGGTCACAGCCAATTCCCAACCCAATCGGCCCCCTCCCGCACAAGCCGCAGCAGCAGTGCGTCAAACTTGTGACTGATCACACTGATTGACCCGTCCGGCATGATGGGAACCAGCCGGTTCCCTGAGCAGGTCGACAAGGAGAGAACTCGTGGACGACGTTCTGCGGCGCGCCCCGCTCTTCGCGGCGCTCGATGACGAGCAGGCCGCTGAGCTGCGCGCCTCGATGAGTGAGGTGACGCTCGCCCGCGGCGACGCCCTCTTCCACGAGGGCGACCCCGGCGACCGCCTCTATGTGGTCACCGAGGGCAAGGTAAAGCTGCACCGCACTTCCCCCGACGGCCGCGAGAACATGCTGGCCGTCCTCGGCCCCGGCGAGCTGATCGGTGAACTGTCCCTCTTCGACCCGGGCCCGCGTACCGCCACGGCGTCGGCGCTGACCGAGGTCAAGCTGCTCGGTCTGGGCCACGGCGACCTCCAGCCCTGGCTGAATGTCCGCCCCGAGGTGGCCACGGCGCTGCTGCGCGCGGTCGCCCGCCGGCTGCGCAAGACCAACGACCAGATGTCCGACCTGGTCTTCTCGGACGTCCCCGGCCGGGTCGCCCGTGCGCTCCTCGACCTCTCGCGCCGCTTCGGTGTGCAGTCGGAGGAGGGCATCCACGTGGTCCACGACCTCACCCAGGAGGAGCTGGCCCAGCTGGTCGGCGCCTCCCGCGAGACGGTCAACAAGGCCCTCGCGGACTTCGCCGGACGAGGCTGGCTGCGGCTGGAGGCCCGTGCGGTCATCCTGCTGGACGTGGAGCGCCTCGCGAAGCGGTCCCGCTAGCGGCCGCACCTGCCGTGTACGTACGTGAAGGGGCGCCCCACTGCGAGAGCGGGGCGCCCCTTCACGTACGCACACGGCAGGCAGCACGGCTCAGCTGCTCAGATCAGCCCGTGCTCCCGCAGATACTCCAGCTGCGCCCGTACCGACAGCTCGGCCGCGGGCCAGAGTGAGCGGTCGACGTCCGCGTACACCTGCGCGACGACCTCCGATGCCGTCGTGAAGCCCTTCTCGGCCGCCGTCTCCACCTGGGCGAGGCGGTTCGCCCGGTGCGCGAGGTAGAAGTCGACGGCCCCCTGGGCGTCCTCCAGTACGGGCCCGTGCCCCGGGAGCACCGTGTGCACCCCGTCGTCCACCGTCAGCGAGCGCAGCCGTCGCAGCGAGTCCAGGTAGTCGCCGAGCCGGCCGTCCGGATGGGCGACCACCGTCGTCCCGCGGCCCAGCACCGTGTCGCCCGTCAGCACCGCCCGGTCGGCCGGGAGGTGGAAGCAGAGCGAGTCGGCGGTGTGGCCCGGCGTCGGTACGACCCGCAGCTCCAGGCCGCCGGTGGTGATGACGTCCCCGGCGCCGAGCCCCTCGTCGCCGAGGCGCAGCGCGGGGTCCAGAGCCCGTACGTGTGTACGCGTCAGCTCCGCGAACCGCGCCGCGCCCTCCGCGTGATCCGGGTGGCCGTGCGTCAGAAGGGTCAGCGCGACGCGTTTGCCCGCGCCCTCCGCCGCCGCGACCACGGCCTGCAGATGGGTCTCGTCGAGCGGTCCAGGGTCGATGACGACGGCCAGGTCGGAGTCCGGCTCGGCGACGATCCAGGTGTTGGTGCCGTCGAGCGTCATCGCGGAGGCGTTCGGGGCCAGGACGTTGAACGCCCGTGAGGTGGCGGGCCCGGACAGGACCCCGCCCCTGGGCTGGCCGGGGAGTGCTGCGGCGTCACTCACGCGGGGGCTCCTGTCGTCCTGGCGGTCGCCTCGGGCACGCGGCCGGTCATTCCCCGTCTCCCGTCGCCGGCAGCCGCCGGGTGAACTCATCATGACCCGGCCAGCTCAGCACCAGCTCACCGCCCTCCAGCCGGGCCCGTGCCAGCACCGGAGTGAGCTCCTGCGCGGCCGCTCCCGCCAGGGCGTCGGCCACGGTCGCGTACGGCTGGAGCGAGCGGAGCGTCGAGATCGTCGGCGGCATCATCAGCAGCTCGCCCTTGTCGTACGCGCCTGCTGCCTCCTCCGGCCGTACCCAGACCGTGCGGTCCGCCTCGGTGGAGGCGTTCCGGGTCCGCTGCCCGTCCGGCAGCGCCGCCGCGAAGAACCAGGTGTCGTACCGCTTCGGCTCGAACTCCGGGGTGATCCAGCGGGCCCACGCGCCCAGCAGATCGGAGCGGAGGACGAGACCACGCCGGTCCAGGAAGTCGGCGAAGGACAGATCGCGGTCGACGAGCGCGGCGCGGTCCGCCTCCCAGTCGTCACCCGAGAGGTCACTGACGACGGTGGACGCGGTCTCACCGGCGAGGAGCACACCGGCCTCCTCGTACGTCTCCCGTACGGCGGCGCAGACGATGGCCTGCGCGGACGCGGCGTCGACGCCGAGCCGCGCGGCCCACACCTCGCGCGGCGGCCCGGCCCAGCCCACGAGGCGGTCGTCGTCACGGGGGTCGACGCCGCCGCCCGGATACGCGTACGCGCCCCCGGCGAAGGCCATGGAGGCGCGTCTGCGCAGCATGTGGACGGCGGGACCGGCCGCCGTGTCGCGCAGCAGCATGACGGTCGCGGCCCTGCGCGGTACGACGGCGGTGAGCTCACCGGCCGCCAGGGCTCGGATACGGTCGGGCCATTCCGGCGGGTACCACTGACCTTGGGGCATGGCCGGAGGCTAACCGCTCTCGCGCCGATGTTCGAGAGGCGGGCGGGGCGCCGCTCCGGAGCCCCGGCACCCTCAAGCCTCCAGCTGCGCCCTCAAGCCCCAGCTCGACCTGGCGGCACCCTCAAGCCTTCAGCTCGACCTGGATCTCCACCTCGACCGGTGCGTCCAGCGGCAGCACCGCGACGCCCACCGCGCTGCGCGCGTGCACACCGCGGTCGCCCAGGGCCGCACCCAGCAGCTCGCTGGCGCCGTTGAGCACGCCCGGCTGGCCCGTGAAGTCCGGGGCCGAGGCCACGAATCCCACGACCTTCACGACGCGCTCGATCCGGTCCAGGTCACCGACGAGCGACTTCACGGCCGCCAGCGCGTTCAGCGCACACGTACGCGCCAGGTCCTTGGCGTCCTCGGCGGTGACCTCGGCGCCGACCTTCCCGACCAGCGGGAGCTTGCCGTCCACCATCGGCAGCTGGCCCGCCGTGTACACGTACACACCGGACTGCACGGCCGGCTGGTACGCGGCCAGCGGCGGTACGACGTCCGGAAGCGTCAGCCCCAGCTCGGTCAGCCGCGCTTCGACGGTGCCGCTCATGCGGACTTCTCGCGCTTGAGGTACGCCACGAGCTGCTCGGGGTTGTTCGGTCCTGGCACGACCTGGACGAGCTCCCAGCCGTCCTCGCCCCAGGTGTCCAGAATCTGCTTCGTCGCGTGCACCAGCAGCGGCACAGTCGCGTATTCCCATTTGGCCATACCGCGACTGTAGCCGCTGTCACTGACAGCCTCGGGCGTACCACCGTGCCCGACTGGTTAGGCTCGAATACGTGAGCAGGCTTCAGGTCGTGAGTGGCAAGGGCGGGACCGGAAAGACCACGGTCGCCGCCGCGCTGGCGCTTGCCCTCGCGACGGAGGGCAAGCGCACTCTGCTGGTGGAGGTGGAGGGCCGGCAGGGCATCGCCCAGCTCTTCGAGACCGAGGCGTTCCCGTACGAGGAGCGGAAGATCGCCGTGGCACCCGGCGGCGGGGAGGTGTACGCCCTGGCGATCGACGCCGAACGCGCCCTGCTCGACTACCTCCAGATGTTCTACAAGCTGGGCAGCGCGGGCCGGGCCCTGAAGAAGCTCGGCGCGATCGACTTCGCCACCACCATCGCGCCCGGTGTGCGGGACGTGCTCCTCACCGGCAAGGCGTGCGAGGCCGTCCGCCGCAAGACCAAGCAGGGTCGTTTCGCCTACGACCACATCATCATGGACGCGCCGCCGACGGGCCGCATCACCCGCTTCCTGAACGTCAACGACGAGGTGGCGGGGCTGGCGAAGATCGGGCCGATACACAACCAGGCCCAGGCCGTGATGCGGGTCCTCAAGTCCCCCGAGACCGCGGTGCACCTGGTGACGCTGCTGGAGGAGATGCCGGTGCAGGAGACCGCGGACGGCATCGCCGAACTGCGCGCGGCCGACCTCCCGGTGGGGAACGTCATCGTGAACATGGTCCGCCCCGCGCTCCTGGACGAGCAGACCGTACGGACCGTGTCGGGCGACCGCCGCAAGGAGGTGGCCAAGGCGCTGACCCGCGCCGGTGTCAGCGGCGCCGCGAAGCTGGTGACCCCGCTGCTCGCCGAGGCCGTGGACCACGCGGAGCGGGTGGAGCTGGAGCGCGAACAGCGTGCCGTACTGGCCGAATTGGAGCTCCCCACCTACGAACTCCCGCTGCTCGGCGACGGAATGGACCTCGCCGGGCTCTACCAGCTGGCGACGGAACTGCGGAGGCACACCACGTCATGACCCTGGACAGCGTGCCCCTCCTCGACATCGACCCGCTGATCGACGACCCGGCCACCCGCATCATCGTGTGCTGCGGCTCCGGCGGAGTCGGCAAGACCACGACGGCGGCCGCGCTGGGGGTGCGGGCGGCCGAGCGCGGGCGCAGGGCCGTCGTGCTGACCATCGATCCGGCCCGCAGGCTCGCCCAGTCCATGGGCATCGACTCGCTCGACAACATCCCGCGCCGCGTCGCGGGCATCAAGGCCACCGGCGACGGTGAACTGCACGCCATGATGCTGGACATGAAGCGGACCTTCGACGAGATCGTCGAGGCGCACGCGGACAGCGAGCGGGCCGGCGCGATCCTGAACAACCCCTTCTACCAGTCGCTCTCCGCCGGCTTCGCCGGTACGCAGGAGTACATGGCGATGGAGAAGCTGGGCCAGCTGCGGGCACGCGACGAGTGGGACCTGATCGTCGTGGACACCCCGCCGTCGCGGTCGGCGCTCGACTTCCTGGACGCGCCGAAGCGGCTCGGGTCGTTCCTGGACGGCAAGTTCATCCGGCTGCTGATGGCCCCGGCGAAGGTCGGCGGCCGGGCCGGGATGAAGTTCCTCAATGTCGGCATGTCGATGATGACCGGCACGCTCGGCAAGCTGCTCGGGGGCCAGTTCCTGCGCGATGTGCAGACGTTCGTCACGGCGATGGACACGATGTTCGGCGGCTTCCGCACCCGCGCCGACGCCACGTACCGGCTGCTCCAGGCGCCCGGCACGGCCTTCCTGGTGGTCGCGGCGCCGGAGCGGGACGCGCTGCGGGAGGCCGCGTACTTCGTGGAGCGGCTGGCGGCCGACGGGATGCCGCTGGCCGGGCTGGTGCTCAACAGGGTGCACGGGAGTGGGGCCGCGCGGCTCACGGCGGAGCGCGCACTGGCCGCCGCGGAAAATCTTGACGACACCGGCATTGTGGATCAGGAGGCCGGGAATGAAGCAGTTCGTGACTCCACGGGCCCCTCTCCCGAGCCCGGAAACACGGAGCACGGAGAGCTTTCCGAGACCCCTGAGCCCCCCGAGACCCCTGGGACTTCCCCAGTGACAGCCGAGACTTCCGCCGTGACGCCACCGGAGGCCGACACATCAGATCCGTCAGATCCGTCAGATACACCAGAGCCGTCAGTTACGTCGGACACGTCAGCAGCCGAAGCCACCCCCGAACCGGCTGGAGCCATGCCGGAGCCGACAGTCGACGCACTGACCGCCGGCCTGCTCCGACTGCACGCCGAACGCATGCAGGTGCTCGCCCGCGAGCAGCGCACCCGCGACCGCTTCACCGCGCTCCACCCCGAGGTGGCCGTGGCCGAGGTGGCCGCGCTGCCCGGTGATGTCCATGACCTGGCAGGGCTCCGGGCCATCGGTGACCGCCTCGCGACCGGTCGTTCCCCGGCCTGAGTCGGTAGTCAGCCCCGCTCACTCGCCCTGCGACGACGCGGGTCTCCCCACGGCGGCGGCTACCCCACGGCGGCGTACGTCTCCTCGAACGCTTCGTCATCCGCGACGATCGCGGGCAGGATGCCCGTGCTGCGCTCGTACTCGGTGCGCGCGGTCTCCAGCAGTCGACGCCACGAGGTGACGGTGGGACGCCTGCGCAACAGCGCACGCCGCTCCCGCTCGGTCATGCCACCCCACACGCCGAATTCGACGCGGTTGTCGAGCGCGTCGGCCAGGCACTCCGTACGCACCGGGCATCCGGTGCACACCGCCTTGGCCCTGTTCTGCGCTGCCCCTTGTACAAACAGTTCGTCCGGATCGGTAGTGCGGCAGGCTGCCTGCGCACTCCAGTCAGTTACCCAGCCCATCCCGGCGCCGTCCTCTCCCGAATTCGAGGCTCCCCCACGGCGGCAGCGGCATATTCACCGCTGCCAGTTGAGGACGTTACGGAAGGTGGGCACAGCGCAACACCCCCTTCGGGCCCAATCTTGAATGGTCCGAACGGACTATGCGTACGCGGCAGATCACCCAACGGAGTGAGCGCAGGACATTCTTCACAACCCCGGCAAAACGGGGCAGTTCATCCATGCCACATCGGACGCCGGGCTACACATGGGGCATATTCGGCGCACATTCGCCCTATTCGGGGAGAGCGATATCGCGCCAGGGGGCTTGATACGGGAGGGCACTGCTGTGACAGTTAGGTGCAGCTTAGGCCAAGGCATGTCCGCGTGTCCGGCGAATGAAGCTGCTCCTTCTCCACCACGTAGGCTGCCCTCATGCCAAAGAAGCGCTCCGGCGGGGGTCTCACCAAGACCCAGCAGGCCGCCAAATTCATCGGTGTCGCCGCGCTCTCCGGAGCTGTACTGGCGGGCATCGCGCTGCCGGCAGCCGGAGCGCTGGGGCTCGCGGCCAAGGGCACCGTCAAGGGATTCGACGACATCCCCGCCAGCCTCAAGACGCCGCCGCTCAGCCAGCGGACCACGATTCTGGATGCGAACAACAACCAGATCGCGTCGGTCTACGAGCGGGACCGCACGGTGGTGAAGCTCCAGGACATCTCGCCGTACATGCAGAAGGCCCTCGTCGCGATCGAGGACGCGCGCTTCTACCAGCACGGTGCGATCGACCTCAAGGGCGTGGCGCGCGCGGTCAACCGCAACGCGCAGGAGGGCGGCGCGGCCCAGGGCGCGTCGACCCTGACCCAGCAGTACGTCAAGAACGTCTTCGTCGAGGAGGCGGGCGACGACCCGACCAAGGTCGCCGAGGCCCAGCAGAAGAGCCTGGGCCGCAAGGTCCGCGAGCTCAAGTACGCGATCCAGGTCGAGAAGTCGCTCGGCAAGAAGAAGATCCTGGAGAACTACCTCAACATCACCTTCTTCGGTGAGCAGGCGTACGGAGTCGAGGCGGCGGCCCAGCGGTACTTCTCCACATCCGCGAAGGACCTGACGATCAGCCAGTCCGCGTTGCTGGCCGGTCTCGTCCAGTCGCCGAGCCGCTACGACCCGATCAATGACATGGAAGAGGCCACCAAGCGGCGCAACACCGTGCTGCAGCGCATGGCCGATGTCCACTCCATCTCGCAGCCGCAGGCCGACAAGGCGATGGCCGAGCCGATCAAGCTCAAGGTGACCAAGCCCAAGAGCGGCTGCATCACCGCGGTCAAGGGCTCGGGCTTCTTCTGCGACTACGTACGCAAGGTGTTCCTCACGGACCCGGCCTTCGGCAAGACCAAGGAGGAGCGCCAGAAGCTCTGGGCGGTCGGCGGCCTGACCGTCAAGACCACCCTGGACCCCAAGGCGCAGGCGTCGTCGAATGTCGCGGCCACCTCGCGGGTCAACAAGGACGACAAGATCGCGGACGCGGTGGTGCAGGTCCAGCCGGGCACCGGCAAGATCCTCGCGATGGCCCAGTCCCGCCCGTACGGCCTGGACCCGTCGAAGCACGAGACGGTGCTGAACCTCTCGGTCGACAACAAGATGGGCGGTACGTACGCGGGCTTCCAGGTCGGCTCGACGTTCAAGCCGATCACCGCGGCCGCCGCACTGGAGAAGGGCATCAGCCCGTCGCAGAGCTTCACGACGGGCTCGAAGATCTCCCTGCCGGGTACGAGCTTCCAGAACTGCCAGAACCAGCCGGCCGACTCCAGCCCCTGGTCCGTGCAGAACGAGCTCACGTCGGAGAAGGGCACCTTCGACATGACCAGCGCGCTGGGCAAGTCGATCAACACGTACTTCGCGAAGCTGGAGCAGAAGGCCGGCCTCTGCGAGACGATCACCATGGCCGACAAGGTCGGCTACATCCGGGGCAACAACAAGCCGCTCCAGGCGGTGCCCTCCACCACCCTCGGCGGCCAGGAGTCGACCCCGCTGGCGATGGCCTCGGTGTACGCCACCTTCGCCAACCGCGGGACGTACTGCTCCCCGATCGCCATCGAGTCGGTGACGGCGCCGGGCGGCAAGCAGATCCCGGTGCCGAAGTCGTCCTGCTCGTCGGCGATGAGCGAGCACACGGCCGACACGATCAACCAGATGCTGAAGGGCGTGGTCGCGGACGGTACCGGCAAGCAGGCCGGGCTCAGCGACCGCGACAACGCGGGCAAGACGGGTACCACCGACGAGCGCAAGAACGCGTGGTTCGTCGGCTACACACCCAACCTGGCCACGGCAGTCTGGGTCGGCAGCGACGGCTCGCAGCAGATCCCGATGACCAACATCAACATCGGCGGCCACTACTACGACGAGGTCTGCGGTGGCTGTCTCCCCGGCCCCATCTGGAAGACGGCGATGACGGGGGCGCTGTCGCCCTCCGAGACGCCGTCGTTCAACAAGGTCAGTGTTCCGCGCGGCCACTCCAGCGGCGACAAGAGCCACGACAAGCAGGGTGGCGACCAGGCCGGTGACCAGGGCAACGGAACGGACGGCGGAACCGGCGGCGACGCGACCGACGGCGGCGACCAGGGCAACGGCGGCGGCCAGCCGGGGACCGGCGGGATCTCGTTCCCGCCGGGCTTCTTCGGCGGCAACAACGGCGGCGGCCACCACCGGAGATAACGGACCGCCGGACGCACGACGGCCGGCCGGCCGGTAACGGCAGGCACCCGGACGTCCGAACAGACGTCAGGCGCGGTACGCGAGGAGGGGCGCCCGGTGACATTCACCGGGCGCCCCTCCTCTTTGGCGAGTGAGCAGCAGTCGGGGCGGGGCGGGAGGGGACGGGTGGGGCGGGACGAGCGGGGCGGGACGGGCGGGGGCACGGAACACGGAGTACGGAGCACGGAGTACGGGCAGGCGCCGCCTCGACCGCGAGCCGACTCAGCCGGAAGCCGGAGCCACCTCAACCGCGAGTCGCCGGCCGAGGGCCGGCTCAGCCGGCGAACCGGCCCGGCCGGAGCCACCTCATCCACGAGCCGACTCAGCCACAGCATCTCAACCACGAACCGGCCCAACCGCAGGGCGGCTCAGCCGGCGAACCGGCCCGGCCGGAGCCACCTCATCCACGAGCCCACTCAGCCGGAGCCACCTCGACCGCGAACCGGCCCGGCCCGGCCCGGCCGAGGGCCGGCTCAGCTCGCGAGCCGCTTCTTCACCTCGGCTGCCACCCGGCCGCCCTCGGCGAGCCCGGCCACCTTGGGGTTCACGATCTTCATGACGGCGCCCATGGCACGCGGTCCTTCGGCGCCCGCGGCCTTCGCCTCGCTGACGGCCTGCTCGACGATCGCGCCCAGCTCGTCGTCGCTCAGCTGCTTCGGCAGATACGTGGCGAGCAGCTCGCCCTCCGCCTTCTCCCGCGCGGCGCTCTCGGTACGGCCACCCTGCTCGAAGGCTTCCGCCGCCTCACGGCGCTTCTTCGCCTCCTTGGCGATCACCTTCAGCACCTCGTCATCGGTCAGCTCGCGCGCCGATTTACCCGAGACCTCTTCGTTGGTGATCGCGGAGAGGGTCAGCCGGAGCGTCGAGGAGCGCAGCTCGTCGCGCGCCCTGATGGCTTCGGTGAGTTCTGCGTGCAGCTTGGACTTGAGCGTGGTCATAGGGCCAAGTGTCGCAGGTACGGTCCCGGCGGCGCCCGCAGATTTTGCGGTGACCCGCTGTCTGCGACGATGGAGGTATGCGCGCACGCTATGGGATCCCCCTCAAAGTCACCGCAGGAATCACGGCCGTTGGCGCGGCAGGCATCGCCTATGCCGCCGGATTCGAGGCGCGCTCGTTCCGCCTCCGGCGGGTGACGGTGCCGGTCCTGCCGCCGGGCGCCAGGCCCGTACGCGTACTCCAGGTCGCGGACATCCACATGGTCAGCGGCCAGCGCAAGAAACAGCGCTGGCTCCAGTCCCTGGCGGGGCTGCGGCCCGACTTCGTGGTCAACACCGGCGACAACCTCTCGGACCCGGAAGCCGTACCCGAGGTCCTGGACGCGCTGGGCCCGCTGCTCGAATTCCCGGGTGTGTACGTGTTCGGGTCGAACGACTACTACGGCCCGAAGTTCCGCAACCCGGCCCGCTACCTCTTCGAGAAGGCACAGGGCAAGCACGGCCTGAACGGCAAGGCTCCGGCGGTGGGCGTGGTGCACAACCCGTGGGAGGGCCTGCGGGACGGCTTCGACGCGGCGGGCTGGGTGAACCTCACCAACACCCGCGGGCGGCTCAAGGTGGACGGCCTGGAGATCGCCTTCACCGGCCTGGACGACCCGCACATCAAACGGGACAGGTACGCGGAGGTGGCAGGCGGCCCCGAGCCGGGCGCCGACCTCTCGATCGGGGTGGTGCACGCCCCGTACCTGCGCGCGCTGGACGCGTTCACGACGGACGGCTACCCCTTGGTCCTCGCGGGGCACACCCACGGCGGCCAGCTGTGCATCCCGTTCTACGGAGCGCTGGTCACCAACTGCGACCTGGACACCGACCGGGTCAAGGGCCTCTCCGCCCACGAGTCCGGCGGCAACCGCTCCTACCTGCACGTATCAGCGGGCTGCGGCACGAACCGCTACACCCCGGTGCGCTTCGCATGCGCTCCGGAGTCGACGCTGCTGACACTCACCCCCCGGCGGTAGGCCCGACACCGGGGCGGAATCCGGCTCCACCCGCCCGCCGGGGAAAACCGGATTTCGCCTCAGGCCACAGGTCCGCTAAAGTAATCGATGTCGCCGCCACGCGAGCGACAATCGGGGTGTAGCGCAGCTTGGCAGCGCGCTTCGTTCGGGACGAAGAGGTCGTGGGTTCAAATCCCGCCACCCCGACAGCTGAAACACCAGGTCAGGGGCCTGATCCACTCAGTGGATCAGGCCCCTGAGTGGTTTCCGGGGGCGTCTTGGGAGCCGTTTGGGAGCCAAGTACGGGAAGGCTGCTCCGCAGGCCCCGGCGCTGGAAGGGGCAGCCACCGCGCAGCAAGACGTTCAGACTCCCTTATCTCGAAGGGGTCGCACTGAGCGGGCCCTCGACAGAGAATGCAGTACGGTCGCGCTCATACGGGTGGCACAGAGAGGAGGGTTCATGTCGTACGAACCGAAGCTCGCAGCGGCGCTGTCGGGCGCGACGATGGCCCAGCTCTCTCACTGGCGTCACGCCTCAGGCGCAGGAGGCGCAGTCCTCGTCCCAGAGATCTCGGCTACACGGCCCATCCTGTACTCCTTCCGAGATGTCGTTGCACTGCGAACCTGCGTGCGCCTCCGGCAGGAGACCTCGCTGCAGCGTATCCGTCGCGCAGTGGACTCCCTCAGGGACGATTTGGGCGAGCGAGAGCACCTCTCGGCCTACCAGCTCGTCACCGACGGGGGCACGGTGTATCTGGCCGATCCTGACCATGCCGTCGACCTGATCGGCCGCAAGGGTGGCAAAAGCAACCTCGTCATCCACCAGCTCGTCGATGTCCTAGCCCCGTTCTACCGGAACGGTCGGCACATTCCCGACCTGCTGTCCCCCCGCCCAGATGTCGCCGTGGATCCATCCGTACGCGGCGGTGAGCCGGTAATCCGTGGCACTCGCGTCCCCGCAGCCGAGGTCGCGGCCCTAATCCGAGATGGAATTCCTCCGGAGCAGATCGCCGACTTCTTCCCCGGGGTCAGTGCCGGAGCAGCACTTGAAGCAACCGACTTCACCGATTACGTCGACAGCTACACCGGAACGCCAACCGGTGCAGGCGCGGGTGCGAGCCGAGGCGCCGCTTGAAGCTGCTGCTCGACGAGAACGTGCCGCGTCCTATGGCCGACATCGTCCGCATCCTCCTCAAGGCTCATGACGTCCTGCACGTGCATGATCTGCCCCGATGGGCTGGCACCAAAGACATCGAGCTGTTCGAGAAGGCCCGCGCTGAAGGCTTCGACGCGGTCCTCACCAACGACACCAAACAGATGAGCCGGCACCTTGAAGTCGCGGCGATCGCCGCATCCGGGCTCCATCGGATCGAGTACCGCCAGAACAACAAGCACGGCGGGCTGGTCGGCCTCGGCTCGGCCATCGCCACGGTTTGCGCGGGTCTCCCCCACGCTCTGGCCGAGCTATCGGTCGCAGACGGCCAACGTCTGGTCTCCCTCACCTCTGTCGACCCAACTCGCGCCACCCGTGTCCGCACCGTCGATCCTCAGGTGGCCGCACCCAAATTCTGGCCCACGGGCTGACCCGCAACGGCTGTTCCAGCCGCAGGGCCAACGCCTGTGCTCCTTCAATCTTGCTCAGCGAGGCCCGGGGGCGACCGCGCGTGCGTGTAGGAGGTCGTTGAGCACGCGTACCGGCGAGGTAGGGCACATCGCCAGGCGGGCAGCGAGTGCTGCCTCCCACTGCTCGGTCAGGCCGAGCATGAGGCGCTTGCGCATGCCAGGGGTGACATGGGCATAGCGCGCCGAGACGGAGCCGTCGATGTGTCCCATGCGCTGGTCCATGAGGACCTTCTCGGTGCCGAGGTCCTCCATCACGGTCCTATGGGCGTGGCGCAGTCCGTGAGGCGTGAGGCCCTTGGCGATCGGGAGCCAGCAGGCGTCAGCTCGTTGGCCGGCGCCCCGCCCTCGCGCGGGGACTCCTGGCCACGGCTCGCCGAGTAGCGGCACGGGTCGTGCCTCCTGCGGGGCCTTCTTCGGATACCAGCCCGATACCGCCGGGGTGAACAGCCACGTCGCGAAACCGTTCCTGCGCCAGTGGACCGCAGGCTCCACCACCGCGCCGCCTCGTACGAACCCGAGGTCCGTGATGGCCTCCTCCACCCGCATTCGCGTCGCCTCAGCGACGCGATCGGGGTGGTTGAGGACGTTGGACACCGTCCCCGTGGAGACTTCGGCACGGCGTGCGACGTCGACGAGTTTCGCACCGTGGTGGCCGCCCGTACGAGCCGTGCCCTGCCCGCGGAAGATGTAGGTCCTACCGTGGCAGGGGCAGGGCGTCGGCTTCGTGCGGGCGATGTGATTGGCGACCAGGGCGGACAGCCAGTCCATCGAGTCGAGGGTGCGATAGCTGTCGTCCTTGGGCGGGCAGCGCACCATTTCGCCCGAGTCCAGTTCGTACAGCTGCCATTCGACACGGACGGAGCCCGGTCGAGCGAACTCGGTCTCCAGGCCGACTATTTCGCCCCAGCGCATGCCGGTGTATCCCTTGAGGACGACTGCGACGAACTCGTCATCTCGGCCGGACAGCAGTGCTGCTCGTTCGGCGATCAACAGGATGCCGAGCGGATCGGTGACGACCTTCTCCGGGCCTCGGTCACGGGAGCGGCCCGCGCGCTTGCCCCGCCCACGCCGCCTGGTCGCGGGGTTCGACGTGATCAGTCCTTCGTCGATCGCGTCCTCGTAGATCAGGTGGAACGTCGAGCGCCAGGTCTTGACGCTGGAAGCCGCGTACAGGGCCCTTTCCTTCTTTTCCCACCGGTCGACGTCCGAGCGCAGGATGCCGGCGAGGGCTTGGTCCCCGAAGTCGGGAAGCAGGTGCTCCTCGATGTGGCGCTTGTAGTTCTGCATCGTCGATGCGGCCAGGTCCTGGGCCTCGTACCAGCGGCTCGCGTACTCGCCGAAGGTCTCCTGGCCGAGTGCCGGGTCACGCCAGTCGCCGCGCCGGTACTTGTTCTCGGCCTCGCTCGCGGCGCGCTGGGCCTCGCCCTTGGTGGCGAACTTGATCGCCTTGCCCTGCTCGTCGACGACCGTGAGGTGCTTCCCAGGTACGGTCTTGTACCGGCCACGCCAGTAGTTCGCGCGCTTCTCCGCGAAACCCACGCTCCTCCTCTCCCTTGGTACGCGGTCGTGTCACGCGACGGTGCTGAACTGGCGCTGCCTGGCGCGGACCGGAGGCCGCGCCCGCAGACGGGTTGTGGGCGCGGCACGCTGGGGCGCGTCCGCCTGCTGGGCGTCGGCCTTGGCGACGGTCCGAGCTGTGACGGGCTGGTGCGCCCGTGCGGGCCGTTCCTCGTGGAGGCGGATGATCTCTGCGAGGTGTTCTGCGGTGAAGCGGTACGCGCGGCCGACCCGGGTGAAGGGGATCAGCCGCCGGCGGGCCCTGTCCTTGACCCACCAGGCAGAGCAGCCGAGAACAGCAGCGATGTCCTCGGGACGGTAGAGGCGGGGCGGCGCTACGCCGGTGCCTGACTGCTCAGCCATGCGAGATCGCCTCCTTCGCGGTACGGAGGCGGAACGACAACGGGGCAGGGGGAATGGCCTCTCGCGGCAAGGAGGTTCCTTCTCTGGCGCGGCCGTGCGGAGACGGGTACGCCGGTCTTGGTGGTTCAGGTACGGGCGGGGTGGTGCGCGTAGCGGCTGCCGGGTGTTGGCCCACCCGGGGAGCGCTGTTGGGGCTCGTTCGGCTAACTCGTCTCGGCGAGCAGGGCGAGCGGGGAGAGGCCGAGAGCGGCTGCGATGGCGACGAGGTCGTCGACATCGCAGCGGCGCTGTCTTCATTCGATGCGGGACAGCATCGTGATGGTCATGGGCCGGCCGAGCGCGGTGACACGTTCGGCCAGCTGGCGCTGGGCGAATCCGCGCGCTGTGCGGGCACGGGTAATGGCGCGGGCGGTCAGCACGCCGGCCGGACCAATTCCCAAAGGGCTCTCAGGCATGGGTCAGTTGTAGCTCTGCATTGCCGGTTTGGGTAACCGGCAATGTGCTGCTATGTTTCGCATCTTTTTTGTCAGATCTGGTCCCCAGGGTCCTTGCGAGCGGCGCAACATAGACCGGAATTGGCGGATGACCAAATCACCTGCTGCCCTCATGCTGGTAGCACCTACGTGGTCTCGACGTGGGCATCTTGCATCGCGCGCTCACCAGCGCCGCCCACGGATTCGCTTGCCAACTGCCCGCTTTATGCAACTTCTTGGCCAACCGGCGATTCGGGTTTACCGTTTTAAGGAAGCCGCGCACGACACGTTCGCCGAGAGCTGTTTGCTTTCCCGGCGGAATGCTGGACTTGTGCGGGGAAGATGTGGCTGTCTTGGCCATGCGCCCGGAAACCCCTGCGGTTCCGAGCACATGAAGAAGCCCCCGGCGGGCCAACGCCGGGGGCCAAGAAGTCCCTACCGATATCGCCCGTACCTGAACGATCAAGACGGTGGCGGTCATAACGCCACCGGGTGAGGAACTGTGCATGCCCCAACAAGCTACTGCCTTCGTGGCCGTAGTCGCATCCCCGTCGCCGAACTCGCCTGCTCGGCCCACGAAGGCGGGGCGATAGACATGGCGCGGATACGCACCATCAAGCCGGAAGCCTTCATCTCCGAGTCGCTGGCCGCAGTGAGCGTCCATGCCGAGCGGACCTTCTTCGGCCTGCTTACGCAGGCGGACGACCACGGCCGCTTCCGCGACCAAGCTGCTGTCATCACCGGCGCCCTGTGGTCCCTGCGCCCCGAGCACGGCCCGCTGGAGGTCGAGGACGACCTCACGCAGCTCGACAGTGCGGGACTAATCTGCCGGTACGAAGGCGACGACGGCAAGCGGTACCTGCACATCGTCACCTGGGCCCGTCACCAGAAGATCAACCGGCCCAGCGGCACCCGCTGCCCGGCCTGCCCGCGCCACCAGGGCAGCCGGTCGGACGAGGCGGCCTCGCCTGTTCACGGAGCCCTCCATGAACAGGCCGTGAGCCCTCACCACAACGCTGGGAGACTGCGGTGAGGACTCAGCGTCCGGATCTAGGACCTAGGATCCTGGATCTAGGATCACCTCCGGTGGGGAGCGCAAGCGCCCCCACGCCGGGTTCGGTCTCGGCCAAGGACCTGGTCGCCGAGCACGTCGCCGCATGCCAACACCGCCCGCCCAGCGACGTCCTCGGCCGCCTCGGCAAGGTGGTCAGCAAACTGCTCGGCGAGGGGTTGTCCCCCGACCACATCAGGGCCGGGATGGACCGCATGCGTACCAAGGGGCTGTCCGCTGGGCTGCTGCCGAGCCTGGTCGACGAGGCCATGAACGCTCCACGGGCAGCTGCCGCCCCGCACCGAGCATGGACCAACCCGGCGCCCGCTGACGTCGAGGCGGCCTACGGAGGGCAGCTGTGACCACAGCCACCACCAGCCGGGAGCCGCAGCGCATGAACACCCTCGCCGCCCGCCTCGGCACGATCCTCGCCGAACGGGGCATCGATCCAACTACGTCACCTGCCGAGGCTCCTTCGGAACGGGTGACCGCGCTGGAACTGGCCGCGGCCCGCATCCCACCCCGCTACCGCCACGCCCTCGCCAGCCACCAGCAGGTTGCCGCCTGGGTCGACGAGGTGGCCCTCGCCGCACGGCCCGGCCCGAGCGGCACCCGGGGCATCGCACTCGGACCGTCCCTGCTGATCGCCGGGCCCACCGGCACCGGCAAGACACACCAGGCGTACGGCGCGGTGCGCTCGCTGCTGACCGCCGGGGTACGGCTGCGGTGGGAGGCAGCCACCACAGCCGACCTGTACGCCCGCTTGCGCCCACGCCCCGGCCACGACGCCGAGCGCGACCTCGCCACCCTCAGCACCTGCCCGCTGCTGATCCTGGACGACCTCGGCGCAGCCAAGCAGTCGGAGTGGACCGAGGAGATCACGTACCGGCTGATCAACCGCCGCTACACCGACCTGCTCCCCACCCTCCTCACGACCAATCTGCCGACCGCCGCGCTCCGCGACGCCGTCGGCGACCGCGTCGCCTCCCGTCTCGCCGAGATGACCAGCACCGTCGTCCTCACCGGCGTCGACCGCCGACGCCAGCTCTCCGCCTGACCGCACGGCGCCGCCCCGCACCAGCTCACCTTCACCACACCGCCCGTCCGCGCCCACGCCTGCCCACACGGCGCGGCGGGTCCTTTGGAGACCCCTGCATGACGGAACTTGCCATGCCCGCACTCGGGCACTGGAACGCGATACCTGTCGCGCTCGCCGCCCTCCTGGCCACCTGCACAGTGCTGCTGGTCAGCTGGCTGATCCACCGACGCGCTCCCCGAAACCACGCCAAGCGACAGCCCGGAACGCCCGCGGTCAGGGTCGCCGCGCTGGCCGCGGTCGGATGTACCGCCTACAGCGCCGACACCAGTTGGCGGTTCGCCGCCGACTACCTCGGCATGAGCGGCACCACCGAGCGCGCCGCAATGTTCGCCGCCGCGGAACTCGCCCTCTTCGCCACGGCCCTGCTGGCGCGGCAGAACCTGCACGGCCCCAATCAAGCACCCGGCCTGCCCGGCGTCCTGACCTGGGTGATCACCGCTGTACAGGTGATCCCCGCGTACGCCGAGTCAGGTGTGGTCGGCGGCACGGTGCGGGCCTTCGTGGGACCGGTCATGGCCGCACTGCTGTGGCATCAGGCCATGGGCATCGAACTACGCATCCGCACGCCCGAGGCTGCCTCCCACAGCCTCCTCGCCCGGATAGGTCGCGAAGTACGCGAACGCGGCCTCTCGCGCCTTGGGCTCGCCGAACACGATCGTGACGCCGCGCAGATCAGCCGCGACCGTGCCACCCGCAGGGCCGTCGCCCTGGCCGCGCACCTTGCGGAGCGAACCCCGAAGCAGCGCGCCGGCTGGCGAGGCCGGCGAACCGCGCGACGGCTTTCCCGCGCCGTCGCCCTAGCGTCTGTGGGAATCGACCAGCGCCAGCGCGACGTGCTGCTGCACCAGCTTGCCGTCCGCCGTCACGCGACAGCGCTGGCCACGATCGAACTGCCATCGCCTTGGAACGCCTTCACTCCGAACGAAGGCGCCATGCGCCACGTCGAGACGACTCCGCGGCGCAGCCGATCGGGTGCAGGTTTCGACTTGACGAGCGAGGAAGCCGGGGAGCACGCCGACTCCAACCTTCGTCTTGAGTCCCTGCCTCCCCGATCCGTGCAGAACCAACTTCCCCTGCACGATTCGGTCCCCACCCGCGAGACCACCGAGCCGTCCCACGAGGACGACGTCCCTGCGGCGCAACGCTACGGACGTCCTCCCGGTGCCGAGATGGACGAACTCCTCGCAATCGGCCGCGCGGCCATCGCCATGCACGGAACAGCCACCCGCGCCGTGCTACGGAACGCCATCCGCGAGGCCGACCTCCCCATCTCCGAGGACCGGCTCACCGAACTCAAGGCCCTCTTGGCGGCAGAGCAGGGTTGCGAGACCGCCGTCCCCACGGGGTGACCGGATATCCGGTCACCCCTGAACGCCGAACGGGGGCCGTGGGACCAGCAACCCGTCTGGTCCCACGGCCCCGCCCCATTCGCGCCGCTTGACCAGGCACTCACGGACCTCCCTCGCGACTCACCGCTCGAACCAGCGGGCGTGGGGGACGCTGCCCGTACGTCGACCTGGTCCGCTGCCCTCTCCCCTCAACCAGGAGCTGGACTCCATGCAGGATTCGTGCACCCACAGCCCCGAGCATCAGAACGCGCCCCAAGCCACGCCAGCCCAAAGCGGAGCAAGTTGGAGGTTCGGACACTCCCCGCAGGGGGAGCGTCCGAACCCGACCCCGCCCCAGGGGTGGCGGGGCCCGACCAGCGCCAGGGGGCGCCGGACGGGAGGGCTGCGACCGAGGGCGGTTCGCAGCCAAGTAAGGCCGGTCACACGCGCCTGACCAAGGGGAAACCCCGCCCGCGCGACAAGAAGCAGCGCCCCGCCCACAGCGTCCGACTCAACGAACGCGAACGCACCCTCATCCAGGCCAGCGCCGATGCCGTCGGCATGAGTATCGCCGGATTCCTCGCCCACTCCGCGCTCGCCGCCGCCCGCGACCAGACCCGCACCGCCGCCACCATCGCCGCCGACCAAGACGTCCTCACCGAGCTCTTCGCCACCAGCCGCAAGCTCGGCTGGGCCGGCAGCAACCTCAACCAGATGACCAAGACCCTCAACTCGGGCGGCGACATCGACAGCGCCCGCATCAAGGAAACCCTCACTTACGTCCGCCGCGCGGCCACCGCCACCGAGGCAGCCGTCGAGCGGATCAACAACCAGCAGACAGACGAGACCACTTGATTCCCAGCATCCACAAGCAAGGCCGCAGCACCCGCGGCCTGCTCAACTACCTCTACGGCAAGGGCACCCGCGAAGAGCACGTCGACCCGCGCCTTGTCGCCTCCTTCGACTACATGGCGCCTGACCCCGGCCGCGACCCCTCCGCGACGAAGGAAGACCTCCAGCGGCTTCTCGACCAGCCACTGCACCTCCTCGACGAAGGCCAGCGACCCGACCAGCACGTGTGGCACTGCTCCGTCCGCGCGGCACGCACCGACCGCATCCTGAGCGACGAGGAGTGGGGCGCCATCGCCCGCCGCATCGTGGCCGCCACCGGCATCGACTCCGGTGGCGTAGACGACGCCGGGTGCCGGTGGGCCGCCGTCCGTCACGCCGACGACCACATCCACATCATCGCCACCCTCGTACGCGAGGACGGCCGCCGCCCCAATCACCACCGCTCCGGCCAGCGCGCCCAAGCCGAAGCCCGTCTCATCGAAGCCGACTACGACCTGCACCGCGTTACCCCCGGCGACGGCACCACAGCCAAACGCCCCACCAGCGCCGAGCGCCACAAAGCCGAACGCCAAGGGCGAGAGCGCACGGTGCGGGAGGAGCTGCGCGAGACCGTGCGCGGCGCGTCGGCCGGGGCCGCCTCCACAGATGAGTTCTTCGACCGTCTGGCCGCCGACGGCCTTCTGATCCGCAAGCGGATCGCACCCTCGGGCGACCTGCTCGGCTACAAGGTCGCACTGCCTGGTGACCTCAACAAGGACGACGAGCCGGTCTTCTATGCCGGCTCCACCCTCGCACCCGACCTTTCCCTGCCCCGTATCCGCGAACGCTGGTCCCTCCAAGCAGAGGCGGTCTCCGAGGGCGGTTCCGAGCCGGTGCAGCCCGCCCTGCCGCAGGTGACCCATCCCGCGTTCGCTCGGCGCCGGGCTGCGGCTGCCAGCTGGCAGGCCCTACTGATCATCGACCACGGCGACGACGGCATGGCGGCAGCACAGATCGCCGCAGCGAGTGAGGTCCTGGACGCGCTCGCCAAGACCTCTGCCGCGCACACCCGTGCGGAACTGCGGGAGGCGGCCAACGCGTTCGAGCGGGCCGGCCGCTCCCATGTCCGCGCCGTACGCGGGCATGACCACGCTCTGCGGCAGGCCGCACACGATCTCGTCCACAGTGGCCCCGCACTCGGCCGCGGCGAAGACGGAGCCACCACGGCGATGGTCATCGACATGGCCATCTTCCTCGCCATCGCCGCAGCGAACTGGCACGCCAAAAGGCACCACAGCCAGCAGGCAGCCGCAGCCCAGCAAGCCGCCGAACACCTACGCACCGCCTACCAGGCTGCTGCGGCCCACCCCATCGCCGCCCTCCGCCAGCGAGGCCAGCGGATGGCACCGCGTATTCGAGAGCGGCAAGCCGATCTCCTGCACCAGGCACTGCCAGAGTTCGCCGAACGGATCCAGGCCGAGCCCGGCTGGCCCGCCCTGGCCGTCACCCTCACCGACGCCCGCCAAGCGGGCCACGACCCCGGCGCACTGCTCGCCGACGCCGCCCGGCGACGCGAGCTCGCCAGCGCCGACTCCATCAGCGATGTCCTCGTCTGGCGCCTACGCCGCAGCGCCCACCTGCCCTCAGCGGCACCCGAAAGCCTCCAGACCGCAGGCGCCCGAGACGGCCGGCACATCCCGACACCGGCCTCCGCCACACCGCCCGCGGCTCAGGCGTCGAACCACTCCAGCCGCAGGCACTGACCCGGGGAAACGGGCGCAACATAGCCGACGATCGCCGGTTAGCCCAACCGGCGATTCTCCAGACGATTGATGCTCCCCACCCAATCCCACAAGGAGCGTCACACCCGTATGACCGCAACCTCATCCCGACCCGACATCATCGCCCTCCTCGCCGACGCGGACTTCAAGTACCGAGCCGACACCAACACGTGGAGCCATCGCGATGGACGGCCGTTCAGCAAGGAGGAACAGGATCATGTCCTCACAGCGACTCGCAGCGAGTTCCTCGATTTTGACGCGCAGTTCAAGCGCTTCGTGAAGCACCGGCAGGCATGGGCTGACGCCTCGGAAGCACTGCAGCGCTTCCTCGCCCCGTTCATGCAGCAGCTCACCGTGAAGAACCTCGGCAACGCCCACGAGCTCATGAGCGAAGAGGACCGGACGGAGTTCAACCGCCTGCTCGGCCTCGTAGCCACACCCCCGCGCCCCTTCACCGCCAACACCTACTGACGAAGGGCCGCGTCGTTGTTCGACCAGGGCGAGGAATCGGCCTGGCCGGCGTGTCTGCCAGCCTCAGCGATCGGAGCGACGAGAGATCAGATAGGCACCGTCGCTCAGCGGTGCCAACAAGTTGGGTGTAGCCCCCAGTGCTGACACGGTTCCGCCCCAGCAACCACGGGGTCCGCTACACACAAGACCTGCTAGAGCACCACAAAGCCGGGCCTCCCAGACGGGAGGCCCGGCTTCGTTACGCGGAGTGGGGCGCTTCTCAGTTGGCGGGGGCACACAGGAGCTGGTCCCGCGTACTTTCCGGCAGCACCCGGCGCAGTACCGGTGCCGTGGAGCTGAGCGAGGAGGCGAACGCGGCGACCAAACGGTGCGGCACGCTCGCGCTGAATGAGGCGGCCCACAGGTACGGAGCCCCCATTGCAGGCTCAGCCCACGCCTGCCAGCCGATCGCCACCTGCCCGTCTCCCTCGGCGGTCAGGACGCTGGGGTCGGCATCCTGAATGAGGGGCGGCACCTCGCCGAGGCTGAGGCGGGCGGTGAAGGTGGGGTGCATCGCCGCCGCGTGGGGCTGGTCGGCGTCCCGGAGCCAACCGTTCCCGGCGGCCGTAGCGAGCACCAGTTCGGGACCGTCGTACAAGGTGGTGGGCTGACTGCATTGGTCGAGCGCCAGGAGAAACTCGGTTATGACCTCTCCCGGTACGCCTGGGGTGAAGTAGGCGGACCAGTCCGCGAGCGAACTGGTGGTGTCCGAGCGGGCCGAGACCTGCCACGCGACCGGCAGGCCACCAAGGTGGAACGGCTCGTCCGCCAGCACCCACTGTGCCCATCGAAGAGCGTCGGGACTGATGTGCAGGACGGTGCTGCGCACCACCTGGTGATCTCCCAGCTCATCGAAGTCTCGCCGTCCTCGCACGGCTGTCAGACTCGTCCAGCCCAGACCTGCGAGGCTGTCCGCGACGACATCGCAGAGACGACCGTCATCGTCGGCCAGGTGTCGGGGGCTGACCCAGTACGCGGGAAGAGCGCCAGCCGCGAAAGAGGGATCGAACGGGTAGCGCGGATTCAGGAGTGCCTCCAAGAGCCGGGTTCGGGTGTACTGGGCGCCGGCAACGTGGCGCGGCAGCGCCTGGACGGGAGCCTGCCGGTTCATAGCGACGGCGACCTCGGGCGGCAGGCGCCCGAGCCCGCTGTCGGCGTCGCGCCGCCAGCTAGGTAGACGAGTGAAGAAGCTGCGGCCAGAGGGAGCCGCAGGCGCACCGATCAGCGCTCTGACCTGGGGTTCTGGCGGGTCGTCTACGTTGACATCTCTGTGCCCTCGCTGGCCAGTCTTTCGCGGCTCTTTCCTGTCTGCCCCCGGCGAACTGGTGTCCTTCGTCATCCAATCGAGTCGTTTGATAGCAAATGCAGTCGTCTGGGCTTTCTGACAGTGAATCTCGTCGTGAGGGGTGACCAGCCTCGATCCCGATAGCCTGGAGACCGACGCGTACGGGCACGGGGGGATGATGGTTCGAGCACTTTTGCTCGGGGTTGGGACCTTTGAGAGCGTGGTCAACGGCGAGTGGAACCCCATGTCGGAGGGGTTCCGTCCGCTGCCGTCGGTTGAACCGCAGGTGCGTGAACTCGCCGCGGTGCTTTCGCGCTTCGACGGGCTGAACGTCGGTGAACCGGTGATCAACGCGGATCGGGTCAGCACTGAGGAGAGCTGGCGGCAACTACGGCACGATTCGGCGAGTCGGCCGCGTATCGTTCACTTTGCTGGTCACGGGGCTCTTCGCCGCCGGGTCTTGTACTTGCCCGTGCACGACAGCCGTCCGACCGACCTCCCGGAGTCGGCGATCGATGTAGGTCGATGGCTGAACGAGGTCGAGCACGGATCCAACCAGTCTCCTGTCCTGTTCCTGCTCGATGTTTGTGGTGCAGGGGCCGCGACGGACTATCAGCTGTTCCAGGACGTCCCCGAGGGCGATCGTAGGACCTGGGTGATCGCGGCCTGCACGGCGGACGAGAGCGCCTTTGACGCACGGTTCACCAAGGCCACGGCCCAAGCGTTTGAGCGGCTCCGTTTGGGACACTGGGACATTTCTCCGACTTTGTCCCACGTGCCGGTGGAGGCTGTCGCCGACGAGATCGCACGGGAGCTGGTCCGCCTCGGTGAGGGATATCCGCAGACCGTGGTGCACTCGCCGCGCCGAGCCGCCTCGTTGCCAGTACCGGAGTTCTTCGCCAATCCGGCGTTCAGTACAGACGGCTGGCAACGTCTTCGGAGCCGACTGCGATTTGCAGTCCGGGAACTAGCGACGGAGTTCGACCCCGGTCTGGACCCGGTCCACTTCCTCACCCGGGCGTCCGGCCGCCTGGACGATGCGGCTGCGATCATGGCCTGCCTATTCACTGGGCGAACCCGTGAGCTGGCCCAGATTCGCTCCTGGCTGGCGAGCGACGAAACCCTGTTGCTGGTCACCGGAAGCCCTGGGGTCGGAAAGTCGGCACTGCTGGGGGTAACGGTCTTCCTGTCGCACAACCAGCTCGCCGAGCTGAGCGCCGGGCTGGTTGGCCGCATTCCTGCTCAGTTCCGCCCGGAGCGTCGTTACCCGACTCTTGTCGCGGTCCATGCCCGGCACCGGAGCATGGCCGAGGTGCTTGCTTCGATCATGGCCCAACTGACTCCCGAGGACACGGAGCCGGCCGCCGCTAGCTGTGAGCCAGTTCTCGACCAGCTCAAACGCATCGCCCAGGACCTACCAGAACCGGTAATACTCATCCTCGATGCCGTTGACGAAGCCCTGGAGAGCGACCGCATCACCCGCGATCTGCTACCCGAGCTCCTGTGCACGCTCCGCCCCGACGGTCGCCCCGCCTTCCGAGCACTCGTAGGAATGCGCCCGCCGCAGACGGACAGCCAGCGGTTCTGGCGAGCGCCTGGCCCCCGCGGGGTGGTGCTTAACCTGGACACCTCTTCCAGCATCGAGACCCTTGCGAACGACCTCACAACCTACATCGCCGACATCCTGTACAGCGCACCCGGCTACAGCGACCAGGCCCTCCGCGAGTCCGTAGCCCGTGCGGTTGCCACTCCGATTGCTCATAGCCGCGGGCGCAGCACCTTCCTCATCGCAGCACTCTTCGCCGACTTCCTGCGGGCCGGTGCACCCCTGGAACCTGCCGAGGCGGTCGCCCGGCTGCCGCAGACGCTGCCGCACCTACTCGAACTGCACTTGCGGACCACGCTGGACGGTGACCCGTGGATGCGGCACGTAATGGTGGGGCTGGCACAAGCGCGGGGTCAGGGTATGCCACTGGAGCTTGTGGCGGCAGCGGCCACCGCTGCCGCCATGGCCGCAGGTCAAGGGCTTCGCCCCCTGACACCGGGTGAGGCCCGCGAGAAGCTGGCCACCGCCCGTTTCTATCTACGGACGAACATCGACTCGGACGGGCGTCAGCTCTACCGGTTCTTCCACGAGACGATCACCGAACACTTCCGTGACGCCGGGGCCGAACTCGACGGGCTCACCGACAAGCTCTTCCACGAGCTACTGTCGGCTGTCCCCGGATGGTGGGGTGCGGAGGGGCCTCGGTGGGACCTCGGTGCACCCTATCTGCTACGACACCTTATGGATCATGCCGCCGCTGTGCCGGGCGGTTCCGCAGTCGACCAGATGTTCCTGCACCCGGAGTACCTAGTCCGCGCCGACCGCAACAGCATCTGGGGAGCCGTTCACAGGACGCAAGCGCCCACGGCGCGGCGAGCCGGAGCCGCTTACCACAAGGCATTCGGTCGTGGCAGCCTCTTTGGAGAGGACGGATTGCTGGAGACACGGCGTGCGAGGCTTCAGCAGAGCCTTGTGACCTACCGGGCGGCCGGACTGGCGCGCCATCTTCAAGACGAACAGGCAGTGCTCTGCACGCGCTGGAGTACGGGCTTGCCTGAGGAGTCCCTGCTGCACGTCATCACCAAGGACGAGTTGGGCACCACGGTGTCGGCCCTGGCCCTGGGAGCTGCCCATCGACGGCTCTTCGCTGTGTTCGGCGGCACCGACGGCTCCCTCCAAGCGTGGGACATCGCACCGCGCCGAACCGGCGCCGTCCTCCGGTATTCCTCGACGCACTGGAAAGACAGACATGCCATCACTCACATGGTGATCATGGATCTGGAGGAGCGGGCGGTCATTGCCATGGTGACTGACCAGAACGTACTGCGACTGCACGATCTCGCCACGGGTGCGCTCGTTGCCGACGCGTACCTCGACGGCGCCGGGATCTCTGCCTTGGCGGTCGCCGACACTGGGGACGAAACCGTCCTTGTAGTTGGTCGGGTCAATGGTGACATCAGCCAGATCGGCCTGCTGGATGAGTCGTTCGGCAAGACCCTGGACACCGTCAACGCCGGGAACACCGCCATCTCCTCGATACTCGCAGTGGAGGCTGCGGACGGTTCCCTCGCGATCCACTATGTTTGCGCCGCACCTCAAGATGACGGGCCGAGGGTGCTGCGCAAACTGGACGGGCGGCCCGTCTGCCTCACATCGGCCGGCGAGCTCCAAGCAGTGCGGATCCAGCGCACCAACGAGCCGGCCCCGCTGTTCTCCCTCGTCGCCTACACCGCCAGCATGTACGCGGTCCGGGCGAACGGTGACACCGTCCAGGTCGTCACGCGCCCAGAGGACAGAAGGCTGGCGCTAGGGGATATCCGCCGCATCGACCGCTTTCAGCTCGCGCTGACCGCCCATCGCGACGGCAACATGCGAGTGTGGGACCTTGACGTTTGCCCACGCTTCGGTCACGGCCAAAACCATTGGCACCCCGCCACAATGCTGGGCACCATCCGGATCGGCGGCTCGGAGATCGCACTCAGCGCCGAACTCGAGTCCGGCACGATCAAGGCTTGGGACCTGAACACCGGCTCCGAGGATCGAGAATTGACCGACCTGGGCAGGCTCAGACATGCCGCCACCGTGACGGCCAGCGACGCGTCCTACATCGTCACGGTGACCGCGGAGAATGAGCTCGACACCTGGAATGTCCGTGAGGATGCACTGGAATCGACGGTCTGCCTCCCCGCCCCGGCCACCGCGTTGGCCGCTGTGGCGCACGGCGATTCGGTGTGGGCCGTGGTCGGCGGTGCCGACGGCAGTATCCATGTCTGGGACACGATCAAGGGATCGCCTTCCCATCTCCTCGCCAACGTGGAAGGGCCGGTCACAGAGCTGGTCGCAGGCGCCGTTGGCGGCGAGTCGCTCCTGATCAGCGTCCACAATGAACACAGAGTTCATCTCTGGTCGATGGCTGACAGCACCCTGCGGCAAGCGATCACGCTGGACCGGATCGGAGCGGTCGCAATGCAGGGCGAGCGCCTTTTCGCTGCTGAGCAATCGTCGGACGACGATCAGGTGCGGGTCTGGGACCTTGTGACTGCCTCGCTCGTGGGTTCCGTCCCGGTGGCCGACCCGCGGGTGATGGCTGTCAGCCAAGTGAACGGCAGGCCGGTACTCGTGGCCGCTGTCAGCGAGGCGGAGGTACAGGCGTGGGATGTCGAATCCGGCGATCCCCTTGGACCGCCGGCCCCAGTCCCGGATCGAGTACACACGATCGCCCCCTACGAGAACGGCGTGCTGGTAGGCAGCAAGGCCGGCCATGTCACGGCCCTCGGCTGGACCTGCTCCGCAACGGCGCCGGGGCTCCGTCCGACGCGGCCGACCGTCCGCGTCACCCACGTCCTGGCATGGTTGCCGGGCGAACTGCTATGTGGCGATGCCCGCGCAGACGGATGGGAGTTGCACACCGTCGACGAATGGGAGAGAGGACTGCCGCCTTCGTCCGGCCTGGTCTGCAACCGCTCCATCGCTGCGACGACTGCCCAACTCTACGATGCTCTCGTCGACGTACTGACGCCCGATGGATTTGAGGTCGTTCGACTGGAGGCACACATGTACGAGATCAGCAAGGTCGACGGCGTGACCGCCGGCGGTCCGTGGCGATTTCCGGCGTACTCCGTTCACTGTTACTCGGAGGAAGGATCAGAGCAGTGACGATCGTCGCAGTGCACGGTATTGGCAACCACCTGAACGGACGCTCGCCGGAACAGGCAGCCACCGAACTAGCAGGGCAGTGGCGGCCCAAACTTCAGCATGGCTTCACGGCCGCCGGACTGGGCGCCTCCCAACTCCCCGCCCTCCACGTCGCGTACTACGCTCATCACACCCACGGCGGGGAGCGGCAGGCTGTCGTGCCGGATGTGCTTGCCATCGATGAACGAGAACAGTCCGTGGTCATCGCCTGGGCGCTGGCTTTGGGTTCGCCCACCCTCCAGGAACGGCAGGGACTGATTACTGCACCGCTGCGGCAGGTCCTGTCCTGGGTTTCCCGACGCCGCAACATCCCCATCGGGACGGTCATCCGGCTCGCCGTCCAGCTGGCCGGCGAGGTCCGCCGCTACCTCCACGTTCCGCAGGTACGGGATGCCGCCCGATCCGCCGTAGCCGAGTCGATCCGACGGGTGCGCCCCCGCGTGGTGCTGGCGCACTCCCTCGGCTCCGTCGTCGCGTACGAGGCCCTCCATGCACACCCCGAACTGACCGTGGACTGCTTCGTAACCCTGGGCTCTCCCCTGGGCCTGCCAGGCGGGATCTTTGATCACCTGGTGCCCGCACCCATCGCCGATCGGGGCGCCCGACCTGCCGGGGTCGGATACTGGGTGAACCTCGCCGACACAGGTGACCTTGTGGCGATTCCCCGCCGGCTCGGCGACCGATTCCCCGTTGACCAGCACGCCGACACCCCGATTGGCCGTATCGACTTCCACACCCTCGGAGCGTACTTGTCCTCCCCGCTCACCGCTGCAGCGATTACTCCCTTCGTCCTCAACTCGACAACATCGGACCAGATCGTGTGAGACTCTCGTCGGTCTGCGTCTTCAACGATGTAGCGTCGCGGGCAACGCTCCTGCATGCAGGAGCGTGCTCACCTCGCACGACTGGGTTCGCTGTCAAACGACTACATTCCATGTCAGAGGACAACTGGGACGCAGGCGACGCTCGTACGTCGCCGGAGGCGCCGCATAGGGGCCATCAACCCCATCCCGCGTCAATGTCAGCGCAGACGGAGGCCAAGGCCACAACCCGAGGCCATTCGCCGACTTCTCGCCCCCAGGCACGTGTCCGCTGGCCTGGAGACATGCCAGAAGGAGCAGCAGTCGGTCCCTGGGGACAGCCCTGCCGTATCCCCATAGAAACCCGGTGCGCACGACAGACAGAGTGCTGAATAGTTGCTGCATGGATGCGATCGACGCCGCACGTGCCGCTATCAAGGAGCACCACCCTGATGCCCGGGCCGCCTTCCTCGGAGGCAGCGTCGTGACGGACCGCCGCACGGCGATGTCGGACCTCGACATCGTGGTGCTGCTTCATGGACCCCCAGCCCCGTACCGGGCAAGCGTCCAGCACGGTGAGTGGCCCGTGGAGATGTTCGTGCACACCGAGGCAACGTGGCACGCATTCGTCGAACGGGAAGTACGAAAGCGCAGATCACCGCTGCTCTGGATGTGCGCCGACGGAATCCTGCTCTTCGACCACGACGGGGTCGGCGCCTACGTCGCCGCTGAGGCCCGGAAGCTGACCGCGGCGGGACCGCCCACGGTGTCGGCAGAAGAGATCGATGATCGCCGCTATGCGATCACTGACCTTCTCGACGACCTTGCGGGGAGCGAAGATCAGAGCGAACGGTTGTTCATTGCCACCGAATTGGTGCGACGCACCAGCGAGTTGGCGAGTTGGCGCTGACCGTCGGCGGATCTTGGAACGGAGGCGGGAAGTGGCTGGCGCGCCGTCTTGAGACCACGGCGCCGGGACTCAGCATGCGCCTTCACGACGGCCTCCGTGACGTACTGGCGAGGCGGATTGAGCCACTCGTGGAAGTCGTGGACGAAGTGCTGGAGCAGGCCGGCGGTCGGCTGTGGGTCGGCTATAAGCGCGGTGGCACTCCGTGAACGAAGTCGCCGTGGAGGGGGCCACCTTGCGGCCAACCTTGAGGTACAGCTCGACTCTGTCGAGCGCGCCTGCCGCACCAACCACTTTACCGAGCGCCTGCTGGACGGAAACCTCCGTGAGCTGAGTACTGCTCTCCGTCTGGCAGCCGTAGACCCCGAGTCAGTTCAGAGCAAGCAAATCCCGAACCTCCTCGGCGCACCCCCACGACAGAGTGACACCGGCACCCCCGTGACCGTAGTTGTGCACGACCAGCGCACCGCCCTCCCCTCGCTCCGCCTCCACGCAGACCGTGGCACGGGTGGGCCTAGCGCCGATCCGGTGCTCCAGAACACGGGCGCGGGCGAGGCGGGGTTCGACCTTGGCGCATCGAGCCAGAATGCCGGCCGCCGCCTTGTCGTCTGGGGTGAGGCTGCCTTCGCCGTCGATAGCTGTGCCGCCCAGGACGACGGTCTCTCCATGCGGGTAGAAGCACAGCAGATCCGGTGACGTACCGGTGTCCTCGGAAAAGAATTCGGTGAGCCCCGGGTTGGTGACCACTACGTGCTGGCCGCGGATCGGCCGCAGTTCTGGATCCAGGACTAGGCCGCGGGCCCCCATGCCCGCGCAGTTGACGATCACGGTGGCCGGACCGACATCCGCGAACGAGGCCAGACGTCGCTGCTCAACCGTGCTGCCCGCTGCATGCAGCCGGCGCAGGAGGTAGTCGAGATATGCGGGCATGTCGATCAGCGGCACTGTGAACCGGTACCCGGCGGTGAACCCGGTCGGAAGTTCGGTCGGCTCGCACGGCCGGAACCCCGGCAGGGTGGTAGCCCAGTCCGGTGGAGACTCGGCCATACGCGATGCCTCGATGCCGCTGGTGAGCCGGACACCTGTGGCCTCGTCCTCGGCCAGCTCCCGGAATACCTCCAGGGACCTCTGCCCCCATCGGTCGACCTTGTCCTTCGGCTCCACCAGGTACGGGCCCCACATCGCCCCGGCGGCCAGCGAGGTGGCACCGGGCACCTGCTCGGCGATCACTCGCACCAATGCCCCGGCCTCGGCGAGAACGACGGCGGAGGTCAGTCCTGCCACCCCAGCCCCGACAACGACAACGCGCTCCCCTGCGTTCATGATCTCGACATTAACGGCCGGGTGGCGGCGATGGAGCATGTCGGGCGAGTGCGTCTTCGAGGACCGGGAGGAAGCTGCGGACGTGTGGGTTGCGCTGGCGGCGGCGGAGGTCCGCGGCAAGCTGGTGCAGTAGGGCGGCGCTCCTCGGTGAACGCACGACGTCAAGGCGATCAGCCGCGATCTGTCCGATCTCGCAGGCCGCCTCCAGGTCTCCGTGAGCGCTGTGCCCCAAGGCCAGCCAGGCACCCTCGAACATGGCCCTACGTTGGCTGGGATCGCCACGCGAAACGTCGTATGCCCCGGACCGGAGCATCTCGGTCCCCTGCGCGATGAATCGTCGGGCCTTCGTGCCGCCATCCGCCTTCTGCCGCGCGCGCCCCATCTGGATGAAGCCGTAGCCGGCCTGGCAGTCCAGGTGGTTGTCGGTCAGGAAGTACATCCAACGGGGCTCCTCCTGGCTGCCGTCACGACTTGCGATCAGTTCTCGGGCAGAGCCACGGGTATGCGCGAAGTCGTTGTCACGGCCGGCGGCAGCATACGCGTAGGCGAGCCGGGAAAGGACGGATGCCCGGGCGGCGGGCGGAGCGGCTTCGCTGGCACGGCGGGCAGCCTCGCCGAGGGCAATTGCGTCCGCTGGGTGTCCTCGGCTCGCTGCCTGGAAGGAGAGGTCGCCCAGGATGTGGGCGCACAGGGGCAGGTCGTTGGCCTGATGCGCGGCTCTCAGCGCCGTGGCGAAGTAGCGCTGCGCTAGGCCGTGATCGGCGGCGTCGAAGGCCATCCAGCCGGCCAGCTGGCCGATCTCCGCGAGCGCGCGGATAAGCCTGCTCGTCACGACGGGCGAGTGACCACCATCGTGGATGAGTAGCCCCACCGCACGGAACTGTGCACCTACGTATGGGAGATGTCGCGCTCCTCCGTGCTCGTCGTCAAGCAACTGGAGCATGGACAGGTGCTGCTCGACCTGGTCGACAAGTGGATCGACGCCGTTCGACGGAGCTATCCGGGGCGCGTACTGGCCTCGCCCGGCCGTTCCGTCAAGGTACTGGGCGACGATCGCGAGGAGTCCCGCGCCTGAAATCGCGAGGAATCGGCGCCGGTCGACGAGCCCTCCCATCACCCAGTCCTCCACGATCGCCTCCATGCCCTGCACGGTCCAGGGCCGTGCGAGATCCGTGTCCGCAGGGACGAGAGCCGAGGAGTCGCCCGCGCGGCCTTGCCACAGTTCGGCCACCGAGATGGCTCTGCCCAACTCCTGGGAAAGCACGTAGGCAGCCATCATCGGTAACGGCGAACGCGGAAGGGAACCGCCGTCCCTCCAGTGGTACGGCGCCGACTCGGCGACGGTGCCCGCTCCGAACACCCTGTTGAGCTTGCGAGCAAGCGCCTTGGGGCTCCATCCGAGTTCGTCGAGGCAGCCCGACAGCACTGCGTTCGGTCCCCCTGCCTGCTGTGCCACGTGCGACCACCTCGCGTCCCAGGGGCTCGTCGACCGCTTCGCGCTCCCCATGGTGGGGCAGGCAGCTGCCGAATCTCTTGCCTATCAAGGAAGTTGACCGAGTTGACCGACTGATCGGGTGCTGCGCGACCAGCCTCCTCCGGTGTTCTTGAGTCACGGCGGAAGGCGCCGCCTTCGACGCCGGCGGAGAAAGAGGTGGGCTTTGAGAAACCACACGAGCACCTCCCGAGACCGGCCGGGCAGTGTGCTGGAGCACGCCACCAGGCGACCGGTCTCCGCGCCCTCACACGGGTACGCCGATGGCGGCGATACGACCACGCTGATCACGGACCTGCCATACGGGCCGAGGGCGGCCGCGGTCGCTCGGGAAGCCGTCGCTGTGGCGCTCCTCGGCACCGAGGCGGACCTGCTCGACGACGCCCGACTGATCGGGTCGGAACTCGCAACGAATGCGTTCGCCTCAGGAAACCCGCCTCTGGTCCTGTGCGTGGACCGCAGGAGCCCGGTCGTCGGTGGCCTGGAGGTCGAGATCACCGTGACCGACGGTGGCTGCCTTCGACCCGCGCCTACCTCTCACCCAGCGCCCGAGGAGCAGGCCGAATCGGGGCGGGGCCTGGTCCTCGTCGAGGCACTGGCCGACGCCTGGTCCCTGACGACCGGCGCCGACGGCACCCGCGCCTGGTGCCGTCTGACGCGCGCGCCCAGCTCTTCGCCTGCGAGAACGCTCTGATGCCCGCGCCTGCAAGATCCTGTCTTCGAAGGAGGCACCAAACGGTGCGCATCGACCATGCGACCCCACCGTCCCCGTCCGCTGAAGCGCCGACGGCCGTTCGCCATCCGCGCGTAGTCGTCGCCCTTCACGAGGGCCTGTACGGCGCCGAGTCGGGCACCGGCTTCAGTAACCGTGCCTTCCTCACGGCGCTCACCCGCCTCCTGCCGACGGGCCGCCTCTCCGTGATCTCCCCACCCATCTCTGAAACAGCGGTCGCGCACGATTTGCGGTGGAGCCGCGAGGTCCAGCTGATGCTGGACGAGGCGGAGGCCGAGGTGATCACGATTCCCGAGGTCCAGATGCCCCCGGATTCGGTCCGCGGCTCCACGCACCTGTGCGCCCTGGCGGGGAAGGCTGCCGCACGCGTCGCCGATCGCACGAGCCGCTGTCTGCTCGTCGGCCTCGACGTTCCCTTCCTCGGCCTCGCGGCTTACACGCCACCGACCACAGACCTGCTGGTCATCCCCCGCTCCGCAGCGGCCCTGACGCGGCCTGGAGACCTGTCCCGAATCCGCTGGGAACGTGAGGCCCTGCGGGCGGCGACCGCCCAGCGCGGTCGTATCGGGGCCATCTCCACCCACATGCGAAACCACCTCGTCACGAACTGTGCCATCCCGCAGGCGCACATCGTGAACATCCCGAACGGGCTGATCCGAGAGGAGATGGCCAGGCCGACGCATGTTCGGCCCCTGCCCTTCAAGGCCCGAGCCGGCTTCCTGCTTGCGCTGGGGCGCGCGGTGCCCAGCAAGGGGTTCGAAGACCTCCTGGAGGCGCTGCACGTTCTGAAGGAACGAGGGGTCCGCCTGCCACACCTACTCCTGGCGGCCGTCACGTCAGGTGAACACGAGCACCTGAGCTCGTACCAGAGGCACCTGGCAGCAGGTATCCGCACCTACGGCTTGGACGCGACGCTGATCACCCGCTTCACCCCCTCCATCCGCTCCTGGCTGCACAGCCCCGCGCTGCACGCGGTCGTCGTTCCCTCGCGCGAGGAGCCCTTCGGACGGATACCTCTGGAGGCGTTTGCGGCGGGGGCGGGGCCGGTCGTCGCGACCAGCGCCGGCGGACTGGCCCAGACCGTCATCGAAGGCGAGACCGGATTCACCGCCGCACCCAGGGACTCCCAGTCTCTGGCGTCCGCCCTGCACCGAGCCCTGACCGCCCTGCCCCGAGAACGCGAGCGGCTCCGGAACGCCGGTGCGGCTCTGGTGCGTTCACGCCACGACTACGAGGCCAACATCGGCTCCGCCATCGGCCGCATCGCCCCCTGGGCTCTGGCTCCGTCGCCCACCGGGGAAAGCAGGGGCCGGTGACCCGGCCGGTGGTGCTCATCAACCTGGAATCCCCGCACTCGTTCTGGCGGTTGTCCGCCGAGCACAAGCGTTCCCTTCGTGCTTCTTTCCCGGGCGTGGATTTCCGTACGGCCGCCGAGGAGGACGTGCCGTACCGGCTGGCGGAAACCAGCATCTACTTCGGCTGGCGGTTCGAACCCTCCTGGCTGGCCGGCGCACCGCATCTGAACTGGATCGCATCCCCGGCCGCCGGCACCGACCATCTGCCCGTCACCGAGGCGCACTCCGCCGGGGTGGCCCTGACCCGCTCGTACGGGTTCCACGGCCGTCCCATGGCCGAGCACGCCATGGGGCTGATCCTGGGCTTCTCTCGCGGGTTGTTCACGAGCCAGCGCGTTCAGCGAAACCGGAGCTGGTGGAAGGACGACCTCGCCGAGGAGTTCTTCGACCTGGCCGGGTCGACGATGACCATCGTCGGCTGCGGCAGCATCGGAGGCCACCTCGCCCGCACCGCCCGCGCCTTCGGTATGGACGTGATCGGAGTACGCCGGACGCCGCCTGTGGCAGCGAGGGACGGGATCACCTGGATGCACGCCTCGGCGGTGCACCAGGCCGTCGCCATCGCCGACGTGGTGGTCGACCTGCTGCCGACCACCCGGGCCACGAACCATCTCTTCGACCACGCCCTCTTCACGGCCTGCAAGCCGGGAGCCATCTTCCTCAACCTCGGCCGTGCGACAACCGTCGACCAGTCGGCCCTCCTGGCCGCCCTCCATACCGGCCACCTGCGGGGCGCCGCGCTGGACGTATCCGACCCGAGACCCCTGCCCGCTCGCCATCCGCTGCGGCTCCACCCCCGGGTCGTCCTCACGCCGAAGAGCTCGACGCTCTGCCACACGTACATGAACGAGGCGGTCGCGTTCTTCGCCGAGAACCTGCGCCGATTCCTTGCTGGCCAGCCGCTCAACGGCCTGGCCGAAATACCCGACGCCCATTCCCCCCTCGCAGGAGGCTGACCCATGCCCACCACCCGCCACCGTGACCTGACCGCAGCCTTCGCGGCCACCGGCCGCAACCACCCCTACCTGGCCTTCACCCTGAACTCGTTGTGCAACCTGGACTGCGTGTTCTGCAAGCCCCGCTGCATGCCGGACTACGGGCACAAAGACCGCCCCCTGACCACCGCCGACTACGCGGCCATCGCCGCCGAGGCCGGGATTTGGAACATCCGGAAGGCGCACTGCTCCGGCGGCGAACCGACCCTGCGGGCGGACATCCTCGACGTGATCGAGGGCCTCGCCGACGGCCTCGGCCCCGACGCCGCGATCGGCATGACGAGCCACGGCAACCTACGCCGCGGCCTGAGCGTGGAGAAGCTGCACCGCGCCGGACTGACGTACCTCAACCTCAGCCTCCACAGCCTCGACCCGAAGCGATCCGCCACGATCATGGGCGGCGGCGACCCGCGCACGACTATGCGCACCCTCGACAACGCCCTCTCCCTCGGAATGCGGGTGAAGATCAACTGCGTCCTCCAGCGCACCTACCTCGACGACGCCTTCGCCGTGGCCGAGCTGGCCCGCGACCTACCTGTCGCCGTCCGTCTGATCGAACTCCAGAACATCGGGCCCGCACAGGCGCTGTTCGACACCGAGTTCATCAACGAGGCGGACGTCCGCAATCGTCTCCACGAATGGTTCGCGGGTGCGGGGGAGGTCTCTCGTGAACAGCTCGGGGTCCGTAGCCCCGGGCAGTACCTCCGTCCCGACGGCTGGGCAGGCTCGATCGGCTTCATCTCCAACTCCAGCTGTGCCACATGCTCCGACGCCAATCGCATCAAGATCACGCCCACTGGTGTGGCCCGCCCCTGCATCCTCCACAACCGTGACATCCCCCTGAAGCCCCACCTCGCCGACAGCACCCTCGGAGATGCCTTCGCCCATCTCTTCCAGGCCATGCTCGACCGCAACACGAACGACGCCTGGCAGGGCTTCCATTACGTCGACTACGACCTTCGCTGGGACCGGATGGAGCGTCCCGAGGGCACCCCGGTCCTGCTGCCTCTCCTCCCCGTCCTCCCCTCGGACGCGGCCCAGCCGTCGTGCACCCGATCCTCCACCGGGGAGCGGTGATGGTCGCGGCCGAAGCACCGCCTCTCTACCCGGGTCTCGGAACGCTGTACGAACACGAGCTGGACGCCCACGGGGTCGGGGCCGTGATGCTCACGCACAAGTGGCAGCCGGCCGATCTGCTGGCTCCCCACTCCGACATCGACGTGCGTGTCCTCCTTCCCGAGGCACCCGCGAACTGGGAGGAGTGGAATCACCGTCTGGCCGCCGCGCACAAGTCCGCGGTCCGCCGGGAGGTCTCCCACGGGCGGCTTCTGGAGCATCCTCCCGGGTTCGCATTCACCGTGCCCGAAGCGGACGGACGGCTCGTCTGCGCACCTGAGCTCGCGACCTGGTCGCTGATCAGCGGTAGCGCCCGGGACTTCCAACGCTGGAGGTCCCGGGCCCAGATGGCCCCCTGGTGCGAGATCGACGAACGCTTCTACCGGGCAATTCTCCAGTCGCGGCTCGGAGGCCGGTACCAGCTCGCGGCGGACAGTACGGACAACGTGGTCGAGGACATCACTGCGTACCGGCGTCACTGCGTGGCCTGGCACTACCTCGCCCCCTGCTGGTTCGCCGCCGCCGCACTCGCGACACGGACGCGCTGTCCCGGCAAGACCGCCGCGCTCACCCAGTGGCGCCCGGACGGGCTGGACGCGTACGCCGAGCTGTTTCTCCGGCACTCCGAAGACGGACCCAACGGGCGACTCCGCAGCCCGCGCCACCTGCTCCGCGCGGCACACGTCTCCCTGGAAGCGGCCATGCGCCGCATTCCGCAGGCAAGCCACCCTCCTGACCAGGGCAAGGATTCCGCTGCAACCGACTGGGCAATGACCGCCGGAATGCTCCGCGTACGTGTCGCCCGCTGGCTGTACTACCTCGATCCGCCGCCCGGTGTCGCGACCGAGTACCTGATACGGCGGGAGGCAAAGGAACTTCGTTCCGCCGCACAGACCCTGAACGCGCTCGCGGAGGACGGGGCAACTCCCGCCCAACGCCTGGCCGCCCGAATGGCCGGGCTGATCCCCGCCGGACCGACGACTCCCGACACCCTGCGCACCACCCTCGCGCTCTGGCACCGGCAGAAGTCCACGGTGCAGGAATTCCTGAGCCTCCCGCCCAGTGCCATCCACCCCTGACACAAGGAGCCCCGCCATGCCCGCGCGTGCGTCCCAGCCCCGCGCCCTGAAGACGGCGAAGATCAAGATCACGACGAAATGCAACCGTTCCTGCGACTTCTGTATCTTCGCCGACGGCGCCCAAGGCGAGAACATGGCCCCAGAGCTGTTCTCCACCATCCTGACCCGGCTGGAGACCATCCCTTTCCAGCAGTTGCACATCAACGGCGGCGAACCCACCGTGCACCGGGACTTCCCCGCTCTCAGCGAAGCCGCCCGGACACGCCTGCCGGACAAGGTCATGGTTCTGGGCACGAACGCCATCACGCTGGCCCGCAACCAGCGGATCATGGAGGCCACGCTCCGCTCGTACGACCAGATCCTCATCGGCTGCGACGACGAGCACGAGAACTACGCCGAAGTGCACGCCGTCGTGCCCCGTCTCCGCGAAGCCGGCAAGACCGTGGTCGTCAACAGCGTGCTGGAAGGCATCAGTTCCTCCCGTCTCGTGGAGCTCGCGAGGCTGTGCGACACGTACGGCGCAATCCACGTCACCAACCACGTGCACCACGTCGACGTCGGCCAGCCGGCGAACGAGCTGCGCGGCATCTGCGACCGCTATCTCGACCAGCACCTGATGATCGAGATGGACGGCTCCTGCTACCGCTGCTTCAACGCCATGGCGAAGGACGACAGCGAGTTCAGCATCTGGGACGAGGACCTCGCGGCCAAGGTGTTCGCCCCCCGAGGCCATCACTTCCGGTTCTGCCTTCGCTGCCACGAGTACACCGACTCGGGCGCCGCTCTCCTGCCTGCCCGCATTCCGACCGCATGACTCCAGACCGGAGGTACACGACCATGCCCGCAGTCCTCGGGCTGAACTTCCACCACGACACCGCCGCCGCCTTGATCGTCGACGGCCGCCTCTACGCGGCAGAAGAGGAACGCTGGAGCGGCGTCAAGCACAACCACCCCACCCGCAAGGGCACGCTCGCCGCACCGGTCCGTGCCCTTCAGTGGTGCCTGGAGGCCGCCGGCATCGAACCGCAAGACGTCGACGCCGTCTGGGCCGCCTCCATGCGCCCCAACCCCGCAGCCGGCTGGTGGCTCACCGAGGAGCGGGACGAACTCGCCGCTCTCTTACCTGCCCCGCTCGGTAACCATCTCCGCCTTCTCTCCCACCACACCGCCCATGTGCTCTCCGGGTACCTGCTCTCCGGACACGACCACGCGGCGGGCCTCGTCATTGACGCCGGCGGCTCCTCCCTCGGCTCCGACTTCGGTCCGGGGCGGGAACGCATCACCGGCTACGACCTGCGGCCGGATCGCATCGACCGCGTCCACCAGAGCATGCCGACCGTGGTTCCCGGCCCTGTCGGACCTCGGCGCGTTCACTCCTCCCTCGGGCACTTCTACCGAAACCTGGCCCGCCGAGTGATCCCGCCGGGCGACGAACCCGAGGGCAGCATGATGGCGCTTGCCGCGTTCGGCGACCCCCAGCGTTACGGTTCGCAGATCCGCGAGCTCGTACGGCTCGGCGACGACGGCGAGGTCCGGATCGGCCATCCCTGGGGCTCGGCGGACAGCAGCACACCGCTGCTGCTCCGTGGCCGCGTCTGGACCGCTGACAACGTCGCAGAGCAAACCGACGCGGAACGGGCCGACCTGGCCGCCGCAGTTCAGGATGTCTTCTCCGAGTCGGTCATCCACATCGCACGCCATCTGCAACGGCTCACGAGAGCCTCGGCGCTGGTGTTCTCGGGTGGGTGCGCCCTGAACTCCCACCTCAACTGCCGGCTGGCCGATGACAGCGGCTTCGACACCCTCTTCGTGGCACCGGCACCACACGACGCGGGGACCGCTGTGGGCGCCGCCTTGTACGCCTGGCACTACCAGCTCGGGCAGGAATGTCTCCAGGTGCCGACCGACGCGGCCTGGGGCCCTAACCCGGGCACTCTCAAAGCGGGTGCGATGCCATCCGGGTACCGCGCTCTGACCGGCCTGGGGGCGGACCTGGCACCGGCGGCGGCAGCGCTGCTCGCTCAGCACCGCATTGTCGGCTGGGTGCAGGGAGCGCTCGAATTCGGGCCCAGGGCCCTCGGGCACCGCTCGGTCCTCGCCCACCCGGGCCACGCCGCCACGCGGGATCGACTCAACGCGATCAAGCAACGAGCTACGTACCGCCCGTTCGCCCCGGCCGTCCTCGCCGAGCACGCCACGGAGTGGTTCATGTCGACGGGCGACCCCTTCATGAACCGCGTCGCCCACGTCCGCCGGTGCCGAGCCGACCGCATAGCCGCGGTCACCCACCACGACGGCACCGCGCGCGTCCAATCCGTGGCCACAGACCACCAGGGCCTGCACGAACTCCTCCAGCGGTTCCACGAGCACACCGGCCTGCCGCTGCTGTTGAACACCTCCTTCAACCTCAAAGGCACGCCGATCCTGCGATCCGCCGAGCAGGCCGTACAGGCGGCAGCCGGCCTCGGGCTCGACGCCCTCGCCGTCGGAGACACCCTCCTGATCGCCGACCACGTCCTCGACCCCCGGGCTCTACCCCAGCCATCCTTACGAGAGGGGTGACGGAAATGGCCGTTGCCAATCTGCCTCACATCCTGACCACACTCGCCACCAGCACATGGGCCGTCGGGGACCGTTCCCGCGCCCGTGTGGCTGCCGGTCTGGCCCTCGCGATCTACGCCGGGCACACCCGAGATCAGGGCACCCCGTACGTCCAGCATCCGCTCGCCGTCGTCACGGTTCTGCGGTCCGAGCTCGGCGTCACACAGCCCGAAACCCTCCTCCTCGGCCTTTTGCACGACGCCCTGGAGGTCGATCCGGGCTCAGAGGCTCTCGTCACCCACCAGCTGGGGGCACCCTTCGCTGAACGCCTACGCGCGATGACGCCCGACCATCGGCTCGAACGCCGGCCCAAGGTTCCAGGCGACGAGAACCGATGGCGCGTGAAGACAGGGGCCCTCCCCGCGGAGGAGCTCCTGGTACGGCTGGCCGACCGTATCCACAACCTGCGCGACCTGGCCGCCTCGCCGAACCACGAACGCCGGCGGAAGTTCGTACGGAACCTCACGGACTTCCACCTCCCCCTGGCCGCCGCCGCACGCCGCCTCAACCCTCACCTGGAAGCCGCGCACACGCTGCTCAACGCCGAGTACATCCACCACCAACAGGAGATACGCCCGTGAGACGGATCGTGTACTCGATGGAGCCGGTCGGTCGGACCGGCGGCCGGGTCTACCTCCGGATGCTTCACAAGGCGACCGCCGACGATGTCGAGTGGCGGACGGTTCCGGACCACAAGCGCACGTACCGCGTCCGTCGCTGGCGGAAAATCCGCCACCTCGCCCGACTGGTCCCGACCGTCCGGGCGCTGAGTTCCGCCGCCACCGGCACCTTCGTGTGGGACGACCTCAGCCTGCTGCTCTTCACACCGGAGATGCGGGCCCGCACGGTGTTCCTCCTGCACCACTACGAGCCGTTGCAGCACGACTCCACTCCCGTGGAGGCCATGCTCTGGGAACGGCTGTTCCGGGTGCTGCCCCAGTGTGCGGCCGTGGTGTGCGTATCCCCGTACTGGGCTGACTTCCTCCGGTCCCGCGGTGTCCACAACGTACGGGTGATCTACAACGCCTTCGACATGACCGAGATCGAACGGGCACGCGACCTCGACCGGGCCGAGTGCCGCGCCGAATTCGACCTGGCCGCGGACACGATCGGCGTGTACGCGGGCAAGGCCGTCCACTGGAAGGGCACCGCGGAGGTCGCGGAGGCCCTGGCCGGCGCACCCGGGCTTCAAGTGATCACCAGCGGCAGCAACACCATCGGCTTCGGCGGTACGCACTACGACGTGGAGCGCGAGCGATACCTGCGGCTGCTTCGGGCATGCGACGTCGGCGTCTTCCTGCCCCGGATGCGGGAGGGCTGGAGCCGCTGCGCAGCCGAGGCACTGCTGCTCGGCCTGCCCTGCCTGATCCGACCGGTCGCGGGCCTCGGCGATCTCGCGGCCCTGACGGGCCAGCCGGCGCCAGACCTCGACCGTCTGTCGACGCAGGTCCGGGAACACGCTACGGCGCGCCGAACCGAAGCCAAGGCCGCGTACGAGGCCCTGGCCCGGTTCGACCTGCACTACTTCGGAAACGCCTGGGGCGACCTTCTCGCGCAGGTCGCCTGACCGGGGCCGCTTACGCCTGCACGGCCAACTTCTCGGCCGCGGCGTCCAGACGGGCCAGCACGCGGTCCCGGCCGAGCAGCTCCATGGACTCGAACAGCGGGAGTCCGATCGTTCGGCCGGTGACCGCGACCCGGATGGGCGCCTGGGCCTTGCCCAGCTTCAGCCCGTGCTTCTCTCCCACGGCGAGCGTGACGGCCTTCAGGCCGTCCGCTTCCCAGTCCGCGACGGTGGCGAACTCGGCGCGGACATCGGCCAGGATGCCGTCGGCGCCCGCCTTCATCGCCTTGTTCCACGACGCCTCGTCCTCGACAGGCGAGTCGAGGAACAGGAAGTCCACGTTGTTGGTGATCTCGGACAGCAACGCCAGCCGGGTCTGGGCCAGCGGTGCGACCGTCTCGAAGACGGCCTGGTCGAACGCCTCCGGCTGCCACGGCGCGTACGGAGCGACGAGCCACGGCGCGCAGGCAGCTGCGAACTGTGCGGGCGCCAGGGCACGGATGTAGTCGCCGTTGAACGCCGTCAGCTTCTTCACGTCGAAGAACGCCGGGGCGGTGTTGACATCCTCAATTCGGAAGAGCTGCTCCAGCTCGTCGTACGGCATGAGCTCCCGGTCACCGCCGGGGCCCCAGCCGAGGAGCATCAGGTAGTTCACCATCGCCTCGGGAAGGAAGCCCTCGGCGAGGTAGTCCTCCAGCGCGACCTTGTCGCGACGCTTGGACAGCTTCTGCCGCTTCTCGTTCACGATCACGGGCAGGTGCGCCCACACCGGCGGCTGGGCACCGAGCGCCTCCCACAGCAGCTGCTGCTTCGGCGTGTTCGAGAGGTGCTCCTCGCCGCGGATGACCTGAGTAATGCCCTCATCCAGGTCATCGACCACGTTCGCGATCAGGAAGACGGGGGACCCGTCACCGCGGGCGATCACGAAGTCCTCGATCGCACTGTTCGGGAACCCCGGCTCCCCGCGGATCAGGTCGACCACGACGGTCTCGCCCTTGTCCGGTGTCTGGAAGCGCAGCGCCCGCCCCGCCTCGAAGGCCAGTCCTCGCTCCCGACAGAACCCGTCGTATCCGAGGTGCTCCGACCCGGTGCGCTCCTTCAGCTGCTCCCGGGTGCAGTCGCAGTAGTACGCCTTGCCCGCCGCGTACAGCTGCTGGGCGGCCTCGCTGTGCCGGGCCGCGTTGTGCGACTGGAAGTACGGCCCCTCGAAGGCAGCGTCCTCGCCGTGGATGCCGATCGCCGCGAGCGCGTTGATGATGCCGTCGATCCACTCCGGCTTGTTCCGGGCCGCGTCGGTGTCCTCGATCCGCAGGACGAACGTGCCGCCGGACTGTCGTGCCACGGCCCAGTTGTAGAGAGCGGACCGTGCGCCACCGACATGGAACATGCCGGTCGGAGACGGGGCGAAACGAACGCGAACCGGGGCAGTAGACATGCGCTCAAGGGTACCGACGCTGGGGGCCCGCCCCCGACCACTCCGGCTATCCCCGCGCCCTCGTTTTCCGGCGGCTCTCGTCATCTACTCGTACGTCGGCTTCCACAGCTCCCGCTGCGGCCGGCCCCTGCCCCAGACCGTCCAGTGCGCCGAGCGATAAAGATGGGTCTGTTCGCCGCTCCACCACTTCGGCTGCGCAATGCACCCCAATTTCCTGCGGGTCGCGTCGTCGGCGACGGGTACGGACCACAGCCGACACCAACAGTGCAGAACTCAGGGGCTGATCACCGCACCGTTCTGCGGGGCGGAGGACAGCTGCTCTGGGAAGCTCCCGGATTTCGGCTTCGTGAGCCCAAGCCGCATCTGCACCTCGTCGAAGCTGAGGTCCGGCGTGCCGATACGGCCGACGGATCGGCTATATGCGATCAGCATTGCTTCGGAGAAGGGGCTATCGAGGGTGGCAACCCGCTTCCAACCCCGTGCCTCATCGAGCGCGACGGAGCTTACGTTCTCGAAGTCGATCACTAGATCCGGAACATCCAGATAGCGAGGGAGAGCACGGTAACGATTGTCATCGACTCTGAACGCGCGCTGCGCTAGGCCCTTGTCCCTATTACTCTTGGCGCTCGACTGCCACGAAACAATGGGCGGGGACTCGGAGCTGTTCCCCTCATCGGTAAACACCCGGTCTGCTTTGGCCAGGTGCACGTACTGGACCTTCGCCACACGAGGCTTCGAAACCCTTGATTCAGGACGGTCCTCGTAGAGGTCGCAGGCCGGCGTAAGGACCAGCCACCATCCGCCTTGTGGGTCGATAAGGAGGTCTGTCGCCGTGAGGTGATGGGTCACAGGGGGCATCAGATAGACCCGTGCCGCCTCGGACCGCCGTGCTGTTGCGACGAGGTCACCCTCCACGACGCGATCCAGCTCATGGAGACCGTTCTCCTTGAGCCAGGCTGCGAGGCGATTGACGATGACAGGAGCGATCTCGTTCGGGTCGGCAGCTGCCATCTCGGTCCAGTGCGGAGCAACCACGTCGCGCATAAAGTCGCGAACCTGGCGCTCCACGAGGCCGGAAATGCGACGTGTCAACGCCGGCACTCCTGAGAGCAACCCCTCCCTGACCGCAGGGGCGATATCGTCCAAAGCGTTCTTCGTCACCACTCGAATGAGGGGAGGCTCCTCCAAGCCGCGTACTTGCTGGGGGACGCCCGTGAAGAAGACCACTGGCACCCACCTGACGCTGGCGATCTTCTTGTACAGCTCACGTCCGCGCCCCTCGGCGTCTGCGGACGGGCTACCTTCAGTAACATCCCGGACATCGAGAATGACCAAGTCGAAGTCTTCTTGGCTCAGCCGCTCCTCGGCGGTGGCAAAGTCCTGCTCGACTTCGAACTGGATGACTCCCAGATCCGCGAGCTCTTCCGTGAGGAGCCCCCGAAGGTCCTCGGTCATCTTGGCGTCGTCGTCAACGATGAGCACGCGATACGCGGCGTCCGCCGTCGTCACCCAACTCTCCTTCGCAGTCGTGCCCGGAAACTCGCGCCGGAGAGGGCGCCGGGGCTTACCAGCGACAGGTCACCATCGTAGAAGTCCTTCACGACGCTGCCTGCGATACTGAGGCCGAGGCCGATACCATCCGGCTTGTCACTGAAATAGGTGTCGAAGATCAGATCTTTGATCTCCGCACGCACTCCGGGCCCACTGTCGCTGACCGTGATATCCACCACGTCGGCTTTGCCCTCTTGGTTGCGCTCAGTTTCGATCAAGATCTCGCGGTCTGCCTCGCTGGGCATCGTTGACAACCAGTAGACCGCGTTATTGACGAGATTTAGCACGAGTGTCCTGATATCACCCGGCTCGGCCGTGACCGTTACGTCCTCTCCGCCGATTGTGACGGTCACACCGTACTTGGCGATCTCAGATTCCAGTACGGATACAGCTGCAGAGATGCTCTGGTGAAGCGAGAGTTCTCGTGGCCGCCCACGCTGCCGACCACTGAGAGGTTCGATGCGAGTGAAGAGTCGGTCGATAGCCCTCTCCTGCGCAGTGAAATCCATGTGCAGTTCCCCGAGCGCGTCGGACAGGTCGGTGTCATGGACCTCGACCTTTCCCGTGATCTTCCTAAGTCGACGAAGGTCGAATGCGATGCGGGCCAGGGCGGTCCTACCCTCGTGGAGGACAACGTCGACAAGGGTGCCTAGTGTCGCGAGCCGGGAGAACTGGGAGATGATCTCCTGGACTTTTCGCACACCTTCGTTGATCGTCTCCGTGGCTTCCTCGATGGCTCGCCCCAGGACGACATCATCTGGATACCGCTCGCTGGCGACTTGCCGAAGAGGATCCAGGTTGAAACTCCGGAAGACTCCGTGACCTCGCCCTTCGGGAGGACTGACCAGGGGTTCGTCGGCCACTTCCACGGTGGACTCCGGACGGCGCAACTTGTAGCGCAGGATCTCGAGTTTCGAGATCGCCTGCACTATCACCATCTTCAGTTCCTCGTACTCCGGACTATCAATCAGCCCTTCCCGGTGCGACCGGTCCTGGAGGCCCGGGTTCTCGTCCGCCGAGATATAGACGAATCCGGCAACCTGGTTATTGGACAGCCGCATGGTCGGGTTATTGACGCGTCGCTGGTCGAAACCAAGCCAGTCGTAGCCCGGTTCGCCGAAAGGCTGGACTCGGAACCCGTCCCGGTACAGCGCTACGCCGCTGTTGTCCCGGATCAGTTTCCGCACCTCGGTGAGGTTCTTCGACCCGGTATCAATATGGAAGAGCGGGTCCAGCGCCGACTTCTCCAGGTCCCATACGCGAAAGTCCAGCTTCAATGGTCCGCAGGAAGGTCTGTCCGAATCCTTCCGGATGTTCTCCTCGACGACCACCGCGGGTTCGCTCCCGCTGGAGTAGATGGCCAAGTGGGCATTACCGTCGGCATCCACTGTGCCGACGAGCCGATAGAGCGGGTGTGCCAGCGTTTCGCTCGCGGCGACAAAGCCATGGTGGTGACGAAGGGGACCATCAGGGGTGTCTATGTAGATGGCAAACTCAGGCTGGTCCGGCACCGACAACTCAGCGGGAGGCGGCGGAGGCAGGAGCCGTGACAGGGAGCGCTTGAGGGCCTCAACGGCGTCAGGCCCCCAGGGCATCCGCAGCTTCTCAAGTCGGACTACGGTTCCGTGGCCAACCGACGCGTCGATCGATGCGGTCTGGAACCCCGTGACCACGTCAGCGAAGTTCCGCGCCGCCTCGCCACCCACCGCGAAGACGGACGGCAAGGCGGTGGACCAAGTGACCGGAACCTCGTCCAGGTAGGCGTCACCCTGCGTGAAGTTTCCCCAGTTGATACGGAGGGTGACTTCTGGGTCGCTGACCCGTCGCGTCGTGATGGTGGTGACGTTGGCCAAGCGGGCGGCTGCGAACCGACCGATGCCCTTGGCCCCAAGCACACGCCGCACACCCGACTCGCTGCGGCGGTTCCGGTGCCTATGCGGAGTAGCGATCTCCATCCAGGTGCCACGCACTGTGTCCGGGGACATGCCGTGCCCGTCGTCCCATACTTCGATCGAGCCATGCCCCTCCACGAGCGGCGGGTTAAAGCGGATCAGCACGAGGCTGGCATCGGCGTCGTAGGAGTTCTTCACAAGTTCGGTGAGTGCCACCCGCTCGTTGCTGATCAGCTCCTCACCCAAGGTGCTCATCAGCCGCGCGCGCGGCCGGAGATACGCTTCCGTACCCTCCGAATCCAACTGGGCCTCACTTTCGGTCCGTCACGGTCCAGCCTCAGCGTAGCCAGAGAGGTAGATTGTATCGACGTTGCGGATGACTGCCCGTGTGTGGCCGTGCGACCGAGGTCCCGTTACTCGGAAGTGGCCGAATCCCGCCCCTGAGTGGCTCCGACCAGGAAGAAGGTCACTCGGATGTTCCCTCTGGTGAGCCGACCCATTGAGGCGTAGGGGGTGGAACGGGGCGCTTGTCCGCGAGGCCCGTGATCGAGCTGTCGGTGGCATCCCGTACGATCGATCATTTCGAGGGGTGTCCCAGGAACATCACCTCGAAGACACAGAGTGCGGACCTCACCGATCATGAAGCCCACTGGTGAATCAAGCCAGGTGGATGCTGGGTGTTCGGGTGGCTCGACCTCGTCGAAGTTGTTGCTTCCGCGAGCGTGTCCGTGATCTCCTGGTGCTCGTTCGTCTCGTGCCTGTTGGAGGTTGTGCTGTGGAGAAGGGGAAGTACGGCGTACCCCTGGAGCGGAGCGACTACCTTCCGCTCGAACGGCACGAAGAGAGCTGCTCTCCGGAGGACTTCCGGAAATGGCTGAAGACCCACGGTAAGGGCCAGCGGCTCGCCGTCGACCTATTCTCCGGAGCCGGTGGTCTGAGCTACGGCGTGAAGCAGGCGGGTTGGACGGTCGCGGCTGCCGTCGACTTCGACGAGCGCGCTCTGGAGACCCATGCGGCGAACTTTCCCGGCATGAGTCTCCACATGGACCTCGGTAACCCTGACGAGCGTGACCACTTGGTTGAGCTCCTGAAGACTGCTGACATCGACCTGATCGCAGGCGGGCCTCCCTGCCAGCCCTTCAGCCGCGCCGGACGCAGCAAGATCCGGGATCTTGTGACGAACCACAAGCGGGACCCGGAGGATCTTCGCAAGGAACTGTGGCGCGCCTACGTGGACGTTGTCACGCGTGTCAGGCCCCGGGCCATCCTCATGGAGAACGTGCCAGACATGGGGCTTGGAGACGACTTCTTCGTGGTGCGCACAATCGAGCAGCACTTGGAGGATCTTGGGTACGCCACACAGGTCCGCCTTGTCGACGCCTGGCACTACGGTGTTCCCCAGCACCGGAAGCGCCTGATCCTGCTCGCGAGGAACGACGTCGAGCGCTTCGACTGGCAGCCGAAGCAGGACGGCTTCACCAACCTCCGTGAGGCGATCGGTGACCTTCCCGGCCTCGATCCGCAGCCCAGGAAACGCGTCGGCGAACGAGAGATGGCCTACCGCATGCCAGAGGCTCCCTCAGCCTTTGTGGAGATGATGCGTAAGGGCGCCCCGGAGGGGCTTGTCTGGGACCACATGACGCGCCGGGTCCGAGACGACGACTGGAAGATCTTCTCCGAGCACATGGACTCCAAGACCCTGTACTCGGATATTCCGGAGGAGTTCCGTCGCTACAGTGCCGAGAACTTCACGGACAAGTACAAGAAGCTGGCCTGGGGCGAGCGCAGCCGTTCCATCACTGCGCATATCGCCAAGGACGGCTACTGGTACATCCATCCGGACGAACCCCGAACACTCACTGTGCGTGAGGCGGCCAGGGTGCAGACCTTCCCAGACTGGTTCCGGTTCGCCGGCACCCGTAGCGACGCCTTTCGGCAGATCGGGAACGCGGTACCACCACTGTTGGGCAAGGCGGCAGCCGAAGCACTGGCACCCGTGGAAGGCGTACAGGCACAGCTCGGAGGACTACAGCCGCATTGGCGGCAGGTCAGAGAGGAGCTAGTGGCCTGGGCCCGGGAGAGGCGGAACGGCGACGACTGGTGCCACCTCCCCGGCGAGCAGATGTCACAGCTCTCGGCGGCCGTGATTGCGCTTCTCTCCGGCGCCAAACCGTCGGCAGCCCAACTGGACGAGATCCTGAAGGACGTGAGATGGCGCAAGACCCTCACGTCCAAGGCGTTCCATAACCTCTTGGAAGCAGCCCCCTCCGAGAAGGTCAGGACACGACTGGAACGGCTTGCTCCCCTCGTCGGTGACACAGCTGCCTGGCAGGAGAGCAGGCGTCTTGAGATTCCCAAGCGCCTCGCTCTCAAGCCGGCGGAAGCATCTCTCTATCGCCTGCTGGTGGGCGAGGACCTCCTCTGGGTGGGCCAAGGGGCGCTGCGGGTTGCCGCACGTCTGAACGACAGCGACGCGGACCGTACGAACAGACTCAGTGACGGCCGGGTCAACCTGGTGAGGCTCGTGGGCGCCGGGGGCGAGGATGCACCGCTCCGCATGGCTGCGTTGCGTCTCATCAGCAGCACCGTCTGCAGCGCGCGTGAACCGATGTGCGCCGAATGCCCGCTGAGTAAACACTGCAAGCGGAAGTCCGATGCCTCAGACGTCTCAGTGACCACAAACGGCAACAGGGCATCAGAGGTCAAAGAACGCGGAGATAGGAAGCGCCCTTCGGCGTAGGGGGCACGCTGGAAGAGGGCGTTCAGGAGGACTGCCCGATGCAAGCTGTGTACACCCTGCGCGCGGCCTGCTCGACATCGGTACGGATCTCGCACTCCCAGACGCGGACGACGGTCCACTCCTCTGACTCGGCCGCCATTGTGTTGCGGCGGTCCCGCTCTCTGTTGATCTCGATCTTCTCCCTCCACAGCGAGGCGTTCGGGCCTCGGAAGTCCTTGGGCCCGTGTACAGGGCAGCCGTGCCAGAAGCATCCGTCGACGAAGACGGCAACGCGGTACCTGGGCAGGACGAAGTCCGCTCTGCAGCGGGCCGCCACCCGGCGCTGAAGTCGGAACCTCAGCCCGAGCCGATGCACGGCGCGGCGCAGAGCGACCTCCGGAGCGGTGTCACGTAAGCGCCGCCCGCGCAGGTGACCGCTCTTCTCGGTACTGACCCAACCGGTGCCCGCCGTGTCGTCTCCCGTTGCCATGTTCGTTGTCCCGCCGTCGGCCAATCTGGGCGAAGGGAGGGGTGCCACACTCTTCCCATGCTTAGGGAACCATCTGAACTCCGGATCGACAGCCAGGCCGGATCGAACTCCACATGAGCCTGTTCGCGGAGGCAGGCATCGCGCCGGAGGCCGCGCTCATCGCGTTCAGTGACGGAGACGGACGGATCGTGCTCCGCCGCGCCGAGGACGCGATGAGGGACCTGATCGAGCGGGGGCAGCTCTGACCGTCGGTGGGGTGTCGTCTACGCCCCGGGGGTGAACCCGAGGGACAGGGCCTCGCTGCGAGCGTGCAGGGCCTGCACCGCCTGCGGCTCGGGGACCTCTTGGTCGAGTTCGAGACGCCTTCCAACGTACTGGGCCAACTGACGCTGTGCGGGTACGAGGTTGTGGGTCTCCTTGGCCCACTGCTCGAGCGCGTACCACTCGTCCGCGGGGACCATCGTCACCTCATCCCTGGCCCCCTCGTCTCCCTCGGTGCCGCCCGCCAGCGTCTCCTCGTCCAAGGGATGCTCGCGGAGCTCCGACTGCAGGTCGCGGGGGACGGTCCAGCGAACCCTGGAGACCGCGTCCCAACAGCTGGGCTTCTTGGCCCATTCGCCGACGTGGTTACCTTCGCGTGGATTGGTCACCACCGCCATGACCCGGGGACACAGATCGTCGATCGCGTCTTCGAGAGCCGGCGAGATCCGCTGTTCACGCCAGATCCGGTCGAGGTCGATGCGCCGGTCCGTGGCGAGGGACAGGCGTGCCACCGTGTAGGTCGTGATCATGCTCTTGTAACTGCCTGCCTCGTGGGTCGCCGCGATGCGGTCGACCGCTTTGAACAGAACAGCCATCGCGATCACGCGTTGGCAGTACTGCACGTCGACGTGAGGGGGTGCCTCGTCGATGCGGACCATGAACGCCGCAAAATTCTTCTGCGCTCCACGACTGACCTGGAACGGAAGGTGGTTCCAAGAGTTGACGTACTTGGCGAGGTCCGCCTTCGTGAACTTCTGCCTCGTAGGGTTGAGCTTCTTGAAGGTGCGCTGCTTCGCAGGGGTCCGGGCCTTGGCCACCTCGTCGGTGTACTGGCCGCGTGCACGCTCGTAAAACCAGTGAGTCTCCTGACCGCTCCCGTCGGTCGCCGACGCCCAAAGGGATCGCGTGATCCGCTGGACGGCCACGTGGTACTCGTGGTTCGAACTGAAGTCGACCAGCGTCACCCGGTTCTGTGTGTTCGAGTACTCGGAGATCATCGGGACGATCTCCGCGAGCCGCTCGGGGGACACCTCCGTCAGTTTCATCTGTACCGACACATGCGAGAGATCTGCCTTGTCGCGGCTCTGCGCGTAGTGCAGTGACGCCGTCGTCTGGCCACCGTTCACCACTTGGATTCCGTGAACACGGGAAATGCCTGTCGGCTGTCCGTCCGGGCCGTGCACGAAGTCGACCTGCGAGGCGGTCGCCGTGATGCCGTTGTTGTACGCCAGGAACCTGCCGGGCGCACTCAGGAGCGTCTCCCTGATTCCCCGGTTCACCGAGCCACGGGCCTGCAGGAACGACCGGACGTTGAGTTCGAGGAGTCGGGTGCCGTACTCCCCGTACAGCTCGGCCAGTCTCCGCCCCGGGATGACCGCCATGGCCACCGAGTGGTCCGACTCGCTGCTGGGCGCGGAGACGCACGGCAGCGGAGGTTCGAAGGAGACCACGATGGGCTCGCTGATGCTGCCGGACGTCGCATGGCGGTGCAGCCGCGCCAAGTCCCACACCTCGTGGGTCACGGGGAGACCGTCGAAGTCGGTGGGCGGAACCACGGTGCTGGTGCCGACACGGTTGCTGAGGAGGAAGAGCCGGATCCTCTGTACCTCGGTGAGGGCCTTCTCGACCGCCGCGCACATGTCGTAGACATCGAACGACTCGTCGATGTGCTGACGCAGCCCGTCCCGGCACCGTTTTACGAACGTCAGCAGCCGCTTGAAGGCCGTCTCGGTCTGGCTCTTCGTGAGCTTGGACTCCGAGGGGCCCAGGGTGAAGTCCGTGACGAACAGGTCGAGGCACTCCCCGGACTCCCCGATGCCATATCCGTGGACCAGATGCCCTTGCGCCTTATGGTAAGCGGTGAAGGTGTTGGAAGCGATGCCCGCCTGCTCCAGGTCTTCGAAGACCCGTCGGGTGAACGCCTCCGAGGGGTTGGTTCCCTCAGCGTCGGCGGTCGCCTGGACATCTGCCACGAGATCGCGGGAGTACTCGGACAGGTCGAGCTCAGGCATGCAAGCCCCCGATCAGTTCGGTCACCTCGTCGGTCGTGGCGCGGTACTGATCCAGCCCCGAGGTACTCACGTGGTAAGTGCAGTCGCCGACACCTGCGGCGAGATCCGCTTCAACAATTCTCGGAAAATCCCCCCGCACATGCCAGAAGTGCAGGTCGCGAAGGGTGTAGCGGGGCTCGTCGTACATGTCTCGCTGTCCGGGAAGGTATCCGGCTTGGACGAGACGCCCGTCGAACTGAGCCCGGTCAGCGGAGCTGGTGAGCCGCTCGCGTATCCGTTCGACCAGCCGGTTCAGACTCTCGCCCGATCCACCACGCCGTTCGTCGAGCATCGCCAGTGCCAGCAGCAGCGCGGGCGTGCCGGTGCCGTCCAGCTGCCGCTCGCTGGCGATACGGATGCTACGCGGACGCCTGGCGGTGCTGGCCTTCGCCTCGATCGCCACCTCGGATAGCTGGAAGTCCTGGTTGGCTCCGCTCGGACCAGTCCACGCCTCCACGGCATCAGCCGGGTCGACGGCGGGCAGGACGTGCTCTCGGAGTACAAGGAGCTCGCCCACAAGGCCGCGGCGCGCCTCGGGAGCCAGGCCGTCCCTACTTACGGAGCGAAGGAGGTCCTGCCACCGCTCGAACCTGTCCACGGCGGCGGTCAGGGCGGCAGCGGCCTCGGGGGCGTCCCTGACGGTGTCGGCAACGTCGGTGACGAGCGGGTTGAAAACCTCACGCAGTTCGTTCGCGGTCAGGACCACCTGGAGTTCGTACTCGAGCCGCGACACCGCGCTCAGGTTCATCTCCAGTCCGGCCGCACGCGGCAGCCGCCCCACCGAGCGCACGATGTGGTCCGCGGAGCGGGCGTCGGTCCTGAGGACCAACATGCGTTGGTGACCAGGGTGGGTGACGGACAGGAAGACGCCCAGAGGAGCGTTCGGGTGTAGCCGAAGCCGGGACCTACCGGGCGTGCTCTGGGGGGTCTCCAGGCCCCGCCACTCGGCCTCGGTGACGGTCACTCCCCGCCCTCCTCGTCGTCGAAGGCGTCGAGGCCCTCCTGCTGCCAGATGGTGTTGACGACGTACTCCGTGTCGGACTGGTGCTCGGAGCGGGGGAAGCTCACCTTGAAGCCCACCAGAGGCGGCTCTGCCTCACCGTCCGGAGAGGCCGCCGGCCGCTCGATCAGGTAGATCAGCAGCAGGGCCTGGTCGGGCCTCCTCTGCCAGCGCAGGTGCTCGCCCGAGGGCGTCTGGGGAACCTTCTCCTTCTTCTTCATCGCCGCGGCCATCTGCGTGGCGTGGAGAGCGGCCTTCACCTGGGCCGGTTCGAGGTCGAGGTACTCGTCAGGCGGGCTGAGTACCCGGCGGATCGTGTAGCGCCCCTCCGTCCTGAAACCGGGATTGATCGCCGCGCGGGTCACCGGCCCGATGGTGTGTCCGGCGACGTTCTGCGGATCCTTTGCCGCGGACTTGCCGACCAGGTGCACCGTCCACTCGTGTAGTTCGCCCACCGCCACGCACTGGTCGATGTACTTCGCGATGAACCTGGGACGGACGCGCTGCGCCATGCGGTCGGTCTCGTAGCTGGAGAGGAAGTCGGCGATCACCTCGGAAGGCACCGACTTCCACGCGACATTGCCGCCCGGAACCTTCGACTCGGCCGCCGCGACGCCGTCGAGCCGCTGGACGAAGTCCTCAAGTGCCTTGAGGTTTTGGTCAACGGTCTTCTGAGCAAGGTTGAAGATCACGGTCTCCGGGCCCTCGCCGGAGTAACTGAGCATGACCTTCGTACCCTGGCGCATCTTGTTGGTGGCTGTGATCGCGAGGCCGAGCGAGGAGGCACGTACCTTCAGCCCGAAGTTCCTTGGGGTGAGGTTGAGCGCGGCCATTTCCTCCACCTCACGGCGAAGTTCGTCGGTCGCGGCGGTCACCTCGACGTACTTGGCCTGGAGGTCGGACGTCGTGTAGAGACGGCACAGGTCCTCGTACCCCGGGCGGAATCCGAACCACCGGCCCATCTGCAGCAGGGTGTCGTAGGTGTTGGACGTACGCAGGTAGTAGCTGACGGTCAGCCCTTCCAGGGTGAGTCCTCGGGAGAGTTTCTGACCTCCGATGGCGATGACGGAGAGACCGGTCCTACGGTGTTCGTAGTAGTCGAGCGCGTCACGTGAGGCGCCGTTCACCGTCTTGACCACGATCTTGCGCAGAGCCGGCATGACCTGTGGGGCCACCTCCTCCCAGGTCAATGGCTCGGCCTCGTCCGCGGGGAAGTGGTCCGTGGTGGGGACGAAGTCGCGCTCCCACAGGGCTTGGAGCTCTGCCATCCGCTCCGGAGCCTGCCCGTACCGGTCACGGAGCGAGTCCACGAGAAGGCCCAGATGGTCGGCCACTTGGTCACGAACGGTCCCTTGGACCGCGGTGAAGCGGGTGACGTGCACCAGCATGGAGTTGTGCACCTTCGTTTGCCCCCGCCCCCTGCGAGCGGCACACGAGAGCACGAACGAGGCGATCGCCTCACGCAGAGACTGGGGTAGGTCGTCGGACGGGACAAAGGCGGACTTGTGCTTGCTCGGAACCCAGCTCTCGGCGTCGTCCACGGGACGCACGAGCGGCAACGGGGGCACGTCGTCCTCGTCGTCGTTGTCGACCTGGAGTCCGAAGACCCGCTCCGGACCAAGGTAGTTGGACGGTGAGGGCAGCGTTCGGATGAAGCTGTCGGGGAAGAGGTCGGCGCCGAGGGCGGCGTGGTCCACATCGGGATCGATGTAGATGTTGGCGTACGGCGTCGCGGTGTACCCGACGTAGGCCGACTTCTCGAAACTCTGCATGAGGTCTCGGATCGCGGCGTTGGTCTTCGTCGGATCCGCGTCAGGGTCCCGCTTGGTGTTGATGGAGGCGTTGTCGGCCTCGTCGTCGATGACGAAGAGCGGGATGTCACGCACGACCTTGCGGCCGGTCTCATCCTCGGCGCCTTGTACCTCCGTCACCCACGTACGGAGGTACTCGAGGATCTTCCAGTGCTTCTTCACGACGAGGACGACCGGGAACCGGCCGAGGGGGAAGTTGACCGCGTTGGCCGCCTGACGACCGAAGTCGCCCTTCTCGGAGCTGTTCGTGGGCGACGCGATGTCGAGCCTCTTGGCGCCGGGCATCCGCCCAGCACCCATGAGACGGGACTTCCCGTTCTGGTTGGACCGCTGCTGGTGCTGTGTGTCGAAACCCAGGAGGCCCTCGTCGACACGCAGCTGCGTCTGGCTGCGGAGGTCGTTGTGGATTCCGGCCAGGACCACCACGAACTGGTATCCCGCGTCCACGGCCTTTGCGGCGAGCCCGATGTACTGCCCTGTCTTGCCCGACTGAACCTGACCGATCACAAGGCCGGTACGGCGCCAGGATCCGATGCGGCGCGGGTCCTCCAGCTGGCTCAGGACCTCGTCCGTGCTCTGGTCCAGCCGACGCACGACTACCGGGGGCAGGCTACGGACGTCCTCGAGGTAGCGACGGTAGCGCTCCCAGAAGTCCCATTCGCGGTCGTTCTTCGCCTCCGGCAGCCACGGCTCGTGTCCCCTGTCGCTCTCGAGACCGGAGGAGCCCTCCTGGAAAACGGCGGTTATGGCCTCGATCTCCTTGGCCAGCTGGTCTCGATCGACAACCTCCCCTTGGCCGGCCAGCATCCCGAAGATGACGGTGACGGCGTTCTGCACCTCTTCCGGAGTCGGGTGACGGTCCTGGGACAGCAGTGCGAGAACCAGGCGCCTGGCTTTGGCAAGGGACTCGAAGGAGTCCTCAGGGGTGGAACTCACAGCTGACCTCCAGCTGAACGGGGACGGTAACGGGCAAGGTAGGGGCGACTACTGAGAACGGGCTCACCCGCTCCAGAAGCCCTGCATTTGATCGAAGGGGGGCATGGTCCGGAGTCGCTCCCGGGCGGCTGCGGGCGAACGACCGTCGGAGACCATCGCCTCGTAGATCCGTTGTGCGACCTCCGTCGCGCCGGCGTCGGCAGGTCCCGGACCGCCGAAGGGCTCGGGGTCGTCACTGGTGTCCGTCTCATGCATCACACGGAGGGCCGTAACCGGCACGGTCTCCTCCAACAGGCGGATCAGGGCTCGCACGTCGTCTGTACTGGCGCCGCCGGGGCGTAGCGCCGCCCTCACCAAGGGGTGACCACGGTTGATCCTGCAGGTGACCTGGTCACTCGCACGGCGGACGTTCCACGCGTAGAGGAGTGGGTCACCGTGCGTTCGCGCCGCGATCTGCCCGCGGTGGCGCAGCACGTCGGCGGCTCTCCTCCGAGCCTGCAGAGCGATCCGGCGGAGGTGGGGACGCAGGCCGACGGGCGGCACAACGCTGGACTTACGGACGTCGACGCCCCACTCGACGTCCGTCCCGGCGGGGATGTCCACGGCGATCCGTGCCAAATTGTACTTCTCCTCGCGGCGTACACCGCGCTGGCCAAGCCAGTCGCCGGCCAGGATCAGACGGTCCCGCCGGTACACGTAGAACCCCTGCTGGTCGAGCCAACCGCGTGGGCCGCTGGCCTTGTCGTACTCGGCAGGCGTGAGCCGCTGCGCGCTGGGGAGGACGAACGCCTCCACTCGTACGAAGCCGGTGCCGAGCGGAAGTTGCTCCACAGGGAGGGGCTGAACAGAAGGGTGACCGGAGAGGAAGGGGTCCCAGGGCTCGACCGGGCTACCGGAGACACGCATCGTGCGGCGACGACTGCCCGTCAGGAACCGGGCGAAGACCATGCCCAAGTGCGACTCCGCGCGGGCAGCCTCTGCGTAGAACTGCTTCTGGGTCCGCTCGTCGTCCTCGGTCACGCCGTCGACGTGGTATCCGTTTAGCCGCCGCCACAAAACGACCGTGCCATGGTCAGCCCTGCCGCGGATCCTGTCGAGCAGGTCCGCCGTCGCCTCGTCCACGCCGTGCAACAGCCTCCACTCACCGAACTTCTCAACGACGTCGAGATCCCACGTACGTACGTGCCACTCTCCGGAGACAGCGGTCGCGACGGTGAGCTGACGGGCCTGGGAGAACGACGCGGACTTGAGTCCGACGCCGAAGCGCCCCAGGTCCGTGGCGGTACGCGGTGTGGCGGGACCGCGCGCAGCCACGGTCATGGCGGTCACGAGATCGTCCGCGCTCATCCCTTCGCCGTTGTCGACGACAGCGATCCACGACTCCTGTCCAGCCCATGTGAACTCGATGTCGATGTTGGCTGCCTTCGCGGAGATGCTGTTGTCCACGAGATCCGCGATGGCGGCGGGCAGTGAATAGCCGAGAGAGCTGAGCGAGGCGACCATGCCTGCAGGTTCAGGGGCTGCAATGTCGTATTTCATGCCCAGTTCCAGTCCTGCTCCCCGTTGCAACCCCTTGCCGACGCGTGGTGTCCGAGCGATCCATGGAGCTGAGAACCGAGACGTTCCTCTGGACGCCTCGTAAGTAGCTCTGTTCTCATCCCCCGGGCCAAATCCCCACCTACGCAGGATGGTAGTTGAGCTTGGCCAGCAAGGTCGGTGCCTCGGCTGGTCTACATCGCTTTCCCGCACCGGCGTAGTCTGCGGGGGTGCTCCACGAAGTCGCCGAGGATGGCGGGCTGGGCTTCTGCCATCACGTCCTTCCGGGTCTGCTGCCACCCGGCTACCACGGTCCGTTGGTCGTCGCCGTCGACTCGAACGTCCTGATCGACCTCCAGCAGCATGGGGCCGCGCTCATGAACGATGAGTCGCTGCCCGATCGAGTTGCGGCGGACATCGCCTACACCAACGAGCTGTACGGCCTCGCGGACCTTCTCAACCTGTGGCTGTTGCGCGACATTCGATTCGTGGTAACCCCCGCTCAAAGACCGACGCCAAGAAGGTCACCGAGCGCTTCCTGGAACACAGGCTTCCGTCGATCAACGCGTTAGCAGACAGCTTGGCATTCCAGGTGGGAAACTGGTCTGTGCCTGCGCCGTCGCACGGACCGTCGCCCACTCCCGTTGGTGAAGTGACCGGCCTTCCTGATGGCGCTGACCGCGACTTGGTACTTGAGGCTCAGGCCGTTGGCGCTCACGTTTTCCTCACCCGTGACCGGCTTGTCTTGGAACGTGCGGAGCTCGCCGGGCCCCCTATGGCCCTGCTCCCGCCCCAGGGTTTGGCGGCCGAGCTCCTTGCCGCCGGAGTCCAACCTCTCCTCGGGGGCACGTGCGGCGGCGACGGGTGCCCGTACCTTGACTGGGGGCTCCCCGCCCCAGATATGGGCAAGTGGGGCGGACTCCTCTCCGTGCTGGAGTAGCCGGAGAATCGAGGTCGGGCGGCGGCATTCACTGGGCGAATCTGGCATGGACTTTATTGAGTTCGGGAGGCTGCCGGACCATGACTTCTAGGTGGTCTGCCGAGAGTCGTTCAGCAATCTCCCTGTCATCCCGCTGGAGATCTTCCCGCGCGGCCGGGACTGTACGGCAGAGCCGAGCTCGTGTTCGCGCTCCGGGAAGCAGAACGGAACACACGGCTCCAGAGGCGCCGGATCCTGCGGGATCCGCCCAGGTGTTCCGACGCTGCTCGCGATCAAGCGCTGGTCACCGACCTGATGCGCAAGCTCGACAACAGACGATGCCCGTTGGGAGCCATCTGGGAGCCAGCCCGCTCCCGAAGCCTCGTCCAGACAGCCCGAGACCACTCCAATCCAACCTCCTGAGCAGGCAAAACACTAAACTGCTCGGTGTCGTACTTGATCGACCCTCATTCGGGACGAAGAGGTCGTGGGTTCAAATCCCGCCACCCCGACAGCTGAAACACCAGGTCAGGGGCCTGATCCACTCAGTGGATCAGGCCCCTGACCCGTTTGGCGGGAGCACCCGGAGGATCAGCCACTCGGCGCCGACCCGGACCTGCAGATCGGCTCTGGAGTGTGTTCGCGCCGGGCGGGGAGACCGCCGCCGTCACCGGCACCCGGGAGGGCCGCCCCCACGACGCGGGCAGGCGGTGCCTGTGGGTTCAGTGCACCCCGGCGCGTGTCCGGTCAGCGGGCGCCGCTGGACGGTCCTACGCAGGTCTGCCGGTCTGTCCCCGGACCAACTCCCGATAGCGGATGCTCCGCGCGAGGAGGTCGTTGTGGGTGCCGGGGGCGTCGAGGACACCGCCGTCGAGCAGCAGCACCTGTTGCGCGTCCCGGACCGTGGACAGGCGGTGGGCGACGACGAGCACCGAGCGGGTGGCGGCCAGGTCGTCCAGGATCGCCCGGAAGCGCTGCTCGTTGAGGCCGTCCTGCTGGGACGTGGGTTCGTCGAGGAGGACCACCGGTGCGTCGGTGAGGAGTGCCCGTGCCGTCGCGAGGCGCTGTCGTTGTCCGCCGGACAGGTCGTGCTCCCGGCCGAGTACGGTCTCCAGTCCCTGGGGGAGAGCGTCGATGTCGCCCAGAAGTCCGACGGACTCCAGAGCGTCGCGCAGCCGCGGAGTGGCCATGGGGCCGTCGTGGCCGAGGAGCAGGTTCTCGCGGACGGTGTCCTCGACCAGGGTGAACTGCTGGTCGACATAGGCGATGTGGCGGCGCAGTTCGGACAGGGGCCAGTCGCGGACGTTCCGGCCGAGGACACGGACCTCCCCGGTGTCGGCGTACATGAACCCCTCCACGAGAGCGAGAGCGGTGGACTTTCCGGCGCCGGAGGGGCCGACCATCGCTGTCAGCCCTGTCCTGGGCAGCGTGAAGGAGACATCCTTCAGGGCCGGCGACGCTGACCCCGCGTGGTGGACCGAGACCAGTCGGAAGGAAACGGCCGGTGCCCCGGGAACGGGGACGGGAGCGGGAGCTGCGGGAGCTGCGGGAGCTGGGACGGGAACGGCCTCCGCGCCGGTATCGGACGGGCCGAGGTAGGGCTCCGTCGGAATCGCCAGCAATGCGTCGGACCTGGCCCTGGCCGCGATGCCGGACTGGAGTCGCCCCACGCCCGTGGCGATCAGGGTGACGGGCCCGACCAGCTGCAGCAGGTAGAGCAGGAAGGCCGCGAAGGAGCCGGTGGAGAGCGTCCCGTCGACCAGTCGGGCCCCGCCGCCGAGGATCACCACCACCATGGCGGTCTGCTGGCCGAGGCCCATCACGGGCGTGATGAGTGACAGCAGCCGGGCGCCGGCCATCGAGGTGCGGGTCACCTGCGCCGCGTCGTTGCCCAGGTGCAGGCCGATGCGGGCTTCCGCCCTGTACGCCTTGACCGTCACAAGGGCGGCCAAGTGCGCCGTGAACCGGTGGGCGAGGGTTCCCGTCGCGTTCTGCTGGGCGATGGCGTTGCGTCGTACGTGTTTGAGGATCAGGGCGATACCGGTTGCCGCGACGGCGAACGAAGCGAGGGTCAGCAGGACGAGGACACCATCCAGCAGCGCCATCGCGACGACGGTGGCGCAGACCGTCAGCGCCGCCAGCGGCAGTTGGACCACCCCTACGTCGATCACGGATCGCAGACGGGTCGCGTCGGCAGTGACACGCGCGACGAGGTTTCCGGTGCCGTGATGCCGTACGACTGGCATGGGCAGCCGCAGGACGTGGGTCATGATCCGGCACCTGAGCCGCCCCCGCGCCGGCCCTGGCTGACCGCCTGGACACCCGGAACATCCGCTTCCGGCTCTACCGCAGAGTCATCGAGATCCGCGACGCTCAGCTGACTCTGCGCAGTCATCACGACAGGTCCGACTGCAGACCGGCACCAGGTAGCGGCACCGGCCCACGGGACGAAGAGCGACGGGCCAAGGCCGAGGCGAGCCGGATCAGGGCCGCGCTGGACCAGAGACCCGCTGAGCCCACGCCGGACCCCGGCAACGCCAGACCCGGAGAGCCGATCCTCGGCAGCGGCGATCTGCGCGAAGAAGCCGCGTGGCTGGTCCAGGTGTCACGAGAACTGTCGACCCTGAACCGCCGGACCGGCCCCATCCGGGCCGCAGCATCCCGGAGATGACGGCTGCGGGCGGCACACCGCGGCCGCACCGAGCCCCCCGGTTGACAGCTTCTGGGGGCATAGGCGTCGTACCCTGGGGCGGACGGCCGTCTGCCGCCCGCCGTCCGCCCTGGGGGCCGCTCCCACCCCCTAGTGCTTCACCACCTTCGAAGTCGGGATCGGGTGCGAGTCGGCCTTGATCCAGCGCATCGCGAAAGTGCCCTCGCGGTGGGCGTCGGTGTTGATCCAGTTGCCGTAGCCCGGATCCTTCGACGCCACCACGATGGTCAGGCTGCCGTCGTCGTTGAGCTTGGCCGTGTGGTTGTTGATGTAGATGTTGGTGCGGTGGTAGTCGAGGGACTCCATCCAGAAGTTCTGCAGGACGAAGTTGAAGTACTCACAGTTCGGCACCTCGGTCTCGATCACCCACGCCTCGTCCTCCGCCAGCTTCCAGTACCCGTGGAAGTAGAAGATCGTCGGGTCGCCGCCCGCCTTCTGGAAGAAGTCCTGGCCCCAGTCCACGATTTCGTTGGTCCGCGGCATGAACTTGCGGCACCACTCCAGGAAGGTCTTCGTGGTGCCGCGCAGGTTGCCGACGGCCGCGGTGAGGCGTTCGCCGATCTGCTCCGGGGTGAGCGGGGTGAACTCGCCGTCCGGGTCGAGGCATTCGATGGACAGCTCGGCGGGGATCTCGTTGACACGGTCCTGGTGGGTCTGGCGTACGGAGATGAGGTTGCTGTCCTGGGCGAGCGGCAGCCAGGCGCCCTCCGCCGGCTCGTCGACGCTCGCGATGAACGAGAACCGGCCGTGCTCGTCGACCGCGAGGTCGTGGGCGTGCAGATCGCCGGTCTGCAGCATGGTGCCGTCGATGTGGTAGCGGTTGACGCGTGAGCCGAACGTCACCAACGGGACGGTGCCGCGAGTGCCGGTGATCCGGTAGGTGTACCTGCCGGAGATGTTGGCGCGCATATAGACGTTGTCGGGGTTGTCGGCCCCGATCTTCGTCCTCATGTTCGGGTTGGGCGCCGAGGTGAAGCTCGGCCAGCGCGGGTCGGTGTATTCGACGCAGTTGATCGTCGCGTACCTGAGCAGGCGGCTCAGGTAGCGGACGCCCTCGGCCTGCGTCAGCGAGTCCTGCGGCACGATGTCGTCCTGCAGCAGGTCTCCGACGTCCCGGAGATCCGCGCAGAACTTCTCCCATACAGCGCTTGCGGCAGTCATGGCGATTCCCTTGCTCGGTGTGTGTGGGTGGACGTGGCGGTGTCGCTTCAGGCGTGAGCGGGGAAGCGCTCGTCGACCTCGGTGCCGGTCAGGCCGAAGTCCTCCAGGGAGTACCGGTGGTCGGGGCGGCGGTGGGCGCCCAGGCTCTTGCGGTGCGCGGCCTCGATCGCCCCGCGTGCCTCCGCCGTGAACTCCAGGCCGAAGTGGGCGTAGATGCTCTCGACGGTGCCCAGCGGATCGGTGACGAAGCCCTGGTAGTCGACGTCGAGGAACTGCCGCGGGTCGTAGCGGCGCCGGGCCGCGTCGAAGTGCTCGATTCCCCGCGCCCACAGGCCGAGCTGGGTGCGGCCGATGGTCTCCCGGTCCAGCGCCGCTGACATGTCGTGCTTGCCCTGCTCGACCAGGCTGCAGGTCGAGGCCATCGCCGTCCTGGGGGCGCGGTGCGTCCGGATGATCAAGGCGTCCGGGTAGACACTCATGATCTCGTCGATCGCGAAGACATGGCTGGGGTTCTTGAGCACCCAGCGCTTCCCGGGGTCGTTGGCGCCGATGAGCTGCAGGTTCTTCTTGTGCCGGGCGTAAGTGCCGGTCCAGTCCTGTCCGGCCAGCCACTTCGAGTACGTGGGGAGGTACGAGACGCACTCGAAGGCCACCGACCTCATCGACTGCTGCAACAGCTGCCAGCACTCCTCGACTTCGTCCGCGTCCATGAAGTGCACCTTCATCAGCTCGGCCTCCGCACGCTGACGGGCCGCGAAGTGAGCCTGTGAGCGCTGGAATTCGGGATGCGAGGGCCAGTCCTCACGGGCGGGCCGCGGCTGCGGGGCCTCGGCGAGCCAGGTCTCGATGCCCTGGTGGGCCGGGTCGGCGGACAGCAGCCGGTGCAGCGCGGTACTGCCCGTGCGCATGAGGCCGCAGACGAAGACCGGGCGTTCGACGCCGACCTCGGTGTGCTCGGGGTGCCGGGCGAACGCGGCCTCGCTGCGGGCCCGGCCGGCCAGGGCCTTCGTCATCATGGCGCGCGCGATCGTCACGCCGTGCGGGGTGAGCCGCGAGTCGGCGTCGAAACTGGAGATCAGTACCTCCAGACCCTCGCGGTAGTCGTCGTCACCGAAGTCGGTGAGTCCGGTCGTCTCGGCCGCGAGGGCGAGGAGTTCGTCGGCCGTACCGACGGTGCGGGTGTCCTTTGCGGTCATGTCCCTCTCCTGTTCAGTGGTGGCTGTGCCCGCAGTTGACGTCCAGGCACTGCCCTGTGATGGCCCGCGCGTGGTCGGAGACGAGGAAGACCACGCTGTTCGCGATGTCGTCGGGTTCGGGCAGCCGGCGCAGGTCCGTTCCGGACGCGATCTCGTCGTAGAGCACGCCCGGGTCGACGCCGCGCTCGGCCGCCCGGCGTTCGAACCACGCCTTGACCGAGTCCGCCCAGATGTAGCCGGGTGCCACCGAGTTGACGCGTACTCCTTGCGGCCCGAGCTCCACGGACAGGCTCCGGGCGAGGGCCAGCAGGCCCGCTTTCATGATCCGGTAGGCGCCGAAGCCCGGCAGCTGGTTCCGGAGCACCATCGAGTTGATCATCACGACCGAGCCCTGCGCCTCGACGAGCGCGGGCACCAGCTTGCGGGTGAGGTTCAGCGCGGCCATCAGGTTGATGTCGAGCCCCTGCCGTATGTCGTCCGGCTCGGCGTCGAGCAGCCGGACCGGGGCGGGCTGGACGAACGCGTTGTGGATCACCGAATCGAGCCGGCCGAACGCTTCGTACGCCTTCTCCGCAAGGTTGGCGACCGATGCGTCGTCGGTGAGATCGGCCGTCACCACGGCCGCCAGGCCACCGAGGCCGCGGATCTCGTCGGCCACCGCTTCGAGCCTGGAACGGGTGCGGGCCGCGAGCACCACCCGGGCCCCGGCGAGGGCGCTGCGTACGGCGAGTGACCTGCCGAGGCCCGGGCCCACCCCCGACACCAGCACGGTCTTCCCCTCCAGCAGTGGGATCCGTGTCTCTGTCATGCCGGCGCCCCCGACGGGCCGGCCGGCGCCCGGGGATCGATGACCACGCTGAGCGAGACGATCCGGCAGGCCTCGTCGAACTCGAACAGGTCGGTGGCAGCGAAGGCGGCCATGCCGGCTCGCTCCACGCGCAGTTGCGTCGCGGCGTACCTCCCGCTCACGGTGATCGGTGAGAGCAGGCTGACCGTGAAGTCGACCTTCGCGTTCTCGGTGTCGAACGCCCGGATCTCGTCGGCGCCCCGGTAACTGGTGACACCGAGCGGTTCGTGCTGGACGGCGTCCTCGGCGAACAGCGCGACCAGTGCGTCGACTTCGTGGTTCCCGAGGTGCTTCACGTAGGACTTGATGGCAGAGCAGATGTCGTCCCGGCTGGGGGGCATGAAGGAACTCCTTCTCGCGGGTGGATGCCACGGTGCGGGTGATGTGCTCGGTCAGGCGATACGCAGACGATGCGCTGGGTCAAGGGATGCGCACGGTCGGTTGGGGTCGGGGTGCGCACGGTTGGGGTCGGGGTGCGCACGGTCGGTTGGGGCCGGGGTGCGCACGGTCGGGGTCGGGATGCGCATGATCGGTCGGGGTCGGGGTGCGCACGGTCAGGCGGTGCGGGGCGGCGCGCCCCGTCAGGTGATGGCGCCGCGTGAGCGCAGGAAGCCGACGATCCGGTCGGCCGCCTGCTCGGGCGAGTCGGTCGTGGTGTCGATCCGTATCTCGGGCGAACGCGGCGGCTCGTAGGGCGAGTCGATGCCGGTGAAGTGGGCCAGTTCGCCGGAGCGCGCCTTCCGGTAGAGCCCCTTCGGGTCCCGCTCCTCCGCGACAGCGAGCGGCGTGTCCACATGGATCTCGCAGAACCGCTCGGGCCCGGCCAGTTCCCTGGCCGCCTCCCGTTCCGCGCGGAAGGGCGAGATGAACGACGCGATGACGATCAGGCCGGCGTCGGCCATCAGCCGGGCGACCTCGGTGACGCGCCGGATGTTCTCCACACGGTCGGCGTCGGTGAACCCGAGGTCCCGGTTCAGGCCGTGGCGTACGTTGTCGCCGTCCAGGAGATAGGTGTGCGCGCCGATGGCGTGCAGCCGGCGCTCGACCTCGTTCGCGATGGTCGATTTCCCGGAGCCGGACAGCCCGGTCAGCCACAGCACCTGCGGGCGGTGGCCCATCAGCTTCTGGCGCGCGCGTGCGTCGACGTCGACCGTCTGCCAGTGGATGTTGTCCGAACGCCGCAGCCGGTGCGCGATCAGGCCGGCGCCCACCGTGCTGTTGGTCAGCCGGTCGATCAGGATGAAGCCGCCGGTGTCGCGGTTGGCGGTGTACGCGTCGTACGGCACCGGGCGGTCGAAGCTGATGGTGCAGACGCCGATCTCGTTGAGCGCCAGAGTGTCGGTCGCCGTCTTCTCCAGGGTGTTGACGTTGACCTTGTACTTGGGTTTGGTGATCCGCGCCTGCACCGTCATGGTCCCGATCTGGCAGAGGTACGGCCGCTCGGGCAGCATCTCGTCCTCGCCCATCCACACCAGACGTACCTCGAACTGGTCGGCGACACCGGGCAGGGCGGCCGCGGCGGCGAGCACGTCACCGCGGCTGACGTCGATCTCGTCGGCCAGCGTGACGGTGACGGACTGCCCCGCGGTCGCCTCCGTCAGGTCGCCGTCCATGGTGACGATGCGGGCGACCGATGACTCGCTGCCGCTCGGCAGGGCCCGCACCCGGTCGCCGGGCCGCACCACCCCGCTCACGATCTGCCCGGAGAACCCGCGGAAGTCCAGGTCCGGCCGGTTCACCCACTGCACGGGCAGCCGGAACGGGCGGGCGGCGACGTCCTCGTCGATCTCGACGGTCTCCAGGTGCTTCATGAGCGTCGGGCCCTGGTACCAGGGGGTTTCACTGCTGTTCTCGGTCAGGTTGTCCCCGGCGTACGCCGAGATCGGGACGGCCACGACGTCACCCAGGCCGATCTCCTCCGCGAACCTGGTGTACTCGCCGGCTATCCGCTCGAAGACCTCCTGCGCGTAGCCGACCAGGTCCAGCTTGTTGACGGCGAGCACCACATGGCGGATGCCCAGCAGCGACACCAGATAGGAGTGCCGGCGGGTCTGGGTGAGTACGCCCTTGCGCGCGTCGACCAGGATCACCGCGAGGTCCGCCGTGGAGGCCCCGGTGACCATGTTCCGGGTGTACTGCTCATGGCCGGGGGTGTCGGCGACGACGAACTTGCGGTGCTCGGTGGAGAAGTAGCGGTAGGCGACGTCGATCGTGATGCCCTGCTCGCGCTCGGCGGCCAGCCCGTCGACCAGCAGCGCGAAGTCGAGTCCTTCGCCCTGGGTGCCCACCTTGCGGGAGTCGGCCTCCAGGGCGGTGAGCTGGTCCTCGAAGACCAGCTTCGACTCGTAGAGCAGCCGGCCGATGAGGGTGGACTTGCCGTCGTCGACGCTGCCGCAGGTGATGAAGCGGAGCATGCTCTTGTTCGCGTGCCGTTCGAGGTACTGCTCGATGTCGTCCGCGATCAGGTCGTGGGATCCGGTCATCAGAAGTAACCCTCCTGCTTCTTCTTCTCCATCGACGCGCTGCTGTCGTGGTCGATGACGCGGCCCTGGCGCTCGGAGGTGGAGGTCAGCAGCATTTCCTGGATGATGGCGGTCAGGGAGTCGGCGGTGCTCTCGACGGCTCCGGTGAGCGGGTAGCAGCCGAGCGTGCGGAAGCGCACGCTCCTGAGCTGGGGTTCCTCACCGGGCAGCAGGGGCATCCGTTCGTCGTCGACCATGATCAGCGCCCCGTCGCGTTCGACCACCGGTCGCCTCGCCGCGAAGTAGAGCGGCACGATCGGGATCCGCTCCTGCCGGATGTACTCCCAGACATCGAGTTCGGTCCAGTTGGACAGCGGAAAGACGCGCAGGCTCTCACCGGGCGACTTGCGCACGTTGTACATCCGCCACAGTTCGGGGCGCTGCTGCTTCGGGTCCCACCGGTGCTCGGCCGAGCGGACCGAGAAGATGCGTTCCTTGGCGCGGGACTTCTCCTCGTCCCGGCGCGCACCGCCGAAGGCGGCGTCGAACTTGTGGAGGTCGAGGGCCTGTTTGAGCCCTTCCGTCTTCCACATGTCGGTGTGGGTGGCCGACCCGTGGGTGAACGGGTTGATCGACTTCTCCACACACTCGGGGTTCTTGTGGACGAGGAGTTCCAGATCCCCGGCGGCGGCGGTGCGGTCGCGCAGCTCGTACATCGCGCGGAACTTCCACGTGGTGTCCACGTGCAGCAGCGGGAACGGCAGCTTCGACGGGTAGAACGCCTTCCGCGCGAGGTGCAGCATCACCGCGCTGTCCTTGCCGACGGAGTAGAGCATCACGGGGTTCTCGCTCTCGGCGACCGCCTCCCGCATGATGTGGATGCTCTCGGCTTCGAGCCGTTCGAGATGGGTCAGGGTGAGTGTCATCGTCCGAGCACCCCCAGGGCCCGGTCTGCCAGTTCGGGGCGGCAGATCAGCAGGTCGGGCAGCCAGGGGTTCTCCTGGTTGTAGTGCAGTGCGGACCCGTCGATCCGGGACACGTGGAGCCCGGCGGCGCGGGCGACGGCGACGGGGGCGGCCGAGTCCCACTCGTACTGCCCGCCGGTGTGGGCGTAGATGTCGGCCTCGCCGCGCACCACGGCCATCGCCTTGGCGCCGGCCGAGCCCATCTCGATCAGTTCGGCGCCGAGTGCGCCGGCCATGGCCGTCACCGGCTCGGGCCGGCGGGTGCGGCTGACGACCACGCGGGGGGCGGCGGGCAGCGGCGGGAGCGGGGGGAATGGGTCCGCAGTCGAGAAGGTGGCAGCCAGCGCGGGCATCGCGACCGCACCCGCGACCAGCCGGCCTTCCTCGACCACTGCCACATGGACGGCCCAGTCGGCACGGCCGGGCTCACCGAACTCGCGGGTGCCGTCGAGCGGGTCGACGATCCACACCCGCCGGGCCGCGAGCCGGGCCAGATCGTCGGCGCCCTCCTCGGAGAGCACCGCGTCGCCGGGGAACTGCCGGCCGAGAGTGGCAGCCAGGAACTCGTGCGAGAGCCGGTCCCCCGCCTTGCGTACGTCCGCCGGGTCGGCGCCCGCCTCTTCCTGATCCGTCCGATGTGCGAGCAGCAGGGCGCCGGCCGCAGTGGCGATATCCGCTGCGGCCCGCCCGTCGGCAACGTGGCGCCAAGCGCCCTGAGGAACCTCGGAGAGCGTCATGGAGAGGACTGTAACGACAGAATGAACGTTGTTCAATGCATGATGAACAACGTTCATTCTGCGCTGTCGCCACCGGATACCGTGAGGGCATGACCGAATCGAGCAGGAAGTCCGCGTACGGCGATGCGGAGGCGCGGCGCCGGATGACCCTGGACGCGGCCGCCGAACTGCTGGACGAGGGCGGGTACGCGGCGCTCACGATCCGGTCGGTGGCCCAGCGTTCAGGCACCAGTACCGGGCTGATCTACCAGTACTTCGCCGACAAGCAGGAGATCTTCATCGCCCTGCTCGGCGAGAGCCAGACCGAGTCCGCCGCCTTCGTCGAGGCCCTCCCCAGGGACCAGGGCGTCGCAGCGCTGATCGCGTCGGTGATCCCCCAGACCGCCCGTCAGTGGGTCCGGGTGGGCCGGCTGATCGCGACCTGGCGCACGGTCGAAGGGGATGCCCGCTACGAGCGCGAATCGGTGACCGAGGTGCGCGAGACGACGCGCCTGTACAACGAGGCGCTCCGTTCCGCTCTCATCGAGGCGGCCTCGAAGGAGGGCCGTTGCCTCCGGGAGGATCCCGCGGTCCTGCCGTTCGTCCTGTCCGGGCTGATGGGCATCTCCGACACCCTGGTCAACAACTGGCCCACGGACGTGGACCCGTCGGACCTCATCGCCTTCGCCGCCGAGGCGATCACCCGGGGCATCACGGCGCCGGGCACAGCGGGACAGTCCGGCCCGGCGACCGCCTGACCCGGCCGGGCCGACCGGCTGTCCCGGCCGGGCGACCGTCCGACCCCGGCCGGGCACCCTGCCGTTCCCGGGCCTAGTCGGGGTCGCGGTCGAAGGTCGATGTGGCCCAGAAGTAGCCGAGTACGGAGAGAGCCAGGCACCAGGCCACCGCCAGCCACCCGTTGTCGCCGATCCCGCTGCCGAGCAGCAGCCCCCGCAGTGTCTCGATGGCCGGGGTGAACGGCTGGTACTCGGCGACCGGCTGGAACCAGCCCGGCATCGCGTCGACCGGGACGAACGCGCTGGAGAGGAGCGGCAGCAGGATCATCGGCATCGCGTTGTTGCCTGCGGCCTCGGCGTTCGGGCTGATCAGGCCCATGCCGACGGCGATCCAGGTGAGTGCCACGGCGAAGAGCACGAGCAGACCGAAGGCCGCAAGCCACTCCAGGACTCCGGCGTCCCTGGACCGGAAGCCGATGGCCACGGCGACGGCGCCCACCAGGACCACGCTCATGACCGCTTGCAGCACGCTGCCCGCCACATGCCCGACGAGCACCGAGCCGCGGTGGATCGCCATGGTGCGGAAGCGGGCGATGATGCCCTCGGTCATGTCGTTGGAGACGGACACCGCGGTCCCGACCACGGTGCTGCCGATGGTCATCAGCAGGATGCCCGGGACGATGTACGCGATGTAGGCGGAACGGTCCGCTCCGGCGCCGCTGATGCCCGCACTCATCACGTCGCCGAAGAGGTAGACGAAGAGCAGCAGGAGCATGACCGGGGTGAGCAGCAGGTTCAGGGTCATCGACGGGTAGCGGCGCGCGTGCAGCAGATTGCGGCGCAGCATCGTGTTCGAGTCTCGTACGGCGAGGGAGAGGGCGCTCATCGGGCAGGCTCCTTCGGCTGGTTGTTCCGGGCGGGCACGCTGGATCCGGTCAGCGCGAAGAACACGTCGTCGAGGTCGGGGGTGTGCACGGTCAGTTCGTCCGCCTCGATGCCGGCCGCGTCCAGCCGGTCGAGGAGGGAGCGCAGCTCGCGCTGGCTGCCGTCGCTGGGGATGTGCAGCGACAGCGTCTCGTCGGAGGCGACAGCACCGGGGCGGGCGAGGCATGAAGCCCGTGGGGCGGTGGGTGCTTGGGGGGCGGACATCAGGTCAGCCTTCGTGGCCGACTTCGTGGCCGGCTTCAGGTCAGAGTTCAGGTCGGGATTCAGGTCAGCTTTCAGGGCGATGGCCGCGGACCTGTAGGCGGCCGGGTCGGTGAAGCGGAGCCGGATGTGCCCGCCGGGGATGAGCCGCTTGAGCTCATCGGCGGCGCCCTGGGCGGCGATCCGCCCGTCGTTGAGCACGGCGATCCGGTCGGCGAGTTGGTCGGCTTCGTCCAGGTACTGGGTGGTGAGGAAGACGGTGACGCCGTCGGCGACCAGCTCGCGGATGATGCCCCACATGGTGTGGCGGCTGCGCGGGTCGAGGCCGGTGGTCGGCTCGTCGAGGAAGATGATCCGCGGGTCGCCGACCAGTGTCATGGCGATGTCGAGGCGGCGCTTCATACCGCCGGAGTAGGTGGAGGCGGGCTTCTTCGCGGCCTCCACCAGGTCGAATCGCGTGAGCAGTTCGGCGGCGACCCGCCGTCCCTCGCGGCGCGGGAGGTGGTGCAGGTCGGTCATGAGGAGCATGTTCTCCTCGCCGGTGATCAGGCCGTCGACGGCGGAGAACTGCCCCGTGACGCCGATCGCGGCCCGTACGGCCTGCGGATCGGCGGCCAGGTCGTGGCCGTTGACGCGGATGTCGCCGGATCCGGCGTCGGCGGAGACGAGGGTGGAGAGGATCCGCACGACGGTGGTCTTGCCCGCGCCGTTCGGGCCGAGCAGCGCGAAGACGGTTCCTGCCGGGATGCACAGGTCGATGCCGTCGAGGACGAGCTGGTCACCGTAGGACTTACGCAGGCCGACGGCGGAAATGGCGGCGGGCGGTTCCTCACCACGGGCGGTTTTGGATGTGGGCATGACAGGTGAAGCCATGAAGCCCTCCCTTTCGAAGGCTTGAGTGCCTGAGCTTGAGTGGCTGGCTCGCGGGTGAGTCGGCCGCCCGGTGCTTCAGACCCGGGCGCGGTGGACGTCGATGTTTCCGTAGCGCGTACGGGCATGGACCTCGACGGTGTCCTCGGACTCCTCCGGCCCCTCGGACGCGGCGAGCGTGCTGCGCACCTGGCCGTGACCTGAGCTGACGTCGAGCCAGGCGGCGGTGCCCTCGCGCACGCCCAGGTCGATGGCGCCGTAGGAGGTCTCCAACCGGACGGATCCGCTGCTGACTTCGCCGACCCGCAGGGTGCCGTTGGCGGTGGTGGCGACGACCGAGCCCGCGGCGCGCGCGATGTCGATGTCGCCGTTGGCTCCGCTCACGCGCAGGTCGCCGGTCGCGTCACCGACGGTGGTGGTGCCGTGCGAGTTCTTCAGGACGGCGGAACCGTGGACGGTGCCGACGCGCATACTGCCGGAGCTGGTGGTGATCTCGGCCGTGCCCTCGATCCGGTCGACGGTGATCGAGCCGTGGGACGCGGTCAGTTGGAGTGGCCCGGTCGCGTCGAGGCGGACGTCGCCGCCCGAGGTCTTGACCCGCACCTCGCCGAGCCGGCCCTCGCCCAGCACCTGGGTCCACGAGCCGGTCGCCTCGATGCGCGAGCCCGTGGGCAGTCCGACCGTCACGTCGACGGAGCCGGAGGGCCCGATCATGCGACGCTCCTTCGTCCTGACGGTCAGGACGCCGCCGGCGTACGTGACCTCGGTCTGCTCGGCGGCCCGCACGTCCTTGTCGCGCTTCGGGTCGTGGGGCCGCACCTCGACGACCGTGTCGGGGCGGTCGTCCGCGGTGAAGTGGAGGGAACCGGCGCCCACGTGGGCGGTGACCGAGATCGGTTCGGGAGTGTCGAAAGAAGGCATGGCTGTCCCGTCCTCTTGGGTGTGCGCGGCTTGGCGTTCGCTGCGTGGGTCTTCGCAGCGTGGGTCTTCGCGGCGTGAGTGAAGTGGCTTGGGTGCAGTGGATCGGGTGAAGTGGCCCGGTCGGGCGGAGAGTTCGGCTAACGCACCCAGCCCGTGTAGCCCTGCCCGATGGTCCGGGTCTTCTCCGTCGTACGCGACCGGATGCCGCCGTCGACCGCGGCCGACACGGCGCGCACCAGCCACGCGTTGACCGACAGGCCCTCGCGGGTCGCGGCCTCTTCGGCCCGGGCCTTGAGGTGGGCCGGCAGGCGCAGGTTGACGCGGGCGGTGCCACCCTCATCGGCATCGGCCGGGGCCGTGGCCGTGGCCGTGAGCGGTTCGACGGGCGCGGCGGGCTCCGCGGGCGCGCCGCCGCCCGGCGGCAGCGTCACCACGAAGTCGGGGTCGAGCCCGCGCAGCCGTACGTCGACCGAGCCGGGGGCGAGTTCACGGGTGATCTCGTCCATCGCGGCGGAGAGCACGTGGAGCATGGTCAGCCGGGTCGCCGACTCCAGGGGAGCGGTGAGCCTGTCGGCCAGCTCGCGGGCTTCGTCGCCGCCGGCTTCGGCGGCCACCGCGAGTTCACGGCGGAGGGTGTCGACATACGGGGTGAGATCCATGACGCCATCATGGCACCACATTGGCGCCATACGCAAGACCCGATGGCTCCCACCGTGGCACCGACCGGACGTCAACGCCGCAACCTGCGGAAACACTGGACCGACAGCCTGAGCGAGTCCGACTTCACGCGCGATCACACGCTTCGAGGGGCGCGCCGTGACGCCATCTGGCACCACCTGGCGCCACCCGGCATCACCCGGCGCCAGCAGGCGCCACCCGACACCGCAACAGGACGCCCGTCAGCCGGCCCCGCCCCCGCTCCCACCCTCCGCGCTCGCCAGAATCGCGCTCGCGACGACATCGAAGAGGTGGTCGGCGCGCGGCGCGAGCGAGGATTGATCACCGATCCACGCGAGCGCCGCCACCAGCGCGAACAGATCGGCACCATCGATATCGGTCCGCGCCGAGCCATCGGCCTGGGCGCGGGTGAGGAGCCGTGCACCCGCCGCGCGCAGCGTGACGCACGAAGCGTGGAGCGCGGACTCGGTGTCCTCGATGGCAGCAGCCATCAGCACGGTCACACCCCGGTATTCAGTCGTCCACGCGACACAGTCACGCAGCCACGAAACGAGAGCGTCGGCGGCCGAGCCCGACGTTTCGAGCTGGACCGCCTGCGCCGTCAGCTCCTCGAAGCTCGTACGGAGCAGGGCGTCGAGCAGTGCCTCCCGTGTCGGGAAGTGACGCAGCAGCGTCGCCAGGCCGACCTCCGCCCTGCGCGCGATGTCGCGCAGAGACACGTCCACGCCCTGCTCAGCGATGGCCGCCCCCGCCACCGCGAGCAGGTGGTCGCGGTTCTTCCTGGCATCGGCCCGCATCCGTCCAGTTCCCTTCCCTTGACCGTCCGGCTTCGGCCATCCGGCCGTGACCGTCCGGCTTCGGCCATCCGGCCGTGACCACCCGGCTTCGACCGTCCGGCCGTGACCATCCGGGCTCGACCACCCGGGCTTGACCATCCGGATCAGTGATCCATATATTCGTTCCAGTGATCCGTTTATCTGGATCGCTGGTCCGGATAAGTCTATCCCGCAGCGCGGACAGGAGAAATCGATGCCGACACACACGATGAGGGCAGTCCGGCTCCATGAGCACGGCGGCCCTGAGGTGCTGCGTTACGACGAGGTTCCGGTTCCCGAGCCCGGACCGGGTGAGGTGCTCGTTCGCGTACACGCGGTCGGCGTCAACCCGCCGGACTGGTATCTGCGCGACGGGATGTCCAACCTGCCCCCGGAGACGAGGCCGAAGTTCGACCTGCCCGTGATCCCGGGGACGGACGTGTCGGGCGTGGTCGAGGCCGTCGCCGCCGATGTGGACGGTCTCGCCGTGGGCGATGAAGTCTTCGGCCTGCTCCGCTTCCCCAGCTTCGACGGCAGCACCTACGCCGAGTACGTGGCGGCGCCCGCCGCGGACCTCGCACGCAAACCGGCCGGTATCAGTCATGTGCACGCAGCCGGGGCGCCGATGGCCGGCCTCACCGCGTGGCAGTTCCTGATCGAGCTCGGACACGATCACCCCTCGCCCTTCCAGGAGGCGCAGCACCGTCCGGTGCCGCTCGGCACCGGCACGACGGTGCTCATCAACGGCGCCGCGGGCGGCGTCGGACACCTGGCGCTACAGCTGGCGAAGTGGAAGGGCGCACATGTCATCGCGGTGGCGTCGGGCGCGCACGAACCGTTCCTGCGCGAGCTCGGCGCCGACGAGTTCATCGACTACACCAGCAGTCGTCCCGAGGAACTCGTACGCGACGCCGATGTCGTCCTCGACACCGTCGGCGGCCCGCACAGCAGCCGCTTCCTGCGCACACTCAAGCGCGGCGGCTCCCAGTTCCCCGTGTTCTTCGGCGAATTCGACGAAGAGGAGACAGCGAAGCTGGGCGTCACCGTCACCGGCACCCAGGTCCGCTCGAACGGCGCGCAACTCGCCGAACTGGGCCGCCTGCTCGAAGCGGGCACGGTGCGCGTCGCGATCGACAGCACGTTCGCGCTGTCGGATGCCCGGGCAGCGCACGAACGCGCCGCGCAGGGTCACATCCGGGGCAAGATCGTGCTCGTGGTCGCCCAGGACAGGTCCTTGGGACACTCCGGTCCAGGCGGATCCAGGTAGGCCAGGTGTCGATCCAGGCGGACCCGGCTGGGCCCAGGTGGATCCAGGTACATAGCCGCACCGTCCGGTACCGGTCCCTCCCCTGTGGGGACCGGTACCGGACGCGGGCTGCATCGATCCGCGCCGTTCCGGTGCGGCGGCGTGGACCGAGGACGGGTGGGCCGTGGCCCGTGGCCGGTAGGACAGCAGCAGTCCGGAAGAGACCGCTCCACGGATCTCGTGAGCTCAGCCGGCGGGAGAGCCGGTACCTCTCGTCACGCGGTACCTCTCATCACGCGGTGCCTGCCCGTCACGCGGTGCCCGCTCGTGTCCGGGTGCCTGCTCGTAGCTACGGTGGAAGTTGACCGAGAACATGCGGCGTCATCACGTATCTCTCCGAGCGCTGTGCTGGTGGGCCGCCCGGGCGCCACCCGGGTGGTGCGCTGCTGGGTCGTGATCCTGCCAGCTATGGCTTCCGCCAGGGGCGGTCCGGAGCTCGCACCCACGACTAACCGCAGGTCAGCCCGATAGGCTGAGTTTTCCGGTCCGGACGTCAGCGGACGTCAGCTGCGGACGTCCGCTGCGGGGAAGTGAGGGGTGGGGACCTTGAGTTTCGACTCAGGGGCGCGCACAGCCCTGGCGGAACGTCTCGCGCTGCTCTACCGGGAGGCCGGCAACCCTCCCCTCAAGAGTGTGTCCGAGGCGGTCGTCCGGCTGCAGCGGGTCGACGAGCGCAGCCGGCCCGTCCGGGTCTCCGCCCAGCGGATCAGCGACTGGCGGCGGGCCAGGAACGTCCCCGCCCAGTTCGTCGCCCTCGCGGCGGTGCTGCACGTACTGATCCCCCAGGCGCGGCGCTCGCAGCCCGCGCCCGTCTCCGCCGGCCTGTACGACATCGCCCAGTGGCAGCGCCTGTGGGAGCAGGCGGTGGCGGACCCGGTCGGCGACCATCCCGCCACACCCGTGGCGGAGGAGCCGCGGCGCCCCCCGGGAGAAACCGCGGCCGTTCCCGGTGGCGTGTGTCCCTACCGGGGGCTCGCTCCGTACCGTCAGCAGGACGCCCGGTGGTTCTTCGGCCGGGAGCGGAGCAGGGACGCCCTCCTCGTCCAGCTCCGGTCAGCGGAGCGGACGGGCGGCCTGGTCATGCTCGTGGGCGCCTCCGGGTCGGGGAAGTCCTCTCTGCTGAACGCCGGCGTGGTGCCCGCGCTGCGGGACGGCGCCCCGGGCGAAGGCCGCGGCCCGGCGGGGACGGTGCTCCAGCTGATACCGGGAGCTGACCCGCTGGCGGAGCTGACCCGTCTGATTCCCGAGCTCGCACATGTCGTCCCGGTCGCGAGAGCGGCCGCGGCGGACGATTCCGGTACGCACCGGTTCGCCCGGGCCGCGAGGGAAGCCGTCACCACCTGGGCGAACCGTGAGACAGCGAACCGCGAGACAGTGAGCCGTGAGACAGCGAGCCGTGAGACACCCCCTGAGTCCCCGGCCACCGCTCGTCCGGTCATCATCGTGGACCAGTTCGAGGAGGCGTTCACCCTCTGCTCCAAGGAGCGGAACAGGCGGGCCTTCATCCAGCTGCTCCATGCCATCAGCACGACCACCGACCAGGCGGTCCCCGCCCCAGGACCGGACACCACCGACCCGGACACCGCCGCCCCGGACACCACCGGCCCTGGCACCGCCGCCCCGGACACCAACGCCCCCGACGCCCCCACGGCCACGGCCACGCCCACTGCCACTGCCACTGCCACTGCCACTGCCACGCGCACCCCAGCTCCCGCCTCCGCCCAAGCCCCCGCCCCAGCCCCCGCACTCGTCGTCCTCGGCATACGCGCCGATTTCTACGAACAGTGCCTGGGTTATCCCGAACTGGCCGACGCCCTCCAGCACCGGCACATGGTGCTCGGGCCGCTGACCACCGCCGAGTTGCGCGAAGCCGTGACAAGCCCGGCCAGGGCCGTGGGCCTGGAGCTCGAACCGGGGCTGGCGGAGCTGATCGTCCGGGAGGTGAGCGCCGACAGCCCCCGCGGGAGCGGGACGCACGCCGGGGTGCTGCCGCTCCTCTCGCACGCCCTGCTCGCCACCTGGCAGCGGCGTACCGCGGGACGGCTGACGCTGGCCGGGTACACCGCTGCGGGCGGGATCCAGGGAGCGGTCGCCGCGACCGCGGAGCGCGCCTGGTCCAGCCTCGGCCCGGCCGCCCGCACCGCCGCCCGGCTGCTCCTCCTCAGGCTGGTCCGGCTGGGCGAGGACACCCAGGCGACCCGGCGGCGCGAGACGCGGCGCCAGCTGGCGGAGGAGTCGACGGACCCCGACAGGACGGAGGAATCGCTCGAAGCGCTGGTGCACGCCCGGCTGGTGACGCTCGACTCGGAGACCGTGGAGATCACCCATGAAGCGCTGCTGCACGCGTGGCCGCGCCTGCGGGAGTGGATCGACGAGGACCGGAACGACAACCTCTCCCGCCAGCAGCTGGAGGAGGACGGCAGGGCCTGGGAGGCCACCCACCGCGACCCGTCGCTCCTCTACCGGGGGTCCCGGCTCGAACAGACCCGCAGCTGGGCGAAGTCGGCGGGTGACACCTTCCTGACCCGGAGCGCGGTGGAGTTCCTGGCCGCCTCTGCCCGGCTGCGCAGACGCACCGTCTGGATCAGCCGTGGTGCGGTGTCGGCGCTCGTCGTCCTGGCGATGCTGGCCGTCGGTTCGGCGGTGCTCGCGTGGCAGCAGCGGGACGACGCCGTGTTCGAGCAGGTCGTCGCCGAAGCCGACCGCGTCCAGTACACGGATCCCTCGCTGGCCGCCCAGCTCGATCTGGTGGCGCACCATCTGCGGCCGGGCGACGAGGCCACCAGCAACCGGCTGATCTCGATCGTCAACGCGCCGCTGGCCACACCGCTCCTCGGCCACACCGGCGCCGTCTACCTCACCTCGTTCAGCCCGGACGGCCGGACGCTGGCCACGGCGAGCTACGACCGGACCATCCGGCTGTGGGACGTGACCGACCCGACGCATCCGCACAAGCTGGGCCGGCCGCTGACCGGCCATACGAGCTGGGTGAGCAGCGCGGTCTTCAGCCCGGACGGGCACACCCTCGCCAGCACGTCGGACGACGGCACGATCCGGCTGTGGGACGTACGGGATCCCCGCCATCCGAAGCCGCTCGGCAAGCCCCTGACCGGCAACGGCGGCACGGCGTACCTCCTCGCCTTCAGCCCCGACGGGCACACGCTGGCCTCGGCCAACGAGGACCACACCGTACGGCTGTGGACGGTGGACGACCCGAGCCGGCCGAAGCCCGCCGGTGTGCTGACCGGCCACACCGCCGCCGTGCGCTCGGTGGCGTTCAGCCCCGACGGGCGGACGCTGGCGGCCGGTGGCGACGACGGCACGATCCGGCTGTGGAACATGGCCGGTCCAGGCCGTCCGGAACCGGTCGGCCGGGTCCTGACCGGCCACACCAGCACGGTGCACTCCGTGGCGTTCAGCCCCGACGGCCGTACACTCGCCGGCGGCGGCGCGGACGACGCCATCCGGCTGTGGGACGTGTCCGACCCCCGGCACGCCACCGAACTCGGCCAGCCGCTGACCGGTCACACCGGACCCATCTGGTCGGTGGCTTTCAGCCCCGACGGGACGATGCTCGCGGCGGGCAGCGCCGACAGCACGGCGAGCCTGTGGAACGTCAGCAATCCCGCGTACCCGTCGCAGGTCGGCGAGCCGCTCGCCGGCAGCAGCGGCGAGATGTACGCCGTCGGCTTCAGCCCCGACGGTCGGACCCTGGCCACCGGGAGCGGCGACAACAAGGTCAGGCTCTGGTCGATCCCCACGGCGGACATGACGGGCCGGATAGGGGCGTTCCGCCCGGACGGCAAGGTGCTCGCCACGGCGGCACGCGACGAGAAGATCCGGCTGTGGAACGTGAGGTCCCCCAACCGGCCCGCGCTGCTGGGCAGAGCGTTCAGGCCGGGGAAGGGCGACCCGCGTTCGCTGCTCTTCTCCCCCGACGGCCGCACACTCGCGGTGCTGACCGGCAGCCGTGCGGTGCAGTTGTGGAACGTCGACGACCCGGCCCGGCCTGTCCCCTACGGTCCGCCCGTCGGGCTGCGGACACGGTTCGCGGGCCCCGACGCGCTGGCGTTCAGCCCGGACGGGCACACCCTGGCCACCGCTCTCGACGACCGCACCATCCGGTTGTGGAACGTCAGCGATCCCTCGCACCTCGTACCGCTCGGTGCGCCGCTCACCGGCCCCAAGGGCTACGTCAACACCTTCGTGTTCAGCCCGGACGGACGGACGCTCGCCGGTGGCAGCGCCGACGGCACCATCCGGCTCTGGGACGTGGCCGACCCCCGGCACGCGACCCGGCTCGGCGCCCCGCTCAAGGGCCATCTGGGTCCGGTGAACGCGCTCGCCTACAGTCCGCACGGCCGCACGCTGGCCAGCGGCAGCGACGACGGAACGGTCCGGCTGTGGAACGTCGCGGCCCCGCGCGGGGCGGCCGGGCCGGTCGCCACGCTCACCGGCCACACCGAAGCGGTCGTGTCGCTGACGTTCAGCCGTAACGGCCGCACCCTGGCGAGCGGCGGCAACGACGACACGGTCAGGCTCTGGAACGTCGCGCACCCCGCCAAGGCCGCCCCCATCGGCCAGTCGCTCAGCCCGAACGCCAAGACGGGCAATTTCCTGTCGTTCAGCCCCAACAGCCATCTGCTCGGGGTGTCGAGCGGCGCCGATACCGTCCGGCTCTGGGACCTGGACGCCGACAAGGCGGTCAGCCGCATCTGCGCGGCCACCCGGGGCGTACTGACACCGGAGAAATGGCACGAGTATCTGCCCCGGCTGTCGTACGGGCCGCCCTGCGGCACGTGACCGGGTCCGGGGGTGGACCCCGGGACGGGGGGCGGACGGCCGGACGGGGGCCCCGGTGCCCCGCTGACCAGGTGACCTCAATCACAACTCCTTGATATGCCTGAGCAGTTCTCGCCGCGCCCCGCCACTTGTTACTGTTGGATACAGCCCGATCGCTGGTGCATCCCCCGTCGCCAGCGGTCGGGCGCTTTCATGACACGCGGCCGGCTGACACTCCCTCACTCGTCAGGACCTCTTGAGGAGTCATAGGGTGAGGGCCACGTATCGAGGGAGCGGTGGCCACCCATGGCGAAGGCGTACGAGCGGATCGCGGACGAGCTCAGACAGTCCATCCGCACCGGCCGGCTGAAGCCCGGCGACCGGCTTCCCGCGGAGACGAAGCTCGCTGAGCAGTCCGGGCGGAGCCTGCCGACCGTGCGGGACGCCCTGCGCCTGCTGCAGGCCGAGGGGCTGATCGAGAAGGTGCACGGCCGCGGGAACTTCGTACGCCGCGCCCGCACCCTCGTACAGCGGAGCAACTCACGGCACCAGTGGGAGAAGGACCGGGCGCACCAGCCCGAGGAGAGGCGCGCCAGCACCGGGGCGACCGAGCACGACACCGGGCTCACGGTCGACGACCTCGTCTTCCGTGCCGCGTACCGGGAGATCACGGCGGACCCGGACATCGCGGAGTCCCTGGGGATCGCGCCCGGCACCGAGATCGTCGAGCGGTCCTACCGGACGCGGTACAGCGCCGAGCACGCGCCCTTCAGCCTGGTCACATCGCATCTCGTCCGTGCCATGATCGCGGGCAACCCCGATCTGCTGGACGAGACCAACGAGCCCTGGCCCGGGGGCACGTGGAACCAGCTCTCCACCGTGGGCATCGAGATCGACCGCATCGAGGAACGGGTCACCGCCCGGCCGCCCACGGCGGAGGAGGCGGAGGAGCTGGACCTCCCGCCCGGGACGGCTGTCGTCGTCCTGCGCAAGACGTCGTTCGACACCGAGGGCCGCGCGGTGGAGCTGTCGTACATCACGCTGCCCGGCGACCGCACGGAACTGCTCTTCACCACTCACCTGGAAAGGTGGTGAGTGCCGTGCGCCGGCGCATCATCATCGTCACCGCCGTCCACGCCCCGTCGGCCCCGTTCCTGCCCGAGGCGTACAAGTCGCTCTGCGAGCAGGAGCTGCCCGCGGGGTGGGACTGGCACTGGGTGATCCAGGAGGACGGCAAGGGCACGGACGTCGCTCCGTATGTACCGGCCGACGAGCGGGTGACCTTCCGGCAGGGCCGGGCCGGGGGTCCTGGTACCGCCCGGACCATGGCCCTCGCACACGCCGACGGCGCCTACGTCAAAGTCCTGGACGCGGACGACCAGTTGCCCCCGGGCACACTGGCCCGCGACCTGGCCGCCCTGGAGGACAACCCGGACATCGGCTGGGCGACGTCACGCGTACTCGACCTGCTCCCCGACGGCTCCACGGTCGGCTTCGACGGTGACCCCGCCAACGGGCCGATCGAGCGCGGAGCCGTGCTCGCCCACTGGAAGGCGAACGGCTACCGGGCGCAGGTCCACCCGGCGACGCTCTTCGTCCGCCGGGACCTGCTGCTCGCCCTCGGCGGCTGGATGGCCCTGCCCGCCTCGGAGGACACCGGGCTGCTGCTCGCCATGAACGCGGTCAGCCGGGGCTGGTTCTCGGCCGAGGTCGGCCTCAGGTACCGCAAGTGGCCCGGGCAGGCCACGAGCCAGGAGGCGCACACCAACACGGCCGAGCGCGATACGCGGATGGCGGTCGTGGAAGCCAGGTCGCGCGCGCTGGAGCAGCTCGGGTGGGGCTACCCGGCCTGAGCGGACGGAGGACAGCCCTTACGGCAGCACATCGGCGTCGGCCCGGGAGAAGACGAGGTCGCTCTCGCCGGTGACCGGTCCGCGCCACCGCACGGGGGCCGGCGGCGGCCGGCGCCGCGCCGCTGCGTAGCTCTCCGGGGTGTAGTCGTTGGCCAGCCGGTAGACGTGGTAACCGCGTTCCCGCATCGTGTCCAGCAGCTCACCGACCGAGTCCCCGAGCTGCGCCATCCGGCTGGGCGTGACCTCCACGGTGATCTCGGCATCGGGCCGCAGCCGGTCCAGGACAGGGGCCAGGCCCCGCATGACGCTGCCCTCGGCTCCCTCCACATCGACCTTGATCACCCGGGCCGTCGCGATCTCCTCGGGCCGCAGCAGCTCCGCCAGCGGGAGGGCTTCGATGTCGAAGGTGGACTCCGCGGTCCCGTCGTAGGGGACGATGCTGTTCGCCCCCATGTTGTGCGAGCTGGCGAGGACGAAGGTCAGCTGCTTGCGGACGTCGGCGACGGCCGTGTTCACGGCACGGACGTTGGTGCACTCATTGAGCCGGACATGCTGCAGCAGCCGCTGGTGGAACGCGGGAGACGCTTCGACGGCCACCACCCGGCCCCGGTCGCCCACCAGGCGCGAGGCCAGCACGCTGAAGTAACCGATATTGGCCCCGACATCGACGAACGTGTCTCCGGGGCCGAGCCTGCTGCTCAGCCAGTGGGTCAGGTTCGGCTCCCAGCCCCCGAACAAGTACAGATAGCGCTGGATCAGATCCTGGGTGTCGAGGGCGAACCGGGCACCGGACCGGTCCTCGGAGACCCGCCGCCTGGGGTGCTCGCGCAGCCGCGGATTCAGATACCGGCCCGCCAGCCACTCCTTGCCGAGCGCCCCGGGTGCGTCGCGCAGATACCAGCGGCCGAGGGTGACCAGCGCCTCCGATGCCGTATCCCTCACAGTCGAGTCCCGCATCCGATCGCCTCTCCGCAGGGCCAGGGTGTCACGATGTCAGGGTGACACCTGAACCGTAGCGTTGAGGGACCGCCCGCCCTCAACGCTCCGGCGCGGCCGGGCCGCGATCAGCCGGTGGTGGTCGTCCTCAGGTCCCGGTCGAACGGCAGGTCCAGCATGCGGATCGCGTTGCCCCGCACCAGCTTGTACGTGACCTCGTCCGAGAGCCCGGCCATGTGGTCGGTCGCCACCTCCTTGGTGTTCGGCCAGGTCGAGTCGACGTGCGGATAGTCGGTCTCGAACGTCGCGTTGTTCACGCCCACCGTCTCGATGGAATCGACACCGTGCTTGTCGCGGAAGAAGCAGCAGTAGATCTGCCGGTAGTAGTACGTCGACGGCGGCTCGGGGATCAGGTCCTTGACCCCGCCCCACGCCCGGTGCTCCTCCCAGACGTCGTCGGCGCGTTCCAGGGCGTACGGCACCCAGCCCATCTGGCCCTCGCTGTAGGCCAGTTTGAGCCGGGGGAACTTCACCAGCACCCCGGAGAAGAGGAAGTCCATCATCGACGCCATCGCGTTGTTGAAGGAGAGCGACGCCTGCACGGCGGGCGGGGCGTCCGGGGACGCGGCGGGCATCTGCGACGACGACCCGATGTGCATGTTCACCACCGTGCCCGTCTCCTCGCAGGCGGCGAAGAACGGATCCCAGTACCCGGAGTGGATCGACGGCAGCCCCAGATGGGTCGGGATCTCGCTGAACGTCACAGCCCGGACCCCGCGCGCCGCGTTCCGCTTGATCTCGGCGACCGCCAGGTCGACGTCCCACAGCGGGATCAGGCAGAGCGGGATGAGCCGGCCACCGCTGTCACCGCACCACTCCTCGACCATCCAGTCGTTGTACGCCCGGACGCAGGCCAGGCCCACTTCCTTGTCCTTGGCCTCGGCGAAGGTCTGCCCGCAGAACCGCGGGAACGTCGGGAAGCAGAGCGACGCCTCGACATGGTTGAGGTCCATGTCCTTGAGCCGCTCGGCCGGATCCCAGCAGCCGCGCCGCATCTGCTCGCGGGTGATGCCGTCCAGGGTCATCTCGTCCCGCGAGAAGCCCACGGCAGCGATGATCCGCTTGTACGGGAAGATCTCCCCCTCGTACCGCCACCAGTCGGTGATCTGCCCTTCCGGATCGGTGGTGAACCGGTACTTCCCGCCGACGTACGCGAGTTCCCCGATCCCGGCGGTGAAGGGCTTGGGCCCCAAGTCCCGGTACTTGCTGGGCAACCACGTCTCGAAGAGGTGCGCAGGCTCGATCACGTGATCGTCCACGCTGATGATCCTGGGCAGTTCGGTGGCACCGTTCTGACTGCTAATCATTCGCTTCCCCTCAGCTACCTGCCGGTTTGTCGAACCTGAGCTGACGATCCGTCAGTTTAAGGGTACGGACGCACTCCGGTACCGACAAGCGGTAGCACCGAACTCACCCCTTGCGCGATCGCTCACCTTCCGCTGAACTGACGACCCATCAGGTTATGTCGACCGGCAGGAGCGCCTCATGCAGACGATGTGGCTCAGCGGGGCCGAATGGATCGCCGTACTGCGGATCGGGCTCGGGCTGTGGTGGCTGGAGAGCTGGCGCCACAAGGACAAGAAGACCTGGTTCGGCGGGGGCGGCGTCACCTGGGCGGCCGGCATAGCCGCGAAGCACCGCTGGACGTTCGTACGGAGCGGCTTCGAGCGCACCGTGAAACCGAACCCCCGCCTGATGGCGTACGTGGTCGCCTACGCGGAACTGGCACTCGGCCTCGGCCTGATCCTCGGCTTCCTGACACCGATCGCCCTCGTGGCCGGCCTGCTGCTGAACCTGATCTACCTGGTCCTGATGATCCACGACTGGGCCGAGCAGGGACAGAACCTGATGATGATGCTGATCTCAGCCGTGGGACTGTTCGCCATGTGCTGGCAGAGCTGGTCGGTGGACGGCGCCCTGGGGCTGTTTCTGCGGTAGCCGACGCAGCCCGGCAGGAGAGCGCCGGGCCACCCCCCGGCGGGCCGTCCCCCGGTGGACATCCGTCCGGGAGCGCCGGGGAGCGAGCGGGCGCCGGGCGTGGCGCTACGCGTGGCCGCCCGGGGCGCTGCTGCCGGTGTACGAGGGCAGATCGGCCACCAGCCGGGTGAGGGCGGGGTCGCCCGCGTAGCGGCGCGCGTGGAGATCGGCGATCTTCTCGGCGATCTCGGGGTCGTCGCTGTCGGTGGTGTCGTAGGAGACGAACGTTTCGAGCAGGGGCAGGCCGATCCGGTCGGTGTGCGCGTGCGAGGGCGCCATCAGGTACTCCCCGTACCCGTCGAGGTCCTCGATGACGAAGACGGCGCCGTACTCGAACGCGCCGCCGACATCCCGGCCGACGACGTACCGCACGACCGAGTCGATCGACTCGCCCTGGTTCCGCAGGGCGGCCAGGGCCTCCTCGCGCTGTTCGGCGCCGACTGTCTCCTTGAAGGCGAAACGATTGTGGTGGTAGATCATTTCTGGCTCCTGATGGGTCATCACATTCATGGCTGCGCGGGCGGGTCGGCCCAGAAGCGGAGAAAGGCCGACACCGCCTGGTCGGCCAGGTGCAGGGCGCGGTCGAATCCGACGTCCTCGATCGCACCGATACCGGCCAGGCCGTGCAGCGAGCCCCACAGCAGGTCGCAGGCGTCCTCGATACCGGCGGGTCCGACTTCCGCTCCGGCACCGGCCGCCCACCCGCGGATGATCTCCTGTGTGAACACGAGCACGTCGGTGGCGGCCGCCCGGCGGGTGGAGGCGTCGACGTCCGTGCCGGGCCCGCCCGACATGAGCTGGTAGAGCCCCGGCCGCGACCGGGCGAACTCCAGGTACGCGGCGGCCGCCACATGCGGCCCACGCGACGGCGGTTCACCGGCCACCGCGGCCCGCATCCGCTCCAGCAGGTCGGCGTTGACCCGCTCCAGCAGCTTCCGCAGGACGGCGTCCTTGCCCGGGAAGTGCTGGTAGATCACTGGCGCGCTGTAGCCGATCTCGGCGGCGATCCGCCGGATCGTGACGGCCTGCCAGCCCTCCCCTTCCGCCATCCGTTCCGCGGTGTCCAGGATTTCGGCGAAGGTCCGCCGGCGTACCTCTTCCCGCTTTCCCACCCGAACTCCTTACAGCGTTAGGACTTCTAACGCCGTTAGTATTTTGCGGGGCGGCGGATCTGTCAAGCGCTCGCCCGGGCCTGAGGCGGGGGCCCCGTCCGCGTCAGCGGGAACCCGCCCCCGCCCCCTCCATCTCCACTTCGGCGAACACGGTCTTGCCCGGCCCCAGTCGCTCTCGTACGCCCCACCGCGCCGCCACTGCCTCGACGAGGAGCAGTCCGCGCCCGCCGTCCGCGTCACCCGGAGGACAGAGGCGGACCGGCAGTCCGGGATGCGTGTCAGAGATCTCGATCCGGATCACTCCCGTACCGGCGTCGTACCTGAGCCGGAGCGCGAAGTCCCGGCCGGGGACACGGCCGTGCAGCACCGCGTTGGCCGCCAGCTCCGCGACGAGCAGGGCCACCGAATCCGACGCCGCACTGCCGTACGGGACACCCCAGGCGTCCAGCTGATGGGCGGCGAGACGCCGGGCCAGCCGGGCGCCACGCCGGGTGGCGGAGAAGCGCTGGGCGAACGTGCGGACAGGGGAGGGCACTTGGGCCGCAGGGAGGGTCATGGGTCCCAGAGTTGCCAGATCACAGCGGCACCCGACAGGCCCGGCACCCGTACAACCGGATCTGTATGGGTGGGCGCCCTGGACTGGGCGGGTCACTGCGCGTAACGATGCCCCTGCGAAGCGCGTTCCCGGAGTACGGGACCGAAAGGCGGACGGCGATGGCGGCGGACAGCAGCGGCGGCACGAACAGCGAACCCGAGATGTCGGACAGTCTCAAGACCTTCGGTGTGGTGCTGAAGGCCCTGCGGGAGGAAGCACGCCTCACACAGGAGGAGTTCGGGCCACGTGTGGGGTACTCGGCGCACTATGTCGCCAAGATCGAGCAGGGCAAACGCTTCCCGCCGGGCGTGCTGATCGAGCGGAGCGAGGCGGCGCTCGGGCCTCTCGCGGGGCGCGTGCTGGCGGCCGCCGCGCGGAGCCTCACGCGCCGGGCGGGGCTGGCCTCGTGGTTCCTGAAGTGGGCGGGGGTCGAGCAGGACGCGATCTCGCTGTACACATACGAGACCCGCAGCATTCCCGGGTTGCTGCAGCCGGAGACATACATTCGCGCCATCTATGACCGGCGGCTTCCGCCCGTTACGGAAGAACAGCTTGAGCGCCAGGTGGCCGCACGGCTCGACCGGCAGCGAATCTTCACCGAGAGGCCGGAGACCGCCTTCAGCTTCGTCCTCGAACAAGCGCTTCTGGAACGCCGGATGGGAGGGGACAGCGTTACCGCCGATGTCATCGACCATCTCTTGCACATGGGGACCTGGCGCAACGTGGAGATCCAGATGATGCCGCTCCGTCAGGAAGACCACGTGGGCGTCGACGGTCACATGTATCTGGCAGAGACGGCGGACCACCGGTGGATCGGATACACGGAAGGACAGCGATCCAGCAATCTGATCTCGGCTCCGAAGGATGTGAGCGTGCTGCTCCAGCGCTATGGGAAGCTGCGTGCTCAGGCGCATGATTGCCGGGCCACGGTGGACCTGCTGAAACGAATGCGAGGAGCGCTATGAGCGGCGTGAGGCTGGACTGGTTCAGGAGCAGTTACAGCGGCAGCGAGGGCGACAACTGCGTCGAGGTCGCCATCCTCCCCGACGCGATCCGCGTCCGTGACTCCAAGGACATCCGGCGCCCCGCGCTCACCCTCTCCCCCGCCGCCTGGGCGGCCTTCGCCGCCGGAGCGGGTGCCGGCCAGGGCTGACGGGGGCGGGCGGAGCGGTCCGGGACGTCAGAGCGTCAGGAGCCGCTGGACGAGGTGGGCGGCCGAGTCCGGGCCCGCTTCGAGCACGACCCGGCAGTGGGCGCCTTCCTGCGGCGGGTAGTCGAGGAACTGGCCGCGCAGATCGCAGACGGTCTGGCCGCGGCCGGGACCCTGGGTCGCGTCGACCACCACATCGACGTTCGGCGCCAGCGTGGGCACCACGCCTCCGACGGCGATGGCCGCGGCCAGCGGGTCGTGCACCGCGCAGCAGCGGCGGCCGAAGGTCTCCAGGTAGAAGTCGTAGTAGAGGTCCATCATCTCGCCCAGTGCGGTGGGCAGCGGGCGGCCCGAGTCCAGCAGGCGCTGACGGTCCTCCTCCTCCAGGGTGTGGGCGAGGGTGACGTCCAGCGGGACGAGCGTGATGTCCCACGGCGCGGCCATGACCTCGGCGGCGGCCTCGGGGTCGTTGTGGATGTTCGCCTCGGCGACCGGGGTGACGTTCCCGCTCTGGTGGGCGGCGCCGCCCATGATGGTGATGTCCGCGACCAGCGAGGTGAGTTCGGGCTCACGGCGCAGGGCCTCGGCCACATTGGTGAGCGGGCCGGTGGTGAGCAGCCGCAGCGTGCCCCGGTGGGCACGGGCCAGCTCGATGATCATGTCGGCGGCGTCCTGTGCGACGGCCGACTGGGCCGAGTCGGGCACCGTGATGTCACCGATGCCGTTGTGGCCGTGGATGTGCGGCACGGAGCCCGCGTACGTACCGGCCTGGGGGTCGGCCGCACCGACGGCGACAGGGATGGTCGCGCGGCCCGCGAGCTGGGTGAGCGCCAGGGTGTTGCGGGCCGCCTGCGCGGAGTTGACGTTGCCGCTGACGGTGCCGATGCCGACTATCTCTATCTCCGGGGAGGCCAGCAGATAGGCGAGCGCCATCGAGTCGTCGATGCCGGTGTCGCAGTCGAAGTAGAGCGGCTGGGGCGTCATGGGGGGGCTCCTTGGGGTTCGGGGCGTGTGAAGGCCCGGGAGGGGGTGGGCGGTTGTGGTGCGTACAGGCTGTCAGTCCGCTCGGCGGGTGATGAACAGGCTGGCCACCAGGGCCAGGACGGTGATGCCCACCGAGATCCACAGGGCGGTGCTGTAGCCGGCGTGGGTGGCGCGGGCCGCGTACGGGGCGACGATGCCGATGCCGGTACTCGCGCCGATCCCGAAGGCGGCGCTGTTGAGGCCGGGCAGCGCGGCGGGCGCGTCCTTGGGCGAGTTCAGCACGCCGAGGCCGTTCACCGTGGTCAGGACGAGGCCGTTGTACGTGATGCCGAGGAAGGCGACCGCCGCGAAGACGGTCCACTTCTCCAGCGGGTACGAGGCGATGACGCACAGGGCCACGATGCTCAGGACGAGACCGACGCGGAGGGTGATCAGCCAGCCCCGCCGGTCCGCCAGCCGGCCGGCCATCGGGGCTGCGGCCAGCCCGATCAGCGCCGCGGGGGTGAGGAAGAGCAGCGACGACTCGGTGGCGTTCATACCGAAGCCGATTTTCGGGCTCTGGCTGATGACGACCACGGTGAAGTTGATGACCGCGAAGATTCCGGACAGGGCGATCACGGTCGTCGCGATGACCGGCCACACCTCGCGGGACTTGAGGTGCTTGAGCGCGATCAGCGGGGTGGCCTTCCGGCGCTCGACCATGCCGAAGGCGACGGCGGAGACGACGGTTCCGGCCAGATAGCCGAGGGTGCTCGCGCTGTGCCAGCCGTCGGCGAAGCCGTGCGAGACGAGGTACGTGACGCAGTACAGCGCGACCGACAGGGTGGCGGCGCCCCACCAGTCCATCCGGCCCTTGTCCGGCCGCCCGTCCTTGGGCAGGACGAACGCCACACAGACAGCGGCCGCGACGCCGATCACCAGGATCACGGCGAAGATGGACCGGTAGCCGAAGGCGTCGGAGAGCCGCCCGCCCAGAAGGCCGTCCACGCCGCCGACACCGCCGTTGATCGCGGTGATCACACCGAGGGCGGTGGCGAAGACCTTCTTGCTGAGCCGCTCGTTGAGGACGACGTACGCGATCTGGAAGGCGGCACTCGACGCACCCTGCAGCACCCGGCCGGTCAGCAGGACCGGCAGGTTCGGGGCGACGAGGCAGAGGACCGTGCCCACCGTGGTCACGAGCAGGACCACGATGAGGATCCTGCGGCGCCCCCAGAAGTCGCTGAGGCGGCTCAGTACGACGCCGGTGATCGCCCCGGCGAGGAAGAACAGCGAGGAGACCTGGGCTATGCCGTCCACGCTTCCGTGGAGCCGGCGCGCCATCTCCGGCAGCGCCGGGGTGATCATGCTGGCGTTCAACTGGTAGGCGATGACGCTCAGCAACAGCGTCGCGACGAGCGTGGCCGCCTTCCTGCCGTGCAAGAGGCCCTTTTCTGCGGCTTCCAGTGGTTTTGCTTCGCTGATTCCTGGGCTGGTGCCCGGACTGCCTGTGTTCACAAGGAACCTCATTGTTACAGTGAGTCACACTCTTGGCTGATGTGAGATGTTATACCTCTCGGTCCGACATGCGTCTAGTGCCGACGGTTTTCTGGTTAGATGGACCGGACCACCAGTAGCGAAGCGAGGTGCGCCGTGGCTGTCACCGTCCCCACCGTCGACGGGTTTCTGGCCGAACCCATGACCGTCGCCGTAGGGCAGCCACTGCGGGTGGCGGTCTACTCACGCCTCGCGCACGGCATCAGGGACCAGGTCTTCCCGCTCGGCTCGGCCCTGCCCAAGGAGGCCGACCTCGGCGCCCGGCTGGGAGTGAGCCGCACGGTGGTGCGCGAGGCCCTCATGCTGCTGGAGGAGGACGGCCTCATCCGCACCCGCCGGGGGGTGGGACGGTTCGTCAGCCAGACCCTCCCGCGCCAGGGCCTGGAGCAGCTGCAGCCCTTCGAGGAGACGCTCACCACGCCCGATCAGCCGGTACGCACCGAGCGCCTGGAGATGAACCTCCAGCGCACCACCGACTTCGTCCTGCACGGCCTCGGGCTCGAAGAGGGCAGCAACGCCTGGTTCTGCGAGACCCGGCTGACCCGCGGCACCGAGCAACTGGCCCTGATCCAGGAGCACATCGCGTGCGGATCCGAGCTGCGCGCTCTCTCCCCCGTGGTGGCCGACCGGGTGCAGGAGCTGCACGACAGTCCGCGCACCCTGCTCGGCGCCATGATCGGCATGCTGGGCCCGGTCTTCGGCCCCGGCGAGTGCACGATCACCGCCGGCATCGCCGGAGCCACCCGCGGCAGGCTCCTCAAGCTGCGCCCCACCGACCCGCTGCTCATCATCACGCAGACCGCACAACTGGGCGGCAGGCCCGCCTACCTGGCCAAGTACCTGGTCGCCCCCACGAGCGACCCGCTCTCCATCCTCCAGCCGCCCCAGCCGGGCGCGGCACCCGTGCGGCCCTGAACCGAGCCCCACGGAGCGGGGCCGGCCGCTCAGCCGTGCCGCCCGGCGGCCGGCCGGTCAGCAGTGGCTCGCTCAGCAGTGGGTCGAAGGGCCGCTCTGCCGGGTGAAGTTGTCGTTGGACATCCAGCCCGAGGTGTTCGTACCGGCGATCCGGATGTAGGTCCACCGGTTGCCGTACGCGTTGGTCACGTAGCAGTGGAACCAGACCTTCTTGCCCGACGCGGCCAGTGCCACGGCCGGGCACGACTGGTACGGCCCGGTTTCGATGTGGTAGCTGCCCGCCATGGACGCGTACGAGCCGGGGTTCGGGTCCTGGTGGCTCCAGCCGCCGCAGCTCTTCGACACCGAGGACGGTTTCGTACTCGGCGACGCCGGTGCGTCCGTCGGCTTCCCGGCGCTCCCGCCGCCGCCCGTGCCGCCC
>NZ_JAAGLN010000500.1 GCF_010548145.1 Streptomyces sp. SID10853
GCCCTCGACCGGGCCAGGCTGCGCGCCGCGCTGGCCCGACTCGCGGCCACCCCGGTGGACCGGCTGCTGGCCCGTCCCGAACAGACCGCTCTGGCCGCGCTCCGCTCGTACGGCCTCCCGCAGCGGACCGTCACCGGCTTCGTCAGGCCGCTGCTGGCCGCGCTGCTGAGCGACCCGGGGCTGACCACGTCGAGCCGCTGCGCGGATCTCGCCCTGCGGGGGTTCGCGCGAGGACGGCTGTGCGTACCTGCGGGCGGCGCGTCCGTCCTGCCCGAGCGCCTGGCCGCGACACTGCCGCCGGGCACCGTGTCCACCGGAGTGACCGTCACCGCCGCCTCCATCAGCTCGGTCACCACGGCGGAGCTGGGCGTGCTGAGCTGCCGTGCGCTCATCGTGGCGACCGACGCCAGGTCCGCGGCCCGGCTGCTGCCCGGACTCCGGGTCCCGGACTTCCATCAGGTGACGGTCCTTCACCACGCCGCCCCGGCAGCACCGCCGACCGGCGCGGCCCTGGTCCTGGACGCCGACCGCTCCGGCCCCGTGGCGTACAGCGCGGTGATGAGCGAGGTGGACCCCTCGCGGGCCCCCGGGGGCCGTGCGCTGATCTCGTCCACGGTGCTCGGCGTTCCGGGGCCCGGGCTGGAACGGGCCGCCCGCACCCAGCTGTCCGCGCTCCACGGCACACCGGCCGACGACTGGGAGCTCCTCGCCGTCCACCACTCCCCCGACGCCGTGCCCGCGATGCCACCGCCGCACGACGTACATGACTCGCACGCCCCGCATGACTCGCACGACCCGTACCAGCAGAGCCGGCAGAACAGCGCAGGAGACCCCCGTTGATCCCCACCGTCCTGACGCCCGAGATCGCCGCCATCGG
>NZ_JAAGLN010000501.1 GCF_010548145.1 Streptomyces sp. SID10853
ACGGCCCGCACGGCGGCGGCCGCCGCGTTCCTGGCGGCCGCCAGCCGGGTGGGCGGGCTGACCATCGACGACGAGTGGTCGATGAGGAACACCACCGCATGGCGCGGTCCCCGGCCCGGCGGTGCGGCCGGCCCGGTCCCCCGGCCCGCCGGGCGCCGGACGGTCACGGTGACGACGGCGTACATCCGCGCCTCCTGTCCCGGTTCCGGCACCGGCAGTTCGGGGACCTGGCTCACTTCGAGGAAGACCGTGGGCTCAGCCGGTCCCGGATGCGCTGCCGGTGTGCCTTCCCCAGCCATGGGTGCCTCCTGTCGTGGCGGAAGCCCAGCGGACGGACGCTGTTGGCCCGGTCGATGAGGGCTTCCGCGATCTCGTTGCTGTCCGGCAGGTCGGAGCGTCTGGCCTGGTCGGCGAGGCCGCGGTAGAGCAGCGACAGCATGTCGGCCAGCTCCCGCGGGCTCTCCGGGGCCGTGAGCCGCCCGTCCAGCTGCGCGGTGAAATCGGCCAGGGGCCGGTGCGGGACCCGTTCGAGTACCGTCTCCCACAGCTCGGTCTCCAGGCGGTGGCGGCTCCGGTGGTCCGTGAGGCCGTGCTCGTGGAAGAGCGGTCCCAGCCGGTGCAGGGCGTCCTTGAGCGCGTCGTCGTCGGGCGGCGAGTTCCGTGCCCTGGCCGCCTTGATGCGGACGATGGCGGTCCTGGCCGCGGTCAGATGGCGCGAGTGCGCCGGGACGAGTTCCAGCGCGGCCAGGGCGGCGTCCGGTGTGCCGCTCGCCTCGGCCAGCAGCACCCGGGCGCAGCCGAAGGCCGCGCCGCCGAGCGAGTGGTTGCGGCGCCGCACCGCGTCGTACAGCCGCAGCGCCTGCGGCCGGTCCCGCTCCAGCTCCGCGCAGTA
>NZ_JAAGLN010000502.1 GCF_010548145.1 Streptomyces sp. SID10853
GCGACGGCGCAGGCGCCGGGCAGCAGTCCGTCGAAGGGGGCGCGGGGAACGGCGGCGGCCGGCGTGTGCGCCGGTTCGGAGCCGTCGGCCTCCGCGCCCCGGGGGACCCGGGCGTACAGCTCGTCGGCGAGCGAGAAGACGTCCCGGTGGCGGAAACGGGCCGCCGTCCGGTCGGTGATCCCGTGCGCTTCGAGACCGGCGGCGATCTCCAGCGGGTCGACGGCCTGTTCGCACAGCTCGCGGTGGCGGTGCATCAGCGCGCGTACGGGGTCGGCGGGCCCTCGGGCGCCCTTGCGCGCGGGGGGCCCGGGCAGCCCGGCCGCCGCACCGAGCACGGCTTCGGAACGGTCGTCCCACGCATCGGCACCCACAGGCGGACGCGGCCCGTCCGGGGGCTGGGGCTCGGTGGTACGGGGGGTGCTCATACGGCGGCCTCTCGGCGCTGGCAGGTGAGTGGGGGCCGAAGACAGAGGGGACGGAAGGGGGGAGGGAAGAGGGGACGGAAGGGGTGGAAGAGACGGAGGTACTGGGACGGCGCGTGAGTACGGGACAGGGGCGCCGCGGGGCGGGGCATGCGCCGGAGCGTCGAGCAGGGCGTACGGGGGCCTGTTCCGGCGGCGCGATCGGCACCGCGGCAGCGGCATACGCTCCGGCGTACGCCCCCCAATGTCTGCGCCCCCTCCGCTATCGACGCCCTCCGGCCCCCGCTCATCGGCCGCCCTCCCCCACCGCGGCCACCGCACCGGCCACCCGCGACATCCGCGCGGCCCCCGCGGGCAAGGCGTCCTACCGCAGCACGTCCCCGGCCTCAGCCCCGGCCCCGGTCATGGAGTTCGGGCCCGCCCCCGGCTCCGGCTCCGCCCAGCTCGGGGTGCGGG
>NZ_JAAGLN010000503.1 GCF_010548145.1 Streptomyces sp. SID10853
GTGGGCGGGGCGACGCTCGCCGCGGGCGGTGGCAGGCTCGGGGTCGGTGTCGGGGTGGCGATGGCGCCTGCCTCTTCGACCTTCGGCTGGGCCGCGGTGGCGACCGTGGGCTTGTGGGTGAACCAGGCCATGATGAAGACGATGGCGATGGCCATGAACACCGCGAACAGGGTGGCCAGCCAGCGCGGCAGGAACCCGCGCTGGACGTAGGTCCCGTCGACGTTGAGCGGTTTGGTGCCCGAGCGCTGGATCGCGAGCTTGTACGGGCGGTCCTGCTTGCGGCCGAACCAGATGATCTGGCGGGGCCGGAGCGTGGCGCGTACGAAGGCGGCGCGGCCGGGCTCGATCTGGACGTTGGCCGGGTGGACCTCGTACGAGAGCTGGTCGCCGTTCTCGCTGCCGTTGACGGACGCGGTGAGCTTGGTGTTGCCGAGGTTGTCGATCGCGAGCTTGGGCCGCCCGCGGAAACAGCCCTTGACGGTGTGGGGCACGAGCTCCGCGCGGATCTCGGAGAACGGGGTGATCGTGACGTTGCCCTCGGGGACCGTGGTCGCCTCGGGGTGCTCGGTCGGGATGACCTGGACGCCGTACGGGTTCGGGCCGGCGACGGCGTCGGGGGTACGCGGCGGGGCGAACGTGAGGTCCACGGTGCCGGTGGTGCCGGGAAAGAGACGGATGGTCGGTGGTTCGACGGTCACATACGGGGACAGATCACCGACGGGTACGCACCGGTACTCGTCGACGACGTCGCCCGTGTTGCGCAGCCGTAGCCGCACGGTGGCCGTACTGCCGGGGTCCACGGTGGTGGACGCAGGCTCCAGAGAGGTCCAGATGCTCACGCGCCGGACACTA
>NZ_JAAGLN010000504.1 GCF_010548145.1 Streptomyces sp. SID10853
CGGGCGCCGAGCACGCGCGGCTGGCCATCGAGGCGCTGCGCACCGGCGGCCCCGTTCTCGCTCTGCACGCCAGGGCCGAGGAACCGCAGGAGGACGGCGCCCCGGAACCGGTGGGTGTGGAACTGCTCATCGCGCTCCGCGACCGGCCCGGCGTCCTGCCCGCCGTCGCGGGTGTCCTGGCGCTGCACCGGCTGACCGTACGGGCGGCCGATCTGCGCGCCGTCGAGCTGCCCACCGAACTGGGCCGGCAGACGGCCGTCCTGTTGCTGACCTGGCGGGTGGCGGCCGAGTACGGATCCCTGCCGCAGGCCGCGCGGCTGCGCGCCGATCTCGTACGGGCGCTGGACGGCTCACTGGACATCCGCGCCAGACTGGCCGAACGGGAGGCGGCCTACCCGCGCCGCCGCGGTGTCCAGGCGCCGCCGCCCCGGGTGCAGGTGGCCCCCACCGGGTCCCGGCTGGCCACCGTGATCGAGGTCCGCGCCCACGACGCACCTGGCCTGCTGCACCGGATCGGCCGGGCGCTGGAGACGGCCGGGGTGACGGTGCGCAGCGCGCATGTCTCCACGCTGGGGGCGAACGCGGTGGACGCGTTCTACGTGACGGGACAGGACGGGGACCCGCTCCCGCCGGGCGACGCGGCCGGGCTGGCCCGGCAGCTGGAGGCCGAGCTGCGGGAGTGACCGCGGGGGTGGCCGCCGGGCGCGACCGCGGTGGAGTGACCACCGTGGGATGGCTGCGGGAGGCGACCGCTGGGCGTGACCGCCGGGGGTGATCCCTGAGGGCGACCGTTGGGCGTGACCGCGGGGGGCGACCGCGTGGGTGATCGTGGGGGTGGCCGCGGG
>NZ_JAAGLN010000505.1 GCF_010548145.1 Streptomyces sp. SID10853
GTGCTGCTGCGCCGGCTGGCGGACCGCGGGGCGCGGCTCCTCCTCGTACTGCACGGTCCGGCGCCCGTGCTCACCGGTGAGCTGCTGCCCGCCGGACGGGCGGCGCAGTGGCTGGCGCGGCTGACGGACCGCGCCGACCGGCTCTCCGGCACCGAACGCACCGTCAGGGACCTGTTCCGGAGACTGGAGCCCCGCGTCACCGGGCTGCCGGGCCCGCCCGCCCGGCACGGCGACCGGGCCCAGCTGTGGACCGCGCAGCTCGCGGCCGAACTGGAACGGACGCGGGCCCAGGAAGCCCCGCGGGAACCACCGCAGGAGGATCCTCCGCCCCCGGGGAGCGGGACCGCCGCGTTTCTGCAGATGCTGTCGTACGCCGAACAGTCCGTCCTGGGCGCCCTGTTACGGGCCGAGGACGTCGAACAGCGACTGCGCGCCGCCCTCGACCGGATGCTGGACCTGCGCGGACTGCTCGCCGCCGAGCAGGCCCGGCTCGCCGACCACCGGCGGGCCGAGGACACCGTGGCGGCCGGCCAGTACCGGCGGGCGCAGCAGCTGCTGACCGAGGGGCCGAGCAGCCTCGACGATGTGGAGCGGGCGGTCACGGCGTTCGTCGCGACCGTGCACGCGCGACTGGACGACGACCACGGCCCCGACACCGGGAAAGCCGTTGGGGAAGCCGCCGGGAAAGCCATCGGGCAAGCCGCCGGGCAAGCCATCGGGCAAGCCGCCGGGCAAGCCGCCGGGCAAGCCGCCGGGCAAGCCGCCGGGAAAGCCCCCCGGGAGGCAGCGGGCGGCGATGCCGCGGCGGCCGCTGCCACCGGAGAGGAGCGGACCCCGTGAACCC
>NZ_JAAGLN010000506.1 GCF_010548145.1 Streptomyces sp. SID10853
GGAGGTCCCGCAGCGCGGCCGGGGCGCTCACCCCGAGCGTCCAGCCGGGGTGGCGGGCGATCTCGCGGTCGGCGGGCAGCAGGATCCGTACGGGGTCGGCCGACGCGTCCACCAGCGGGCTGCCCAGTGCGGGCGGGGTCCCCGCGCCGTGGGCCTGCACCACCGTCCAGGGGCCTGCGCCGAGCAGCGGTGCCACATCGGCGGGCGCGGCGCCGAGCAGCAGCCGGATCAGCGCCGATGAGCGGGCTGCCTCGTCGGCGCCCTGACGGGGGGCGGTGAGCAGCGAGAGCAGGACGACGGCCACCCCCGCGATGGTGTGGTCGCCCGGTTCGCGTACGGGTGTGGTGACGCCGAGCACCAGTCCCTCGCCGCCCGCCACCGCGTACGCGGCGAGGTGCGCGGAGCCCGCCGTGTCGGTGGCGGAGGCGGGCGCGGGGCGGGCGCCGGCCTGGCTGCCACCGGTCGTCGCCTTTCCGGTCCGGCTGTCACCGGCCTGGCTGCCACCGGTCTGCGGCTTCCCGGCCCGGATGCCACCGGTCGGCGCCTCTCTGGTCCGGCTGCCACCGGTCCGGCTGTCACCGGTCCGGCTGCCCCCGGTCTGCGGCTTCCCGGTCCGGCTGTCACCGGTCGGCGCCTTTCCGGTCCGGCTGTCACCGGTCGGCGCCTTTCCGGTCCGGCTGTCACCGGTCCGGCTGCTGTCGGTCCTGCCGTTGTCGGTCCTGCCGTTCCCGGGTGCGGGCCGGTGGGTGGTGCCGGGGTCTGCCGGGCTGTTCCCGGTCGGCGCCCCGGGCTGGACGACCCGGGCGAGCGCCGCCAGCGCCTCACGG
>NZ_JAAGLN010000507.1 GCF_010548145.1 Streptomyces sp. SID10853
CGCGGGTCGCGCCCGTACGGCAGCCCGCGAGCCGCCGGGCCCCGCTGACCAGCGCGGCCCCGCCCGCCGTGCAGCGGCGGGTACTGCCTGCTTCGGCCCGTCCCGCGCAGGCGGGTGAGCCTCCCGCCAGGGAGGCGGAATCTCGGGCGTCGACTGCGCCTGCGACCGCGCCACGTACTTCTGCTCCGGGTCCGGCTTCTGCTCCGGGTCCGGCCTCGGGCTCGGCTTCGGCCTCCGGGAGTGGTGTGGCTCCTGCTTCTGGGGGGTCTGCGGGCGCTGCCAGGTCTGCTGGGCCGTCTGATGTCCCTGGTGCTGCTGGTGCTGCTGGTGCTGCTGGTGCGCCCCCGGCCGGTGGGGCCCGTGCGGCTTCCGGGCCTTCGGCTGGTGCTCCTTCCGGTACTTCTTCTGCTGTTCCTTCTGCTTCCGCCGGTGGGCCCGGTCCCGCTGCGCGTCCCGTTCAGCGGGCGAGCGCGGCAGGGCCCGGAGCGCCGGTGCGGCGGCCGACGGGTGCGACGTCCTCGCCCTCGCAGCCTCCCGTACAGCTGTCGAAGTCGCCCGGCACGACCGGCGGTTCGGCCGGTCCGGGGCGGTCGTCCTCCGCTGCGTCCTCAGCTCCCTCGACGTCCGGTCCGGTGTCGCCTCCTGCCGTGCCGCCTACCGGTCCCGTCGGTCCGGTGGCCGGTGGTGCGGTGCAGCGAAGTGCGTCCGCGCCCGGCGCGTCCGGCGGCAGCGGTACGGGCTCGGAGAGCGCCGCCGCGGAACGTGCCGTTACGGACGGCCTGCCCGCGGGCGGCGCGTCCACCGGCGGCGCGGCGACGGG
>NZ_JAAGLN010000508.1 GCF_010548145.1 Streptomyces sp. SID10853
GCGCAGGGTGACGCCCGGCCTGGTCAGCGGCACGGGGCCGCGGGCGCCGCTGCGGAGCTGGGCGATGACCCACCACAGGAGCAGCAGGGCGGCGACCGCGAGTGCGGCGATCACGGCAGGGGTCCACCAGCCGTTCTCCCGCAGCCGGGCGAGACCGGCGCGGTCCAGCAGTACGGTGCCGTGCCCGGGGCGTGGCCACCAGGAGGGCAGCCGGGGGCGTACGCCGGGCGCTGCCGCCACCAGCAGGCCGCCCCCGGCGAGCAGTACGAGACCGGCGCAGGCCAGGGCGGCCCGGTTCGTTCCGTTACGGAGTCGGCTCATCGGATCCTGTGCCTTCCCGGGTGGGTGAGCCGCCGGCCATGGGTGAGCCGGAGGCCGTGAGTGATGCGGAGGCCGTGGCGCCGGAGGCGGCCGGTTCGGTCGCGGGCCGTGCATCGGGCGGGCGGTCCGCCGGGCCTGCGGATGCGGTCGTTTCCCCGGCCGCAGGCGGTCGTTCGGGCGTCAGGTCCGCCCTGGCCCCGTGTTGCCAGTGTGGTTCCGGTGTCACCGTGGTGCGCAGGCGGAGCGGGCGGGCCAGGCCGCATCCGGTGAGTGTGCCGGCGGCTGCTTCCTCCACCTCCCGGCGGGCGGTGGCCCGGTCGCCGAAGCCCAGCCGGGCCCGCACGGTGACCCGGTGTCTGCCGACGCGGGTCCGCACCCGGGTGACACCGGGGACCGCGGCGACGGCGTCCCGTACCAGCACCGCCACCGCCGCACGTTCCAGTACGGCGCGCAGGGCCGGGGCGTGCGGGACCATCGGGAGCAGCTTGCGTGC
>NZ_JAAGLN010000509.1 GCF_010548145.1 Streptomyces sp. SID10853
AGGCCGGCCCGCAGACAGGCGTGGACGTCGGCGCCGCCGCCCGCCGCGGCCGCGATCACGGCGGCGGCGAACATCTCGCCGTACACCCCGTTCGCCGTATGGGTGAGCACCGCGTCCCGCCAGGCCGCGCCGGCCGCCGCGCCCGGGTCACCCGGGTGGGTCCAGCCGAAGACATCGGCCCTGATCTGCGCACCGATCCACTCACGGAACGGATTGCGGTACGCGGCGGTGTCCGGCGGTTCCACTCCGGCGAGCAGATTGCGGTACGCGACCCGCTCGGCGGTGAAGGTACGGCCGGCCGGCAGTTCGTCCAGCCACAGCTGCGCCACGTCCGCTGTACTGAAGTCCGGGCCGTACCGGTCGAGCAGCAGCAGCCCGAGCAGCGGGTAGTTGAGGTCGTCGTCCTCGGGCGCGCCGTCGATGTTCTCGGCGAGCGAGGTGGGCCGCGAGCGGCGGTTCCACGGATGGGCGGCAGCCACGCCGGGGTCGAGACCCACCTCGGTGAACCAGTTGTCCAGCGGCCAGTTGCCGGTGGAGCGGGCGATGGCCCTGATGCCGTCGAGCGTCAGCTTCTCGACCGGCTTGCCGAGCACGCAGCCCGCCGCCCGGCCCAGCCAGGACGCCTCAAGACGGGAGCGCAGCGCGTCCCGGTCCACCGGAGCGGCCGCCGGCGCGGGCCACGCGGGGCACAGCGCCCTGATCGCGTCCAGGCCGGTCGGCTCGCAGGCCGCCAACGGCGATACGGTGGCGCCCAGTTCGTCCAGGATCTCCCCGGCGAGCGCGCGCAGCTCCGGGGCCGCGGGCCCCGCGGAC
>NZ_JAAGLN010000050.1 GCF_010548145.1 Streptomyces sp. SID10853
TGGGGCGGGGCGTACGCCGGTCCCTGGGCCTGCGCGGACTGCGCGGCCTGCGGTGCGGGTGCCTGCATCTGCGCCTGCATCGGGGCGGGCGCCTGGTCCTGGGCCGCCGCTGCCTGCTGAGCCGGCGCCTGCTGGACCTGGGCGGCCGCGGCACCGGCACCGGCGGACAGGCTCAGCAGCGGACCGTCGGTCGCGTTGCCGAGGTGTACCGACGAGCCCGGTCCGATCTCCAGCTGCTGGATCCGCTGTCCCTGCACAAACGTGCCGTTGGTGGATCCGTGGTCCTCGATGACCCAACCACGGCCTCCCCAGCTGATAGTGGCGTGTCGCCACGAGACCCTGGCGTCGTCGATCGGCAGGTCCCCCTGCGGATCACGGCCCAGGGTGTACGACCTGGACGGATCGAGCGTCCAGATCCGGCCATTCAGTTCAACTACGAGTTCCGGCACTCCAGCCCCACTTATTGTCCCCCGAGGTACCCCCATTGCAGGGAGTCTAGGGATGGCGAACATCGTGGGGAACTATTTCAGGGACAAGGACGCATCCGAAAGCCGGGCCGTGTGACGACCGCGTACCAATGGGGTGGAGGCGCACGGCCCCGGGTGACGTTCAGGACAAAAGGGAGCCACCGCCTCTGACGCCGGGACCAGTCACGCCACGGGCGTCCGGTCCTCGGGACAGGCTGCCTGCGGCCCGGCCGCGCCCTATACGGTGGGACCACCATGAGCGCATCGCAGCCGCCAGTCCACGCGGACTCACCGACTCTTCTCGTCAAGATCTTCGGGAAGGACCGCCCCGGGATCACCGCCGGCCTCTTCGACACCCTCGCCGCCTACGCCGTCGACGTGGTCGACATCGAACAGGTGGTCACCCGTGGCCGGATCGTGCTGTGCGTCCTCGTCACAGCTCCTGGCCCGGGCGGCAACGCCCAGGGCGAGCTGCGTGCGACCGTGCACAGCTGGGCCGAGTCCATCGGGCTGGAGGCCGAGATCATCTCCGGTACCGGCGACAACCGGCCCCGGGGCAGCGGGCGTTCCCATGTGACCGTGCTCGGCAATCCGCTCACCGCCGAGTCGACCGCCGCCATAGCGGCCAGCATCACCGCGACCGGCGGCAACATCGACCGTATCTTCCGGCTGGCCAAGTACCCGGTGACCGCGGTGGAGTTCGCGGTCTCCGGGGTGGAGACCGAGCCGCTGCGCACGGCGCTCGCCATCGAGGCGTCGGTGCTCGGGGTCGATGTGGCCGTGATCTCGGCGGGTCTGCACCGCCGCGCCCAGCGGCTCGTCGTGATGGACGTCGACTCGACCGTCATCCAGGACGAGGTGATCGAGCTCTTCGCCGCGCACGCGGGGTGCGAGCAGGAGGTCGCGGAGGTGACGGCGCGCGCGATGCGTGGCGAGCTGGACTTCGAGCAGTCGCTGCACGCCCGGGTGGCGCTGCTCGCGGGCCTCGACGCCTCGGTCGTCGACAAGGTGCGCTCCGAGGTACGGCTCACGCCCGGCGCCCGCACCCTGATCCGTACGCTGAAGCGGCTCGGCTACCAAGTGGGCGTCGTCTCGGGCGGCTTCACCCAGGTCACCGACGACCTCAAGGAGCGGCTCGGCCTCGATTTCGCCTCGGCCAACACGCTGGAGATCGTCGACGGCAGGCTCACCGGGCGGGTCGTCGGCGAGATCGTGGACCGCGCGGGCAAGGCACGGCTGCTGCGGCGGTTCGCCGCTGAGGCGGGGGTCCCGCTGTCGCAGACCGTGGCGATCGGGGACGGCGCGAACGACCTGGACATGCTGAACGCGGCCGGGCTCGGCGTCGCCTTCAACGCCAAGCCCGTGGTCCGCAAGGCCGCCGACACGGCGGTGAATGTGCCCTTCCTGGACACCGTGCTCTATCTGCTGGGCATCACGCGGGAAGAGGTCGAGGCCGCGGACGGCCTCGTCGACGACGGCATCTGAACGGAGCACCGGGGGGGCCGGTGCTTCGGGGCCGACCCCTTCGGGGGCGCATCCGGGGCCGGCGCATCCCGAGGCATCCTGCGACTCCGGGGGCGGCCGGCCCCGTGCGGGCTACTTGTGCGGGCTACTCGTGCGGCGCCCAGAAGGCTTTCAGTGTGCCCACGCCGTGCTCGACCGACTTCCAGGAGCCGGTGAACTCGACGACGGCCACTCCCGAGGTCGGGAAACCACTGCGGTTCATCTTGCTCAGCGCGTCACCTTCGGCGTTGCCCGACAGTGCGTCGGCGAGGGCGTGCGTACCGGGGTTGTGGCCGATGACCAGCACATCTCCGACGTCGTCCGGGATCTCGTTGAGCAGCGCGAGCAGTTCGCCGAGGGACGCCTCGTACAGCCGCTCCTCGTAGACGGTCCGCGGGCGTTCCGGCAGCTCCTGGACCGCCAGCTTCCAGGTCTCGCGTGTCCTGACCGCGGTGGAGCACAGGGCGAGGTCCGGACTCGGTTCGTGCGAGGCGAGCCAGCTGCCGGCGGCCGCGGCGTCCTTGCGGCCACGGTCGGCGAGCGGCCGGTCGTGGTCGGACACATCGGGCCAGTCGGCCTTCGCGTGCCGGAGGAGGACGATCCGGTGGGACTCAGGGGTTCCGGGGGCTGCTCCCCCGGATGACACAACGGCGCTCATACAATCCAGCTTCGCATGGATCTGACCTTCGGGCGCAGGGTGTTGGGATGGTCCCCCGGCACGAGTGAACAGGCTTCGGCCACGATGGCCGGACGCGCATGCCGCCCGGCCCCTTCAGGACCGCCCCCATGGACCGGTCTGCCGGACAGGCCCTGGGGCCGCGCGGCAGGCGGCACTTTGACGACACACCCTAGTGCGGCAGGCTCTGCTGGATCCGCTCCAGCACATGCGTGACGGTGGCCTCGCCGGTGTCCGCGTGCGCCTGGCCGGGCGCGCTGATGAGCAGCAGCAGAACGGCGAAGGCCAGCGCGGGCAGGACGACGGCCCACCAGGGCAGCCGCACGTCGATACCGCTCTGCGCGTGTCCGTGGTGCGGGCGGGTGGTGTGCGGACGGGCCGGCATGGCCGCCTCCATCAGGGTCGCGGTGGCTGATGCACCTGAACCTACGGAGTACGGGGACGCTCTCCCATCCGGTGACCCACCCACTTCACCCTGACCCTGGCCCCCTAGGGGACGGTGGTGCTGGCACCACCGTCGGGCCGGGGGCGTCCGGCCGGGAGTACCGGCCGGGCACCGGGGTCGGGCATCGGGCGGGGCCGGTCAGGGCGAGGCGATCGTGGCGATGATCGCGACGATCACCGTGACCCCGAGCATGGCTCCGAGCACAAGCAGGAGCTTCTTCTGACCGTTCTGGGGATTCGGTTCGAGCACTGGCATGACGTCAGTCTCGCATCTCAGGATTCGTCCTCGATCGTCCGGTCCCGCCCGGCGAGTATTCCGACGGCGATCTGCGGCACCATCAGTCCGGCCATCAGCGCGATGGGCAGCCCCCAGCCGCCGCTGTGCTGGTAGAGGACTCCGACGAGCAGCGGTCCCGGGATCGAGATCAGATAGCCGGTCGACTGGGCGAAGGCGGACAGCCTGACCACTCCGGCGCCGCTCCTGGAGCGCATGCCGATCATCGTGAGGGCCAGCGGGAACGAGCAGTTGGAGATGCCGAGCAGCAGCGCCCAGGCCCAGGCGCCGCCGGACGGGGCGAGATAGAGACCCGCGTAACCGATGAGCCCGCAGGCGCCGAGGGCGACGACGATGGGGCCCTGGTTCTTCATCCGGCTCGCCAGGCGCGGGATGACGAAGGCGAGCGGCACGCCCATCACCATCGTGACGGCCAGCAGCAGCCCGGCGGTGCCGGCCGAGACCCCGGCGTCCCGGAAGATCTGCGGCATCCAGCCCATGGTGATGTACGCGGCGGTGGCCTGGAGGCCGAAGAAGCAGGCGAGGGCCCAGGCCGTGGGGCTGCTGGTGATCCGCCGGGCGGGTGCCGGCGTACCGGCCGCACCGGTGGTGGCCGGCGCGTTCGCCGCTGTGGTGCTGCGGTCCTTGATGAGCGCGATCCAGGGCAGTACGGCCACGGCGGCCAGCACCGCCCAGACGCCGAGGCCCAGCCGCCAGCTGCCGCCGAGCCCGTCGGTCAGCGGCACGGTGACGGCTGCCGCGAGTGCGGTGCCCAGGGCGAGGGCCATGGAGTAGAGCCCGGTCATCGTTCCGACGCGGTCCGGGAAGTACCGCTTGACGATCACCGGCATCAGCACGTTGCTCACGGCTATGCCCATCAGGGCGAGCGCGCTGGCGGCCAGGAAGCCGGCCGTACCGCCCGCGAAGGGCCGGATCACCAGGCCGGCGGTGATCGCCACCATGCCGGCACAGACGACGGCGCCGGGCCCGAAACGGCGGGCCAGCCGCGGGGACATGACGCCGAAGACGGCGAAGCAGATCGGCGGTACGGAGGTGAGGACACCGGCGATGCTGCCGCTCATCCCGAGGCCGTCCCGTACCTCTTCGAGGAGCGCGCCGAGGCTCGTGATGGCGGGCCGGAGGTTGACGGCGGCGAGAACGATGCCGGCCATCACGAGTTTCACGGTCCACGCGGCGGGCTGCGGGCGTGCGGCGTCCACCGCGGCGGGCGGCTCGGTGGTGGGGTTCGGCCCGGCGGCGGGGTGCGACTCGGCGGTGGGGGCGAGGATCTTCGTCTCGTCGTCTGGCATAAGGGCATCATAGAATCATGGGATGATTGGTTGTCCAATTAATGTCCCCTCGCGTATCCACTGACGATTCCCGCCGCGCGACCCCAACGAGGAGCACCATGGCGCTGAACTCTCCCCGGCGTTCCGCACTCTCTGACCAGGTGATCACCGAACTGCGGAACCAGATCACCTCGGGCGAGTGGCCGGTCGGTTCACGCATCCCGACCGAACCCGAGCTGGTCGAGCAGCTGGGAGTGGCCCGTAACACCGTCCGGGAGGCGGTGCGCGCCCTCGCGCACAACGGGCTGCTGGACATCCGCCAGGGCTCGGGCACCTATGTGATCGCCACCAGTGAGCTGGCGGGGGTGATGCACCGCAGGTTCGCGGCCGCCGACCCCCGGCATGTCGCCGAGCTGCGGTCGACCCTGGAGTCGTCGGCCGCCCGGCTGGCCGCCGAGCGGTGTACCGAGCGGGATGTGAAGCAGCTGGACGCGCTGCTGGACGAGCGGGAGCGGAGCTGGGAGTCGGGCGACGCGGAGGCGTTCGTGGCCGCCGACGCGACTCTGCATCTGGCGATCGTGAACGCCTCGCACAACGACGTACTGACCGAGCTCTACGCGGATCTGGGCGACTTGCTCCGCGACTGGCTCCGCGACGACGTGGGGCGCGAGCTGCGGCCCGAGGGGTACATGGACCACAGCCGGCTGATCGAGGCGATCCGCAACGGGGACGCGGAGGTGGCGGCCGCCGAGGCAGCCGGCCACGCGTTCACCAGCTGTCTGGGCAGGACGGCGACCTGACCGGAGGAGCGGGCAGGCCCCGACGAGGCGCAAGCTCCTGAGCGGGCAGCACCCGCAGCGGACGAACACCGGTCAGCCCGTACGCCGGTGGGTCACCCAGACCGAGCCGATCTCCTTCCAGCAGCGGCCGGTGAGCCGCACGCTCTGCGCGGGTCCGACCTCGGCCGGCGCACTGTCCGTGTCGATGTCCCACCAGCGCGCGCACTCGATGTGCAGGGCGACCCGGTCGGTCCCGACGTACCGGTTGTGACAGGTGGCCGTCGCGTGGGAGCCCCTGACGGATATGAGGCAGCCTGCGCCGAAGGGGGCGGGCTCGGCCTGCACGCTCGTGGGGGCGGCGAGCCCCGCCACCCCGGCCGAGGCCACGAGCAGGACCGCTGTCCGGTAGCGGATCGAACGCATACCCGTGCCTCCTCCCCAGGGGAGCCGGCGAGTGCCCCGGCCTGATCAGTCTGCGGTCGTTCGGCCCCTTGCACGAGTCGGGCGGGACAGCCGGGGAGGCAGGAGGCGGGGAGGCAGGAAGACCGGGGAGACGGGGAAGTGACGCGAGAAGGGTTGACAGGCACAGAGGTGCGAATATGTTACATGCAATATGAAGCATGCCATAGCCGCGCCAAGCCTCTGGGAGGCCCCCATGGAGTGCGATCTTCTGCTGTCGGGCGGGCGGGTGGTGACCGTGGACGGCCGGCGGTCCGTGTACGAGCCGGGCTCGGTCGCCGTCACCGGGAACCGCATCGCGGCGGTGGGCCCGGCCACTGAGACCGACGCCGCGTGGCGGGCGGCCCGTACGGTCGACTGCCGGGGCCGGGCCGTCGTACCGGGGTTCGTCGACGGGCACAGCCATCTCTTCCAGTCCCTCGCCCGCGGCCTGGGCGAAGGGCTCTCCATCTGGCCCTGGCTGTGCGAGTTCATGTGGCCGTACTCGATAGCCGTGACCCCCGACGACGCCAGGGTCGCCGCCACGCTCGGCGCGGTGGAGGCGCTGCGCTCGGGCATCACCACCGTCATCGACAACCACTACGCGCCCACCGACCCGGAGACGGTGCTGGCGGTGGCGCGGGCCGTCGAGTCGGCGGGGCTGCGCGGCGCGGTGGCCCGCGGCATGGTCGGACATCGGACCCCGGTGGCGCTCGCGCGGGGGCTGCCTCCCGCGCTCTTCCGCTACTCGGTCGCCGAGGAACTGGAGCTCACCCGGGAGTGCATGCGGCGCCGGCCGCCAGGCTCGACCGTGGAGATCTGGCCTGCCCCCCTCAACCTCAGTTACGTGGACCAGGACCTGGTCAGGGGCGCCGCGGCGCTGGCCGCCGAGTTCGGGACGCGCTGGCACACCCACTGCAGCGAGGGGGCGAAGGACCCGGAGAGCTATCTGGAGGCGTACGGCATCAGGCCGGTCGACTGGCTGGCCGCCGAGGGGCTGCTCGACGAGCGGACCACCCTGGCGCACGCCGTGTGGCTGGACGGATCCGAGATCCGCAGGATCGGCGAGCGGCGGGCCGGTGTCGCGCACAACCCGGTGTCCAACGCCTATCTGGCGTCGGGCGTGATGCGGCTGCGGGAGCTGCGGGAGGCGGGCGCCGTGGTCGCGCTCGGCACCGACGGGCCCAGCGCCGGGCACCGCCAGGACATGTTCGAGGTGATGAAGCAGACGCTCTTCGGCCAGCGTCAGCACACCCTCGACCCGGCGGCGGCGCGCTGCGAGGAGGCGCTGGAGCTGGCCACCCGGGAGGGCGCCCGGTATGCGGGCACGGGGACCGGGGTCCTGGCCGCGGGGGCACCAGCGGACCTGGCCGTGGTCGCTCTGGACCGCCCGCACCAGGTGCCGCTGCACCGCACGGTCTCCGCCCTCGTGTACGCCTCGCGCGGCTCCGACGTGGAGCTGACCGTCGTCGACGGGCGCGTCGTCTTCGAGGACGGCCGCTGTCCGCTGGTGGACGAGGAGGCGCTGCTGGCCGAGGCGCAGGAGCGGTCCGAAAAGCTCGTGGAGCGTGCCGGTTTCGGCGGGCTGACCCGTTCCTGGAACCACTGACCACGCCTCTGACCACACCACCGGCCACACCGTCGGCCACCCCACCGACCGACCGATTTCCCTGTCGGCTGCCCGTCCGCGGCCCCCGTACGTGCGCAGTGAACAACCCCCGCCGTCGGGCGGGTGGAGGGAGAACGCACATGTCGCGCAAGGCAGTTCAGGGCGCCAGGAACCGGCCCGACGACCCGGTCGAGGCGGTGCCGCCGTTCTGGCGGCTGGCCGTCTACGGCCTCCAGCACGTGCTGGCCTTCTACGCCGGTGCGGTCGTCATGCCGCTCCTGGTCGCCCAGGGGATCGGCATGCCGGCCGAGGACATCGGGATGCTGGTCAACGCCTCACTGCTGACCTGCGGTCTGGCCACCCTGCTGCAGTCGGCGGGGCTGCCCGGGATCGGGATCCGGCTGCCGGTGGTGCAGGGCACGTCGACGACGGCGGTGCCCTCGCTCGTATCGGTGGGCCTCGCTGCGGGCGGGGCGAAGGCCGGGCTGCCGACCGTCTTCGGGGCGGTGATCGCCGCCGGGCTCGCGCTGTTCGTGATCGCCCCGGTCTTCAGCAGGCTGGTCGCCTTCTTCCCGCCGCTGGTCACCGGCACCATCGTCACCATCGTCGGGATCACCCTGCTCGCGGTGGCGGCCCGGCAGGTGGGAGGCGGGGACCCCGCCCAGCGCACCTTCGGCTCCCCGGTGCATCTGGGGCTCGCCGGGGTCACCCTGCTGGTGATCCTGCTGCTGCACAAGTTCTCCCGGGGCTTCCTGGCCACGGTCGCGGTGCTGCTCGGCCTGGTCGTCGGCACGGTGGTGGCCGCGCTGGCCGGGGAGACCGACTTCTCGGGGATCGGGGGTTCGGCCTGGCTGGGCATCACCGCCCCGCTGCACTACGGGGCACCGCGTTTCGAGCCGACCGCCGTGCTCTCCCTCGTACTGGTGATGATCATCATCGCGGTGGAGTCCATCGGGCAGTTCTTCGCGGTGGGCAGGATCGTCGGCCGTGAGGTGGACGGCAGGCAGGTGACCCGGGCGCTGCGCGCGGACGGTCTCGCGACGGCGGCGGCCGGTCTCCTCAACTCCTTTCCCAGCACGGCCTATTCGCAGAACATCGGGCTGATCGGGCTGACCCGGGTGAAGAGCCGGTGGATCGTCGCGGCGTCCGGCGTGATCATGATGGTGCTGGGCGTGGTGCCGAAGGTGGGCGCCGTGGTGTCCGCGATGCCGGCCTCCGTGCTGGGCGGGGCGACGATCGTGCTGTTCTCCACCATCGCCGTGGTCGGGGTGCAGATCCTGGTCCGGGCCGACCTCGCCGACCAGCGCAATACGGTCCTGGTCGCCGCGAGTGTGGGCGTCGGGTTCCTGCCGACCGCGTTCCCCCAGTTCGCCGATCAGATGCCGGGACGGCAACTGCATGCACTCTTCGAGAGCGGCATCATCCTCGGCACGCTGATGGCTGTGCTGCTCAACCTGTTCTTCCACCATCTCAAGCTGCCGGGACGCCGGAAGAGGGCTGCCCGTTCCATTGACCCGTCCGAAGATTACATGCAACATGAAGAACAGCTGGAGAACAGGATTCCCAGCACATCGGACGAGGCGTAGCCGACGTCATGAGCGCGGGTGCGTCATGCGTGTCGTGAGCGCCACAGAGGGAGTTGGGGCATGCCGACGGAGAGAGCAGTGAACCCGGTCGCGGCCGGAAGCCTGCTTGCCGACCGGGCCTACGAGGAGCTCAAGGGGGCCGTGCTCGCCAACCGGCTGCGCCCCGGCGACGCGCTCTCCGTGCCCGCGCTCGCCACTCAGCTGGGCATCAGCCGCAGCCCGGTCCGCGAGGCCGTGCAGCGGCTGATCCACGACGGTCTCGCCACCCATGTCGCGCACCGCGGCGCCGTGGTCGCCACGGTGGACGTCGAGGACGTACGCCAGCTGTATGTGCTCCGCGAGGTGATGGAGGGGCTGGCGGCCCGGCTCGCCACCGAGCGGCTCGACGCCACCAGGGTCTCCGAACTGCGCGATCTGCTGGAGCGGCATGAACAGGTCGTGGCGGCGGGCGACGACGAACAGGCGCACACCGAGATGGACATGGCGTACCACCGGCTCATCCGCGAGGTCGCGGGCAACGCCCATCTCACCGCGGCCCTGGACACCGTGCAGGGCAAGGCCCACCTCGCGCTGCACGCGCTGTGGCGCAGCCCGCAGGCGCCGCGGCTCGCCGTCGAGGAGCACCGCCGGATCTTCGAGGCGATGACGTCGGGCGACCCGGACGCGGCCGAGCTCGCGGCGCGCGACCACATCCGACGGCTGCGGATCCGGCTCTCGCAGGCGGTGGCCCCCGGCCCCGACCGTACGGAGGGCGCGCCCGTCCCCGTACGTCCGGTCGGGCCGTAGGGCCTTGTGTCCGGGCCGCACCCTGACCCGGCCCCCCGTACGGCAGCTCCTCGCAGCAGAAGGGAAGTGAGGGTCCATGAGCACCGTCACCGGCATCCGGCAGGGGGTCGGCGAGAGCGTCCTGCGGCCCGACGGCCGGCTGAAGGTCCAGGGCGCCTTCGCGTACGCGTCCGATCTGCACGACGACGCGATGGTGTGGGGCGCGACGCTGCGCAGCCCGCACCCCAGCGCGCTCATCGTCCGGCTGGACACCTCGGCCGCCCTCCGGCTGCCCGGTGTGGTCGCGGTGCTCACGCACGAGGACGTCCCCGGCAGTCCGCTGTACGGGATGAAGGTCGCGGACCAGCCGGTGCTCGCCGCCGGCCGGGTGCGTTACCAGGGTGAGCCGGTGGCGCTGGTGGCGGCCGACCATCCGGAGACCGCCCGCCGCGCGCTGCGGCTGATCGACGTCGGGTACGAGGTGCTGGAACCGCTGACCGACCCCGAGATCGCGGTCGGCGGCGGGGGCCCGCTCGTCCATGAGCCGCGTGCGGACGGGAAGTCGGGCAATGTCGTCCGTCATGTCCGCATCCGGCACGGCGACATGGCGGAGGCCGGACTGCTCGCCGATGTGGTCGTCTCGGGGACGTACGAGGTCGGTATGCAGGACCAGGCGTTCCTCGGCCCGGAGTCGGGTCTCGCGATACCCGCGGAGGACGGCGGCGTCGATGTCTATGTGTCGACCCAGTGGCTGCACGACGACCGGCACCAGATGTGCGCGGCGCTCGGACTGCCGCCGGAGAAGGTGCGGCTGACGCTCTCCGGGGTCGGCGGCGCCTTCGGCGGGCGCGAGGACGTCTCGGTGCAGATCCATGCGGCGATGCTCGCGCTGCACACCGGCCGTCCGGTGAAGATGAGCTACAACCGCGAGGAGTCGTTCTACGGTCATGTGCACCGCCACCCGGCCCGGATGCGCTTCGAGCACGGGGCGACACGCGACGGGAAGCTCGTGTACGTCAAGGCGCGGCTGCTCTTCGACGGCGGCGCCTACACCTCCACGTCGCAGGTGGTCATAGCGAACGGCTCCTACTTCGCGGCGGGCGCCTACGACGTGCCGCACGCCGAGATCGACGGCTACTGCGTCTACACCAACAACCCGCCGTGCGGGGCGATGCGCGGCTTCGGGGCGGTGCAGTCCTGTTACGGCGTGGAGTCCAACCTCGACCGGCTGGCCCGTGCACTGTCCATGGATCCGGTGGAGTTACGTATCCGCAACGCCATGACGACCGGCACGGTGCTGCCCACCGGGCAGGCGGTGGACGGTCCGGCGCCCGCGGCCGAACTCCTTGAGCGGCTGCGCTCCCGGCCCCTGCCGCCGCCCGGTGAGGGCGCGTTCGCCCGGCCGGGCGGGCTGAACAACACCACACACGGCGAGGGCGTCGTCCGCGGCGTCGGCTATGCGATCGGGGTCAAGGCCATCGGCTTCTCCGGCGGCGTCGACGACCGCTCGGTGGCCAGGGTCAGGCTCGCCCTGGTGAACGGGGAGCCGGTCGCCGAGATCCACACCGCGGCCGCCGAGTGCGGCCAGGGCATCGTGACCGTACAGGCACAGATCGCCAGGACAGAGCTGGGCGTCGAGCGGGTGGTGGTGCTGCCCGCGGACACCGCGGCCGGTGACGCGGGTTCGTCGTCGGCGTCCCGGATCAGCTGGATGAGCGGCGGCGCGGTGCAGGGCGCCTGCAAGGCCGTACGGGAGGAGCTGACCGCCCGCGGGGACGGGCCGCTGGAGGCGCTGCTCGCGGACGGGGCCGTGGAGGCCGAGTACGAGTACCGCCACCGGCGTACCTTCCCCATCGACCCCGAACGCGGTCAGGGCGACGCCCATATCGCCTTCGCGTTCGCCGCCCACCGTGCGGTGGTGGAGGTCGACACCGACCTCGGCCTGGTCAGAGTGGTCGAGCTGGCCACCGCCCAGGATGTCGGCAAAGCGATGAATCCCCTCGCGGTCGAGGGCCAGATCGAGGGCGGCAGCGCGCAGGGCCTCGGACTCGCGCTCATGGAGGAACTGCACGTCCAGGACGGCGCGGTGCGCAATCCGTCCTTCACCGACTATCTGATCCCGACAATCGCGGACATGCCGTCGGTCCCCATCGATCTGCTCGAACTGCCCCACCCCGACTCGCCGTACGGCCTGAACGGAGTGGGTGAGCCACCGACCCTGTCGTCGACACCGGCCATCGCCAACGCGCTGCGCGACGCGACCGGCCTCGCCCTGCCCAGGGTGCCGGTGCGTCCCGGCGACATCGTCCAGGACGGTTTCCAGGACGACACCGTCCACAGCGAAGGGAGGTGATGCGGGCCCGCCCCCGGGTCCCCCGACGGTTCTGCACGCACCGCGTACGTACCACCAGAACCAGCAGGGAAGGAACAGCACCTTGATCATCGACACTCATATGCATCCCACGAACGTCGTGGACCAGGCATGGCGGCACGACGGCGAGCCGTTCACCGGTGAGCGGACCCTGGCCATGATGGACGGCCCGTACCTGATCAACGGCAAGCCCCGCCGGATCGACTACGGCTGCATCATGCCCCCGCCCGGCAACAGCGTCTGGCAGGACGGGATGCGCGGCGGCCGCGAGGGCATCCGCGACTACATGGCGTACATCACCGAGCTGGTGACGACGTACCCCGACCGCTTCATCGGGAACTTCATGTACAACCCGCGCTTCGGGCCGGAGAACGGCGCGAAGGAGCTGGAGTTCCACGTCAAGGAGTACGGCTACAAGATGCTCAAGCTGCATGCCAACATGCATGCCTACCGCCCCGACCGCGCCCTCGACTGGCTCCGGCCGGTGCTGCGGGTCTGTGACGAGCTGGGCGTCCTCGTCCTGATCCACACCGGTGACGGGCCGTACTCGATCCCGACGCAGTTCTACCCGATCATCCGCGAGTTCCCGAACGTCAACTTCATCCTCGGGCACTTCGGGGTGCAGACCGGCGGTGTGTACTGCTTCGAGGCGCTCTACATGATCCTCGACTCGCCCAACGTGTACGGCGAGTCGGGGTGGCTGCTCCAGTCGCGGATCGTGGAGTTCGCCCAGCAGATGGAGAAGCACCAGCTGGTGTTCGGCACGGACTCGCCGCCCAACGAACCGGGCATGTGGGCACGTGAGCTGGAGGTCCTCTGCGGCCCGCCGCCCCAGGGCATGAACCTCTCCGAGGAGCATCTGGAGGGGTATCTGGGCAACAACGTGGCGAAACTGCTGGGCCTGAAGCCCACTCCCCCGCCGCGCGACCAGGAGGAGGCGCGGCTGCGCCTCACGGACACCTACGCCTCACTGGACGCGGCCGGTACGGCGCGCGCCTGAGGGCCTTGCTCCGGGGCCGGCCGCTCCCGGGAGTGGCCGGCCCCTCTCCCCGCACATCCACCACGGGCGCGGTGTCCCGGCGTCCCCGGTACGGAAGCAGGTGCCGCCGTGCGGCGCATCGGTCATCTCGTCCCCTCCCCCTCCATCGGCGTCGAGCGCTGGTCGGGCCAGATCTGCCGGTCCGTCGCCATCGAGGCCGCCCATCCGGTCGCCCGTACCGCCCTGCCCGATGTGCTGTGCGGGCCGGCGATCGCGCCCTCGCAGTCCGGTGAGCTGACCCGCTCGGCGGCGCTGCTGGCCGACGCGGGCGTCGACGCCGTGGTCTGGAGCGGCAGTTCGAGCGATCTGCACGGCGTGGCGCACGGCCGGGCGGTGGCGCGCCGGATCGAGGAGGTGGCAGGGGTGCCCGCCTCGACCGTCACGCTGGGCCAGCTCGGTCTGCTCGCCCGGCGGGGGCTGACCTCGCTCGCGCTGGTCTCGCCGGGCTCCGGACAGGTCGCGGGGCGGCTCGCGGACACCTATCTTGCGGCGGGTTTCACGGTGGTGTCGGTGACCGCGCTGGGTCTCGCGACGGCGCGGGAGGCCGCGGAGCTGCCGGTGTCGCGGCTGCGGCGGATGCTGGCCGGCGCCGACGCGCCGGACGCGCAGTGCCTGGTGGTGACGGGTACGGAGCTGCCGGTGGCGCCCGTGGCGGCGCTGCTGGAGCGGGAGCTGGGCAAGCCCGTGTACGACGGGGCCCGGGTGGCGATCAGGACCGGGCTCGATCTGCTGGGTCTGGCGGTGGACGCCCCCGAGTGGGGCGAGCTGTTCTCGGTGCAGCGGCACGCGGGGGTCTGCTGTGACCACTGAGGCGGCGCCGCCCCCGGCCTCCCAGGATCTGCGGGACTTCCTCGCCCGGTACACGGCCGAGCACCCCGACGACGTCCTCACCGTCGACGAGCGGATCGAGGGCGAGGACGTGGCCGCGCTCGTCCTGGAGCTGGCCGCCCGCGGCCGGGACGAGCTGGTGATCTGCCGGAACGTCGCGGGGCTCGGCACTCCCCTGGTCACCAACGTGTTCGCCTCACGGCGCCGGATCGCCCGGCTGCTCGGCACCGGGACGGCCGGGCTGCACCGGGCGTACCAGGCGGCGTCGGCCCGGCTGTGCGAGCCGCGGGTGGTGGCGGACGGCCCGGTGCTCGACGTGGTGGCGGAACCGGACCTCGGTACGCTCCCGGTGATCCGGCACTTCGCGTCCGACCGGGGCCCGTACATCACGAACGGCATCATCACGGCGGAGGCACCCGCGTACGCCGAAGGCCGCTCGGGCAATCTCAGCTACCACCGCGCGATGGTGCACAGCCGGAACGAACTGGCCACCAGCCTGCACTCGCGCGGCCATCTGTGGCAGCTGCTGCGGCTGGCGCAGGAGCACGGCGAGCGGCTGCCGGTGGCCATGGTCATCGGCGCGCACCCGCTGTTCATGCTGGCGGCCTCGGCCCGGGTGGGCGCGGGCACCGACGAACGGAGGGTGGCGGGCGGCCTGTTCGGGGCGCCGCTGGACGTGGTGCGCACCCCGACGTACGGGATACGGGTGCCGGCGAGCGCCGAGACGGTCCTTGAGGGGTTCATCGATCCGGCCCGCCGTGCGGACGAGGGGCCCTTCGGCGAGTTCTCCGGATACTCGTCGGACCGCTCGACCCACAATGTGCTGACCGTCGAGACGGTCCTGCGCCGCCGGGACGCGCTGCTCCTGGACGTGGTGGGCGGCAGCTCGGCCGAGCATCTCAATCTGGCGCGTGTGCCGCGCGAGTCGGAGATGGCGCAGAAGCTGATGGAGCGCTTCCCCGAGGTGACCGCGCTGCACTATCCGACGTCGGGTACGCACTTCCACGCGTATGTGGCGATGCGCGCGGGCCGGCCCGGCCAGGCCAGGCAGATCATGCTGGGGCTGCTCGGCTGGGACCCGTACCTCAAGACGGTGGTCGCGGTCGACGAGGACGTGGACGTCACCCGGGACTCGCAGGTGCTGTGGGCGATGGCCGCCCATCTCCAGCCGCACCGGGACGTCTTCCAGGTGGACGGCCTGCCGGGCAGCCCCCTCGACCCGTCGTCCACCGCGGACGGTACGACGTCCCGGATGGCCCTGGACGCGACCCGGGGCCCGGACTTCGACGGGGTACGGATCCGGGTCGGCCCCGCACGCGCGGAGGACGCGCGCCGTCTGCTCGACGGTCGCGCGGCCTCCTGAGCTGCGTGCTCAGCTGTGTCCTGAGCTGTGTCCTGAGCGATACGGGCGGTCAGGCACCCATCATGTGCACGCCGCCGTCGACGTGGACGATCTCGCCGGTCGTCTTCGGGAAGAAGTCCGAGAGCAGCGCCACGATGCCGCGGCCGGCCGGCTCGGGGTCGGCCATGTCCCAGGCGAGCGGGGAGCGGGTGTTCCAGACCTCAGCCAGTTCCCCGAAGCCCGGGATGGACTTCGCGGCCATCGAGCCGATGGGGCCGGCGGAGATCAGGTTGCAGCGGATGGACTGCTTGCCCAGGTCACGGGCGAGGTAGCGGGAGGTCGCCTCCAGCGCGGCCTTGGCGGGGCCCATCCAGTCGTACTGCGGCCAGGCGAACTGGGCGTCGAAGGTGAGCCCGACCACCGAGCCGCCCTCGCTCATCAGCGGCAGGCAGGCCATGGTCAGCGACTTCAGCGAGAACGCCGAGACGTGCATGGCCGTGGAGACCGACTCGAACGGGGTGTTGAGGAAGTTGCCGCCGAGCGCGTCCTGCGGCGCGAAGCCGATGGAGTGCACGACCCCGTCGAGCGAGCCCAGCTCGTCCCTGACCAGGTCCGCGAGCCGGTCGAGGTGCTCGGTGCTGGTGACGTCCAGCTCGATGACCTTGGCGGGCTTGGGCAGCTTCTTGGCGATGCGCTCGGTGAGGGTGGGCCGCGGGAAGGCGGTCAGAATGACCTCGGCGCCCTGCTCCTGGGCCACCTTGGCGGCGTGGAAGGCGATGGAGGACTCCATCAGCACACCCGTGATGAGGATGCGCTTGCCGTCGAGAATTCCGCTCATGTGATCAGTGACCCATGCCCAATCCGCCGTCAACGGGGATGACGGCTCCAGTGATGTACGACGCGTCGTCGGAGGCGAGGAACCGCACCGTCGCGGCGATCTCCTCCGGCTGCGCGTACCGGCCGAGCGGCACCTGCGAGACGATCCCCGCGCGCTGCTCGTCGGTGAGCACCTTGGTCATGTCGGTGTCGACGAAACCGGGTGCGACTACGTTGAAAGTGATGTTGCGGGAGCCGAGCTCACGGGCGAGTGAGCGCGCGAAGCCGACCAGGCCGGCCTTGGACGCGGCGTAGTTGGCCTGACCCGCGGAGCCGAGCAGGCCGACGACCGAGGAGATGAGCACGACGCGGCCCTTCTTGGCACGCAGCATCGCCCGGTTGGCCCGCTTCACGACACGGAAGGTGCCGGTGAGGTTGGTGTCGAGTACGGCGGTGAAGTCGTCCTCGGACATCCGCATCAGCAACTGGTCCCGGGTGACGCCGGCGTTGGCCACCAGCACCTCGACGGGACCGTGCTTCTCCTCGATCTCCTTGTAAGCCTGCTCCACCTGCTCGGTGTCGGTGATGTCGCACTTGACGGCCAGGAACCCCTGGTCGGCAAGGGCTGCCGGCTCACCGGAGCGGTACGTGATGGCGACCTTGTCGCCTGCGTCTGCGAAAGCGCGGGCGATGGCAAGGCCGATGCCCCGGTTTCCTCCGGTGACGAGAACCGAGCGGCTCAACGGATCACCCTTTCGATAGCTGTGTGGTACCCACGCAAACTATCGGTCCCGAGCCACTTCGGAGGAATCGGCCTCCGACAGCGCGGCGTGACGGTCCCTGTCGGGTCCCTACAGAACGCATCTGGCAGCGGGGCACGTCCGCGCGACATGATGCGAGCGACCGGTCGTGACGACAGGAGAACTCCGTGCCACATTCGATCGACGCAGCCTTCACGGCTCTGCCGCTGCGCGCCCTCGCCGACGCGGCGCTCGCCAGGGCCCGCGCGCTCGGCGCCGACCACGCCGACTTCCGCTTCGAACGCGTCCGCAGCGCCACCTGGCGGCTGCGGGACGCCAGACCGGCAGGCTCGACGGACACCACGGATCTCGGGTACGCCGTGCGGGTCGTGCACGGCGGGAGCTGGGGATTCGCCTCCGGTGTCGATCTGTCGATGGACGCGGCGGCCCGGGTGGCGGGACAGGCGGTCGCGATGGCGAAGCTCTCCGCCAAGGTCATCGGGGCGGCCGGATCCGACGAGAAGGTGGAGCTGGCGGACGAGCCGGTGCACGCGGACCGTACCTGGATCTCCTCGTACGAGACCGACCCCTTCTCCGTACCCGCCGACGAGAAGACCGGACTGCTGGCCGACTGGTCGGCGCGGCTGCTGCGGGCGGACGGTGTCGCGCACGCGGACGCCTCACTGATGACGGTCCTGGAGAACAAGTTCTACGCGGACACCGCCGGCACCGTCACCACCCAGCAGCGGGTCAGGCTGCATCCGCAGCTGACCGCGGTGGCGGTGGACCCGGACACCGGCGAGTTCGACTCGATGCGCACCCTCGCGCCGCCGGCCGGGCGCGGCTGGGAGTATCTGACCGGCACGGGCTGGGACTGGGACGGCGAGCTGGAGCGGATCCCGGAGCTGCTCGCCGAGAAGATGCGGGCGCCGGGCGTCGAGGCGGGGGCTTACGACCTGGTCGTGGACCCGTCGAACCTCTGGCTGACCATCCATGAGTCGATCGGGCACGCCACCGAGCTGGACCGGGCGCTGGGGTACGAGGCGGCGTACGCGGGGACCTCCTTCGCGACGTTCGACCAGCTGGGGACCTTGGCGTACGGCTCGCCCGTGATGAATGTGACGGGCGACAGGACCGCCGAACACGGCCTTGCCACCATCGGGTTCGACGACGAGGGCGTCGAGGCGCAGTCCTGGGACCTGATCAAGGACGGCACGCTGGTCGGGTACCAGCTGGACCGCAGGATCGCGAAGCTGACGGGGCTCGGCCGGTCCAACGGGTGCGCGTACGCGGATTCGCCGGGGCATGTGCCGGTACAGCGGATGGCCAACGTGTCGCTGCAGCCGGATCCGGGCGGGCTCTCGACGGAGGATCTGATCGGGGGCGTCGAGCGCGGGATCTATGTGGTGGGCGACCGGTCGTGGTCGATCGACATGCAGCGCTACAACTTCCAGTTCACCGGGCAGCGGTTCTACCGGATCGAGAACGGCCGTCTGGCCGGTCAGCTGCGGGACGTCGCCTACCAGGCGACCACCACGGACTTCTGGGGCTCGATGGAGAAGGTGGGCGGCCCGCAGACATATGTGCTGGGCGGCGCCTTCAACTGCGGCAAGGCCCAGCCGGGCCAGGTCGCGTCTGTCTCGCACGGCTGCCCGTCCGCCCTCTTCCGGGGCGTGAACATCCTCAACACCACGCAGGAGGCCGGGCGATGAATCCCGCATGTGCAGGCACCACCCCGGGCCGGGGGTCCGGGGGTCGCCCCCCGGGCAAGCACAGTCTCAACACCACGCAGGAGGCCGGGCGATGAGCCCATCGAACCGCACCAGCAGGCCGCACGAGATCGTCGAGCGGGCCCTCGCCCTGTCGACCGCGGACGGCTGCGCCGTCATCGCCGACGAGCATTCGAGCGCCAATCTGCGCTGGGCCGGGAACGCGCTGACGACCAACGGTGTGACCCGCGGCCGGACCCTGACCGTCATCGCCACGGTCGACGGCAAGGACGGCACCGCGTCCGGTGTCGTCTCACGCTCGGCGGTGACCGCGGCCGATCTCGAACCGCTGGTCCGGGCCGCCGAGGCGGCGGCCAGGGACGGTGCGCCGGCCGAGGACGCCCGGCCGCTGGTCAGCGGGGTGCCCGAGTCCGCTGGCTTCACCGAGGCGCCGGCCGAGACGACGCCCGCGGTCTTCGACGCCTTCGCCCCGGCGCTGGGCGAGTCCTTCGCCCGTGCGCGGTCCGGCGGGCGGGAGCTGTACGGCTTCGCCAGCCACGAGATGACCTCCAGCTACCTCGGTACGTCCACCGGTCTGCGGCTGCGCCACGACCAGCCGAACGGCACGCTCGAACTGAACGCCAAGTCCCCCGACCGGTCACACTCGGCCTGGGCCGGCCGGGCCACACGTGACTTCACCGATGGCGACCCGGCCGCGCTGGACGCCGAGCTGGCGCAGCGGCTGCGCTGGGCCGAGCGCAGGATCGCGCTGCCCGCCGGGCGGTACGAGACGCTGCTGCCGCCGACCGCGGTGGCCGATCTGCTGATCTACCAGCTCTGGTCGTCGGCCGCGCGGGACGCCGCCGAGGGCCGTACGGTCTTCTCCCGGCCCGGCGGCGGGACCCGGCTCGGCGATCTGCTCTCCCCGCTGCCGCTGACCCTGCGCAGCGACCCGGCCGAGCCCGGTCTCGAATCGGCGCCCTTCGTCCTCGCTCACGCCTCGGGGGACGACTCGTCGGTCTTCGACAACGGGCTTCCGCTCTCCCGTACGGACTGGGTGCGCGAGGGCCGGCTGGAGCGGCTGGTCACCACCCGGCACAGCGCGGAGCTGACGGGCCTCCCGGTGGCGCCCGCCATCAGCAATCTGATCCTGGAGGGCGGCGGGGACCGCTCCCTGGAGGAGATGGTGGCGGCGTCGGGTCACGACGGGCCCGCCCTGCTGCTGACCTGCCTCTGGTACATCAGGGAGGTCGACCCGGCCACCCTGCTGCTGACCGGGCTGACCAGGGACGGCGTCTACCTCGTGGAGAACGGCGAGGTCACAGGCGAGGTGAACAACTTCCGCTTCAACGAGTCGCCGGTCGATCTGCTCTCCCGGGCCACCGAGGCCGGGCGTACGGAGCGGACGCTGCCGCGCGAGTGGGGCGACTGGTTCACCCGGGCCGCGATGCCCGCCCTGCGCATCCCGGATTTCAATATGAGTTCCGTCAGCCAGGGCGTATAACCTCTGGGACGTACTTCCAGCCACACCGAAGGAGACGCGAGACCCGTGACGGACATCGTCGACGAGCTGAAGTGGCGGGGGCTCTTCGCCCTCTCCACTGACGAGGACGCATTGCGCAAGGCGCTCGCGGACGGTCCCGTCACGTTCTATTGCGGCTTCGACCCGACGGCGGCGAGCCTGCACGTGGGCCACCTCGTGCAGGTCCTCACCGTGCGCAGGCTCCAGCAGGCCGGGCACCGGCCGCTGGCGCTGGTGGGCGGGGCCACCGGCCAGATCGGCGACCCGCGGCCGACCGCCGAGCGGACGCTGAACGACCCGGCGACCGTCGCCGACTGGGTGGGCAGGCTGCGCTCCCAGATCGAGCCGTTCCTGTCCTTCGAGGGTGAGAACGCGGCGGTCATGGTCAACAACCTGGACTGGACCGCGGGCCTGTCCGCGATCGAGTTCCTGCGGGACATCGGCAAGCACTTCCGGGTGAACAAGATGCTCACCAAGGAGTCGGTCGCCCGCCGTCTGGAGTCCGAACAGGGCATCAGCTACACGGAGTTCAGCTACCAGCTGCTCCAGGGCATGGACTTCCTCGAGCTGTACCGGCGGTACGGCTGCACGCTCCAGCAGGGCGGCAGCGACCAGTGGGGCAACCTCACGGCGGGGATCGACCTGATCCACCGCCTGGAGCCGGACGCGTCCGTGCACGCGCTGGGCACCCCGCTGATGGTGAAGGCGGACGGCAGCAAGTTCGGCAAGTCGGAGGGCGGCGCCGTCTGGCTCGACGCGGAGATGACCACGCCGTACGCGTTCTACCAGTTCTGGCTGAACGTGGACGACCGTGACGTCTCCACGTACAACCGCATCCTGAGCTTCAAGAGCCGCGCTGAGCTGGAGGAGCTGGAGCAGCTGACCGAGGAGCGGCCGCAGGCGCGGGCCGCCCAGCGCTCACTGGCCGAGGAGCTGACGACGCTGGTGCACGGCGCGAACCAGTGCGCGGCGGTCGTCGCCGCTTCCAGGGCGCTGTTCGGGCAGGGCGAGCTGACGGAGCTGGACGAGGCGACGCTGAGCGCCGCGCTCTCCGAACTGCCGCACACCAAGGTCGACGGGTTCGTACCGGTCGTGGAGCTGCTCGCCGACACGGGTCTGGTGCCGAGCAGGTCGGCGGCGCGCCGCGCCGTCAAGGAGGGCGGGGCCTACGTGAACAACACGAAGGTCGCGGGCGAGGACGCGGTGCCCGCGGCCGGGGATCTGCTGCACGGGCGCTGGCTCGTGCTGCGCCGCGGCAAGAAGAACCTGGCGGCGGTCGAGGTCACGGGCGTCTGACACCGGGGATACACGCGTGCGGGGCGGCCGTGCCGAACCGGCCGCCCCGCAGGCACACACGTGGTGTCAGGTGGTGCGGCTCCGGCCCCGGATCGCGTTCCAGAGCTTGTCGCCGACGCCGACGACGATGACGGCGCCGATCAGCTGGAGCAGATGCCTGATCCAGTCGATACCGCGGGTGTCGTTGACCCCCAGGCCGGTGGCCGCCCAGTTGCCCAGCACACTGCCCAGGATGCCGAAGATCACGGTCAGCCACAGCGGGATCTGCTGCTTGCCCGGGATGATCGCCTTGGCGATCAGACCGAGCACCAGCCCCACGATGATGGCCCACAACCAATTCATGTCGCCTCCTGATGCGGCTGCTTCTGCGCGTGGGCCTCAGTCTCGGCCCATCCTCCATACGGCGCATGTCGGACAGCGCCATCTGCGCCGGGGCGGGTCCCGGTACGGGCGGTACGGGCGCGCCCCGCTCTTATCGGCGGCGGGGCGTCGGCGTAACGTGGTGCCGTCCGGTCCGGGGAGAGTCCGGCGCGGGAATCGGGTGGTGGAGCGTGATGCGGAAGCAGAGCAGTGGTGAGGTCTTCCGGATCACGGGCGCCCGGACGGGGCTCGCCGATGACGTGCGCGGCCGGCAGCGCCGGTACATCATCTCGATGACGGTGCGCACGGTCGCGGTCATCCTGACCGCGGCTCTCTGGAATGTGGCGCGGCCGGTGGCGATCGGCGCCCTGATCCTGGGCGCCTTCCTTCCGTACGTCGCCGTGGTGATCGCGAACGCGGGCCGGGAGAACACTCCGGGGCTGCCCACCACCTTCGTTCCCGCTCCGTACCGGCCGCCGCTGGAGCCGTCGTCCGTGGTGACGGGGACGGAGTCCGCGGACGAGTCGACCGCCACGGAGCGTGAGCACCGGGGACCCGAACAGGGCTGACCCGAGGCCGAATCCCTACGGGGACCAAAGCTCAAGAAAAGCTCAGATCAATCATGAAGTTCCAGTGCCGCACCCGCATGGGCCCGTGACATACTTTGCAGGCGCTCCGCATCCCCCGTCGGAGCGACGGACCGACGCCGGGCAGCTCCCCCCGTGGCTGCTCGGCGTCGCCTTTTCCCGCGCCTCTTCCGGGCTCTCCCCCGGTCCTTGACTGCGGTGCGTTGGCCTAGGGTTGAGGTGTGAACTCCCCTGATACGACCGGTTCAGGACCGGTGCCGCCCGCCCCGGTCTGCTCGGCCAAGGGCTGCCGGGCCGACGCCGTCTGGGTGCTGGCCTGGAACAACCCGAAACTGCACACCCCGGAGCGTCGCAAGACCTGGCTGGCCTGCGCGGACCACCGGGAGCATCTGTCGCAGTTCCTGGGGGTGCGCGGTTTCCTCAAGGATGTGGTGGCCCTGGCCGACTGGGAACAGGGCGACCACACCGACGGAACTCGACATGTCGGAGGTCGGGATGGCGGCCCCGGGAACGGCGGGGCGCGGTAGGCCCGTCAGCCGCCGATCGCCGACATGGGGCGGTCGGGCTGGAGGAACGACGGGTCGTCCAGACCCGATCCGGCCTTCTTTCCCCACATCGCCAGCTTCCAGCGCCGGGCGATCTCCTCGTCCGGCTCGCCCGACCGGAGCGCGGCCCGCAGGTCCGACTCCTCGCGGGCGAAGAGACAGGTGCGCACCTGCCCGTCAGCGGTGAGCCGGGTGCGGTCGCAGGCGGCGCAGAACGGGCGGGTGACCGAGGCGATGACGCCGACCCGGTGCGGTCCGCCGTCCACCACCCAGCGCTCGGCGGGCGCCGAACCGCGCTCCTCGCTGCCCTCCTCGGTCAGCGTGAAGCGGGTGCGCAGCGAGGCGAGGATGTCACTTGCCGTGATCATGCCGTCGCGCTGCCAGCCGTGCTGGGCGTCGAGCGGCATCTGCTCGATGAAGCGCAGCTCGTACCCGTGCTCCACGGCCCAGGCGAGCAGGTCGGGTGCCTCGTCGTCGTTGAGCCCGGGCATCAGCACGGTGTTGACCTTGACCGGGGTGAGCCCGGCGGCGGCTGCGGCCGCCATGCCGTCCAGCACATCGTGGTGCCGGTCCCGGCGGGTGAGCGTCTTGAAGACGTCGGGGCGCAGGGTGTCGAGCGAGACATTGACCCGGTCGAGGCCGGCGGCGGCCAGGGCCTGAGCGGTGCGCTTGAGGCCGATGCCATTGGTCGTGAGGGACATCCGGGGCCGCGGCTCCAGGGCGGCGACCCGCTCGACGATGCCGACCAGGCCGGGCCGCAGCAGCGGTTCGCCGCCGGTGAAGCGGACCTCGGTGATGCCGAGGTCGGTGACGGCGATGCGGATCAGGCGGACGATCTCGTCGTCCGTGAGCAGATCCGGCTTGCCGAGCCACTGCAGGCCCTCTTCCGGCATGCAGTACGTGCAGCGCAGATTGCAGCGGTCGGTGAGTGACACCCGCAGGTCAGTGGCCACTCGGCCAAAAGTGTCGATAAGCACGGTGGGCCCCCTCCCCGATAACGGAAACGCGTACGCAACCGAGCGTACGCGACACCTGTGACAGTGGCAGGGGCCGATTACCACGAGGTGGGAAGGGGCCCGGTCGTAGGGATCTACGACCGGGCCCCCGGCGCCGTCACCTCGTCCGACCTGCGCGAACGGGCGGTCAGCGGGCGGTCACTGGGCGGTCAGTGCGCGCCGAATCCGGTGAGGGACCTGACTTCCAGTTCGGCGTACTTGCCCTCGTCGGGTTCCTCGGACGAGAGCAGGGAGCCCAGCCAGCCGAGCAGGAATCCGAGCGGGATGGAGATGAGTCCGGGGTTCTCCAGCGGGAACCAGGCGAAGTCGACGCCCTTGAACATCGAGGTGGGCTTCCCGGAGACGACCGGTGAGAAGAGGACCAGCACCACCGAGGAGACGAGCCCTCCGTAGATGGACCAGAGGGCGCCCCGGGTGGTGAACCTCTTCCAGAAGAGGCTGTAGAGCAGGGTCGGCAGATTGGCGGACGCGGCGACCGCGAAGGCCAGTGCCACCAGCCCGGCCACGTTCAGGTCCCGGGCGAAGGCGCCCAGCACGATGGCGACCGCACCGATCGCGACCGTCGCCCAGCGGGCCGCGCGCATCTCCTCCTTCTCGGTGGCTTTCCCCTTGCGGATGACGTTGGCGTAGATGTCGTGCGCGAACGACGACGAGGAGGCCAGGGTCAGCCCGGCGACCACGGCGAGGATGGTGGCGAAGGCGACCGCCGAGATCACCGCGAGCAGCACCGATCCCCCGGTGGAGTCGGCGCCGCCGCCGATCTCCAGGGCGGCCAGCGGGGCCGCCGTGTTGCCCGCCGGGTTGGAGGCGATGATGTCGGCGGGCTTGAGCAGGGCAGCGGCGCCGAAACCGAGGACGATCGTCATCAGATAGAAGGCGCCGATGATGCCGATCGCCCAGTTCACCGACTTGCGGGCGGCCTTGGCCGTCGGCACGGTGTAGAAGCGGATCAGGATGTGCGGCAGGCCCGCGGTGCCGAGCACCAGGGCGATGCCGAGCGAGATGAAGTCCAGCTTGGAGGTGCCCGACGTGCCGTACTTGAGGCCGGGCTCCAGGAATGCCTTCCCCTTGCCGCTGTTCGTCGCGGCCGAGCCCAGCAGGTCGGAGACGTTGAAGTGGAACTTCAGCAGGATCAGGAACGTGATGAGGATGGTCCCGGCGATCAACAGGACGGCCTTGACCATCTGGACCCAGGTGGTGCCCTTCATCCCGCCGATCGTGACGTACACGATCATCAGGAGGCCGACGAGCGCGACGATGGCGATCTTCCCGGCGTCACTGGTGATGCCGAGCAGCAGGGAGACCAGCACCCCCGCGCCCGCCATCTGCGCCAGCAGGTAGAAGATCGAGACGACGATGGTGGACGCGCCGGCCGCGGTTCGGACGGGGCGCTGGCGCATCCGGTAGGCGAGGACGTCGCCCATCGTGTAGCGGCCGGAGTTGCGCAGCGGCTCGGCGACGAGCAGCAGGGCGACCAGCCAGGCGACGAGGAAGCCGATCGAGTAGAGGAAGCCGTCGTAGCCGAAGAGCGCGATGGCGCCCGCGATGCCGAGGAACGACGCGGCCGACATGTAGTCGCCGGAGACCGCGAGCCCGTTCTGGAGCGCGGAGAACTGCCGCCCGCCCGCGTAGAAGTCGGCGGCGCTCCTGGTCCGGCGGCCGGCCCAGACGGTGATGATGAGGGTGGCGACGACGAACACCGCGAAGAGCGTGATGATCAGGGGCCGGTGCTGGGTGGTGGCCGATGCGGCGAGCTGGACGGCGGGGCTCATGCGCTGCCCTCCATCCGGGACTTGATCGCGGCGCCCTTCGGGTCGAGCCGGGTGGCGGCATGCCGCGAGTAGAACCAGGCGATGAGGAACGTGGTGAGGAACTGGCCGAGGCCGAGGACCAGGGCCACATTGATGTTGCCGAAGAGCCTGGTGCCCATGAAGCCGCCCGCATAGCTCGACAGCAGGACGTACAGCAGATACCAGGCGACGAAGCCGACGGTCAGCGGGAAGGCGAAGGAGCGGTGAGAGCGGCGCAGTTCGGCGAACTCCGCGCTCTGCTGCACCTCGGCGAACGACTCGGTCGTGGGCCGGCCGGGCCTGGCGCCCGTACCGCCCGGGGGCTGGAGTTCTTCGGTGGCCACGGATTCTCCTCGCGATGTGCGTACGTGGGTGGACTGCCGGAGGGCCTGCTGTTCCGGACCTCCCACAAGGGCACGGGGCGCGGGGCTTCATGGTTCAATGCCCTTCCATTCCGGCCGGATCGATTGCCGGGCAGGAACGGGCGGCGTTGGTCTCACTGGGCAGGTGACCCCCAACTGCGGTCCGCAGCAGGGTGGTTGGTACGGATGATGTGGAGATCCCATGGCTCACCCGAGATCCGGGCGGTGGCACGCGCTCGCGCTGCCCGCCGGGCTGGCACTCGTCGCCTCACTCGGCCTCCTGCCGGGCACGGCGACGGCGGAGCAGGGCGGCGGCCCCGCGCCCTCGGCGGCTGCGGCGGCGGGGCCCGGCATGTCGTACGTCGTCAACACCGGGACGGGCCGTCGCACGGCGGCCTCGGTCGGGCAGGCCATCTCCCGGGCGGGCGGCTCGGTGGTCATGGCGTACGACGAGGTGGGCGTGATCGTCGCGCACTCGGCGAACCCGGACTTCGCGAAGATCCTCCGCGGGACCAGGGGCGTCGCCTCGGCCGGTGCCACCCGCACCGCGCCGCTGCCCGCCGGGCCCGCACAGTCCGGCCAGTCCGCCGGATCCGCCAAGTCCGCCGACGCCGCCAAGTCCGCCGAGAACACCGCCACGCCGCTGAAGCTCACGGCCCGGCAGCAGAAGGCGCTGGCGGCGAAGGCGGCACCGGGCGAGGATCCCATGGAGCCGCTCCAGTGGGACATGCGGGCCGTCAAGGCGGACCAGGCCCACCGGAAGACGCTCGGCAGCCGCGATGTCACGGTCGCGGTGATCGACACGGGGGTCGACGACACCCATCCGGACATCGCCCCCAACTTCGACCGCGGGGGCTCGGCGAACTGCTCGACGGGCAAGCCCGACACCACGGACGGCGCCTGGCGGCCGGGCGCCGGGGGAAATCCGCACGGCACCCATGTGGCCGGCGAGATCGCGGGCGCGAAGAACGGCGTCGGCATCACCGGTGTCGCCCCCGGCGTGCGAGTGTCGGGCATCAAGGTCGGCACGGCCGACAGCTTCTTCTACACGGAGGCCGTCGTCTGCGCCTTCGTGTGGGCCGCCGACCACGGCGCCGATGTGACCAACAGCAGCTACTTCACGGACCCGTGGTACTTCGACTGCTCGGACGACCCGGACCAGAAGGCCCTGGCCGATGCCGTCACCCGGGCCACGCGGTACGCGGAGCGCAAGGGCACGGTCAATGTCGCGGCGGCGGCCAACGAGGGGTTCGACCTCGCCTCGCACAAGGTCACCGACCCGACGAGCCCGGACGACGGCACAGCGGTCCCGCGCACGGTGGACCCGGCCACGTGCCCGGAGCTGCCCGCCCAGCTGCCGGGTGTCGTCACGGTGTCGGCGACCGGCACCAAGAACCTCAAGTCGTCCTACTCGAACTACGGTCTCGGAGTCGTCGACATCGCGGCCCCGGGCGGCGACTCGGCCACGTACCAGCCCCCCGAGGCGCCGGCGACCAGTAGCGCGGTCCTCGGCCCCGTGCCGGGCGGCGGCTATGCCTACATGGCCGGTACATCGATGGCGTCACCGCATGTCGCCGGAGTGGTGGCCCTGATCAAGTCCCGCCATCCGCACGCCTCGCCCGCACAGGTCAAGGCGCTGCTGTACGCCGGGGCCGACCGGCTCGGCTGCCGGGAGCCGTACCCGATCGACGCCGACGGCGACGGGAAGCCCGACGCGGTCTGCCGGGGCGGCGCGGGCCACAACAGCTTCTACGGGGCGGGCATCGCGGACGCGCTGCACGCGGTCACCCGGTAGCCCGCTCCTACTTCACCAGCACCTTGAGGGCGGTGCGCTCGTCCATCGCCCGGTAGCCGTCCGGCACCTCGTCCAGGGCGACGGTCCGGTCGAAGACCGGTGACGGGTCGATGGTGCCGTCCAGTACGTCGGCGAGCAGTTCGGGTATGTAGGTGCGGACCGGGGCGACACCGCCGCGCAGGGAGATGTTGCGGTCGAACATGTCGCTGAGGTCGAGCCCCGTGCCGCTGCCGTGCGGGACGCCGACGTAGCCGATGGCCCCGCCGTCGCGGGTGACGGCGACGGCGGTGGCCATGGACTGCTCCGTGCCGACGGCCTCGATCACGGCGTGCGCGCCCTGGCCGCCGGTCAGCTCCCGTACCGCTGCGACGGCTTCGTCGCCGCGGACCGCGACGATGTCCGTGGCGCCGAAGGTCAGGGCGATGTCGGTGCGGGCCCGGTGCCGGCCGAGGGCGATGATGCGCTCGGCGCCGAGCCGCCGTGCGGCGAGGACGCCGCAGAGCCCGACCGCTCCGTCACCGACGACGGCGACGGTGCTGCCCGGCCGCACGCCCGCGCCGATGGCGGCGTGGTGGCCGGTGCCCATGACGTCGGAGAGCGCGAGCAGCGCGGTGAGCAGACGGTCGTCGGACGCCGCGTCGGCCGGGAGCCTGACCAGCGTGCCGTCGGCGAACGGCACCCGGACGGCTTCGCCCTGGCCGCCGTCGGACCCGACCGAGCCCCAGAAGCCGCCCTGCGGGCAGGAGGTGGTCAGGCCGTCGGCGCAGTACTCGCAGGTGCCGTCGGACCAGACGAAGGGCGCGACGACGAGGTCACCCGCGGCGAAACCCCGTACGCCGGAGCCCGCCTCCTCGACGATGCCGAGGAACTCATGGCCTATGCGCTGCCCGGGGACGCGTGCGGCCACTCCCCGGTAGGCCCAGAGGTCGCTGCCGCAGATGCAGGCGCGCAGGACGCGCACGACGGCATCGGTGGGGTGCTGGACGGCGGGGTCCGGCACCTCTTCCACCCGGACGTCGTGCGGGGCGTGAATGACGGTGGCGCGCATGGGGCAGATCCTTGCTGGTCAGACAGGTGTGGACGTATCACGGTACGCGGGAGCAGGCCCGCCCTGACACCGGAGCACCCCGGCGGCCAGCAGGGACTGGGCCACGAGATAGGTCGCCATCACCCAGAAGTCGGGGACGGGCGGCTGCGGCAGGTCCGCGATCCCCGTGGCGATCAGTGTGTCGGAGACCAGGAAGAGCGCCCCGCCGAGTCCGGCCCGCACGCCGAGTCCGCTCGCCCGGTACGCCATGGCCGTGAGCAGCAGCGAGTAGCCGGCCACCGGGATCCGCAGCCCGCCGGGGAGTGCGGGCAGCAGCACGGCAGCGGTGGCGGCCAGTGCGGCCGCGTACCCCGCCCCGAGGTACGGATTCGTCCGGCCGCGGCCGAAGAGCACCAGGTAGCAGACGTGCCCTGCGGCGAAGAGCGCCATGCCGGCGAGGAAGGCCGGCTCCGCGTCGATCAGGAGCAGCGTGTCGCCGCCCCAGCCGAACAGCAGCGCGGCGAGCAGCAGCCGGGGCGCGCCGCCCCTGGCGTACACCTGGGCGGCGAGCAGCGGCATCAGCAGCGGCTTGGCGACGGTGTGGAGGGTCTGGGCGGTGTGTCCGTGGGCGAGGAGCGCCGTGAGGTCGGTCAGGGCGGCGATGACGTAGCCGATGAGCAGCAGCCGTGCGGCCCGGTGCCGCTCCGGCCTCACGCGATGGGCTCGGACGGGGTCTCCCGGGCGGCGGGGGCGGCGACGACGGGCGCTGCGGGTCCCGCCTGGGCCGGGCCGGAGGCGGGAGCCGGGCCGGAGGCGGCGACGGCCTGTGCCGGCTGCCAGCCTGGCCCGCCGAAGACCCGCCCGGCCCGCTCGCGCCAGTTCGCCGCCGCCCGTACGTCCCGGGCGATGGCCGCGTACTCGTGGGTCGCGACCCGCAGCGGGTTGAAGGTGTCGATGTTCTTGGTCAGCCCGAAGACGGGCTGCACGGTCTCCGGTGTGAAGGACCCGAACAGCCGGTCCCAGACGATGAGGATCCCGCCGAAGTTGCGGTCCAGGTAGCCGCCTTGCGAGGCGTGGTGCACCCGGTGGTGGGAGGGCGTGTTGAGCACGTACTCGAAGGGGCGCGGCAGCTTGCCGACCCGCTCGGTGTGCACCCAGAACTGGTAGACGAGGTTGGCGGACGAGCAGAAGGCGAGCGCGGCCGGGTGGACGCCGAGGGCGATCAGCGGGACGTAGAAGGGCCAGACGGTGAGCGATGTCCAGGGCTGGCGCAGCGCGGTCGTGAAGTTGAACTTGCGGCTGGAGTGGTGCACGACGTGGCAGGCCCACAGGATGCGGACGATGTGATGGCCGCGGTGCGACCAGTAGTAGAAGAAGTCCTGGCCGAGCAGCATCAGCGGGACGGTCCACCACAGGACGGGGATGCGCAGCGGCGTGAGTTCGTACACCGCGGTGTAGATCGCGACGATCGGGATCTTCCACAGGAAGTCGAAGACCAGGCTGCCCAGGCCCATGCCGATGCTGGTGGCCGCGTCCTTGGTCTCGTACCCCTCGGAGTCCTCGTCGGGATGGAACCGGTAGCTCGCCATCTCCACGACGGTGAGCAGGACGAAGGCCGGTATGGACCACAGCACGACATCGGGGAGGTTCGGCATGCCAGGCACGCTACGGCCACCGGGACGGCCCCGGCTAGATGTTGTTACTGACAAGTATGCGAGACATTTTGTCAGCACCTTTTGGTGAGTTCCGCCAACAGGCGCCGCCATAACGGTGCTTGAGCGCCCCCGGCCAGGGCCCCCGTGGCTCGGGGATCCAGGCGCCCGGGGCTCCCGGGCTCAGGCCCCCGCCGCCCCCAGCAGCGCCCCGGCCGCGTAGGTCACCGCCATGGCCAGCGCGCCCCCCGCCATGTTCCGCACCACGGCGGGCCGCACCGGCGCGGCGCCCGACCTGGCGCTCCACCACCCCGCCAGGGCCAGCGCGGCCAGCACCGAGAGCACCGTGACGTACAGCCGGACCGACGCGGGCGGCAGCACGATGGCCAGCAGCGGCAGCAGCGCACCCGCCGTGAAGGCGGCGAAGCTGGCGACCGCCGCGTGCCAGGGACTGGTGAGGTCGTCGGGGTCGATGCCCAGCTCGACCTCGGCGTGGGCGCGCAGGGCGTCGCGCTCGGTGAGCTGTTCGGCGGCCTCGCGGGCCAGTTCGGCGGAGAGCCCCTTGCCCTCCAGGAGCCCGGTCAGCTCGTCGAGTTCGGCCTCCGGAGTCTCCCGCAGTTCGCGCTTCTCCACGGCGAGCGCGGCCTTCTCGGAGTCGCGCTGGGTGGAAACGGAGACGTACTCCCCGGCCGCCATCGACATCGAGCCCGCGAGCAGCCCGGAGAGGCCGGCGGTGAGCAGCGCGGTACGCGAGTCGGTGGCACCGGCGACACCGACGACGATGCCCGCGGTCGAGACGACACCGTCATTGGCACCGAGCACCGCGGCCCTGAGCCAGTTGAGGCGCGCTCCGAGGGCGCTGTGGTGCGGTTCGTCGTGGGAGGAGTCCGTCATCGGCCCAGAGTCTCATCCGGCGGCGCGGCGCGTGGCCGACGCACCGTCACATCGGTTGCCGTGCAACGGAGACCGCGCCGTACCGCCCCGGACACGGCGTCCGGGCCCCCGGGGCGGCCACGTGGGACCGCCCCCGCGATTGCCTTGTTGTCGGTGGGGGCCCGTATTCTCTGTGACCATGCTCGACGACCGCCAGACAGCAGCGACAGCGTGGCCGGCCGCGTATCCCCAGGGGTACGCGGTCGTCGACGTGGAGACCACCGGCCTCGCACGCGACGACCGGATAATCTCCGCTGCCGTCTACCGGCTGGACGCCAGAGGTGACGTCGAGGACCACTGGTACACGCTGGTCAATCCGGAGCGGGATCCAGGGCCCGTCTGGATCCACGGGCTGACCAGTGACGTCCTGGCGGGCGCCCCGCTCTTCCCGGAGATCGCGGCGGAGTTCGCCGAACGGCTCGACGGACGCGTCCTGGTGGCGCACAACGCGATCTTCGACTGGCAGATGATCGCCAGGGAGTACGCCCGCGCGCGGCGCACCGCCCCGGTCCGCCAGCGGCTGTGCACCATCGCGCTCTCCAAGGAGCTCGCCCTGCCGCTGCCCAACCACAAGCTGGAGTCGCTCGCCGCGCACTTCGGCGTCGTACAGGAACACGCCCACCACGCGCTCGACGACGCCCGGGTGCTGGCCGAGGCGTTCCGCCCGAGTCTGCACGCCGCGGCCCGGGACGGCGTGCGGCTGCCGCTCCTCGAATGCCGGCCGCTCACCGAGTGGTCGGACGCCCCGGCCGCGCCGCGCGTCGGCTATCAGGCTTCGTACCGGCAGAGCGGCTGGCGCCCGGCCAGGAAGCGGCCCGCCTGCCCCTATCCGAATCCGGGGCGGTACGAGCCGGGGAAGCCGCTGGTGCAGGGGATGCGGGTGGCGTTCTCCGGTGACACGTCGGTCGACCGCGAGCTGCTGGAGGACCGGGCCGCCGAAGCCGGGCTCCATGTGGCGACGAGCCTGTCCCGGCTCACCAGCCTGCTCGTCACCAACGACCCGGAATCGGCCACGTCCAAGATGGTCAAGGCCAGGTCCTTCGGCACCCCCGTCATCGACGAGGCCGCCTTCACCCAGCTGCTCCGCGACGTCGCCCCGGCCCCGGCAGACGGGTGATTGGCGGGCGACTCGCCCGGCGTCCGCTCGCCCGCCGGCGCTCCGGCGTCCCACCCTGTGGCGCATGGCACGTTGCGAGGTATGCGGAAACGACTACGGCATGTCCTTCGAGGTGCACGCGCAGGGCGCGGTGCACGTCTTCGACTGCTTCTCCTGCGCCATTCACCGCATGGCGCCCATCTGTCGGCACTGCCGTGTCCAGGTCATCGGTCAGGGCGTGGAGGCGGACGGCGAGTGGTACTGCGGCGGGCACTGCGCCCGCGCGGAGGGGAAGGAGGGCATCGTCGACAAGGTCTGATTCTGCCCGGTTCTGTCCCTCCGGCGGGACCCCCCGTCCGGGGGGACCTCCTCGTGCGAGTACCTTCTGAGACGTGTACCGCTTCCTGTTGACACGGCAGTGGGTGATTCTCGCCCTCGTCTCACTCGTCCTGATGCCGACGATGATCAAGCTGGGCTTCTGGCAGCTGCACCGTCATGAGCACAAGGTCGCGCAGAACACGCTCATCGGCAAGAACCTCAAGTCGAAACCCGTACCGGTCGGGGACCTCACCTCCCCCGGGCACACCGTGCCGTACGACCAGTACTGGCGCCAGGTGACAGCGACCGGCCACTTCGACACCGCGGACCAGGTCGTCGTACGGCGCAGGACCTCGGCCGACGGCACCGTCGGTTACCACGTCCTGACGCCCTTCGTCCTGGACGGCGGCAAGACCGTCCTCATCAACCGCGGCTGGGTCGCGGACAACGGCAGCCAGCTCACGCTCCCCAAGATCCCCGCCGCCCCCAAGGGCAGGGTGACGGTGGCCGGCCGGCTGATGGCCGACGAGACGACCGGGGCCAGCGGGATCAAGAACGAGAAGGGACTGCCGCCCCATCAGGTGATGCTGATCAACAGCGTCGAAGAGGCGAAGACGCTGGGCAGGACGGTGCTCGGCGGGTACATCGAGCAGACCGCTCCGCAGCCCAAGGGCGACTCGCCCCAGCTGATCCCGGCGCCGGAGCACTCGGACATCGGCCCGCACATGGCGTACGCCGTCCAGTGGTGGCTCTTCACCGCCGGCGTCCCCATCGGGTTCGTCGTCCTCGCGCGCCGTGAGAAGCGCGAGCGGGCGGCCGCCGGGTCGGAGAGCTCACCCGAACCCGTACCCGCCGCTGCTTAACGCGGCACACTCCCGGGAAGACGGCACACCGTGACCCAACGTATCGAGGACTACGCCCTCATCGGCGATCTGCAGACCGCGGCCCTGGTCGGCAAGGACGGCTCCATCGACTGGCTGTGCCTGCCGCGCTTCGACTCGGGGGCGTGTTTCGCCGCCCTGCTCGGCGACGACGAGAACGGCCACTGGCGCATCGCCCCCGCCGGGGCCGGCGACTGCACCAGGCGGAGCTACCGGGGCGAGTCGCTCGTCCTCGACTCGGTCTGGGAGACACCGTCCGGCACGGTCAAGGTCACCGACTTCATGCCGCAGCGCGACACCGCACCGGACATCGTGCGGATCGTCGAGGGCGTCACCGGCCAGGTCGAGATGGCGGGCACGCTGCGGCTGCGCTTCGACTACGGCTCGGTCGTCCCGTGGATGCGCCGCTCGGACGGGCACCGGGTCGCGGTGGCAGGACCGGACTCGGTATGGCTGCGCAGCGAGCCCGAGGTGAAGACCTGGGGCCAGCACTTCTCCACCTGCTCGTCGTTCACGGTGGCCGCGGGCGAGAAGGTGGCGTTCGTCCTCACCTGGCACCCGTCGGAGGACCCGCGCCCGGCGCTGGTGGACCCGCACGAGTCGCTCGTGAACGCGCTGGAGGACTGGCACGCCTGGTCGGCGCGCTGCCGCTACCGGGGCCCGTACCGCGAGGCCGTGATCCGCTCGCTGATCACCCTGAAGGCGCTCACCTTCGGCCCGACCGGCGGCATCGTCGCGGCCCCGACCACCTCGCTCCCCGAGGAGATCGGCGGCGTACGCAACTGGGACTACCGGTTCTGCTGGCTGCGCGACTCCACACTCACCCTCGGCGCGCTGCTGGCCTGCGGCTATCTGGACGAGGCCGCGGCATGGCGCGACTGGCTGCTGCGCGCCGTCGCGGGCAGCCCGGGCGACCTGCAGATCATGTACGGCCTGGCGGGCGAGCGGCGGCTGCCGGAGACGGAGCTGGGGTGGCTGCGCGGTCACGAGGGCTCCGTACCGGTGCGCACCGGCAACGGAGCGGTGACCCAGCTGCAGCTCGACGTGTACGGCGAGGTCATCGACTCGCTCCATCTGGCCCGCACATCGGGGCTGTCCAACGAGCCGCATGCCTGGAGTCTCCAGCTGGCCCTGCTCGGCTTCCTGGAGTCACGCTGGCGCGAGCCGGACGAGGGCCTGTGGGAAGTACGCGGGCCGCGCCGCCACTTCGTGCACTCCAAGGTGATGGCGTGGGTGGCAGCCGACCGGGCCGTACGCACCCTGGAGGCCGAGCCGGAGCTGCGCGGGGACGTCGAGCGGTGGCGGCGGATGCGCGACGAGGTGCACCAGGAGGTGTGCGAGAAGGGCTTCGACCCGGAGCGCAACACCTTCACCCAGTCGTACGGCTCCACGGAGCTGGACGCGGCGACCCTGCTCATCCCCCAGGTCGGCTTCCTGCCGCCGGACGACCCGCGGGTGGTCGGGACGGTGGACGCGGTACGCGACGAGCTGTGCCACGGCGGGCTGGTGCGCCGCTACAGCATGGAGGGGCCGTCGGTCGACGGCCTGCCGGGCGGTGAGGGGACGTTCCTGGTCTGTTCGTTCTGGCTGGCCGACGCTCTGCGGCTGACCGGGCGCGTCAAGGAGGCCGAGGCGCTCTTCGAGAAGCTGCTCTCGCTCCGCAACGACGTCGGGCTGCTGGCCGAGGAGTACGACCCGGTGGCCGGGCGCCAGCTCGGCAACTTCCCGCAGGCGTTCAGCCACATCGGCCTGGTGAACACCGCTCTGGCGCTGGCCCGCGCGCTGGGGACGCCCGGGCAGGATGCAGGATAGGGCCATGGATCTTGGACTGAAGGACCGCGTCTACATCGTCACCGGGGCCACCAGGGGGCTGGGATTCGCCTCAGCCCGCGAACTGGCGGCCGACGGCGCGAAGGTGATCGTCACCGGGCGCGAGGAGGAGTCGGCGCGCGCGGCGGCGGCCGAGCTGGGCCACGGCGCGGTCGGGGTGGCGGCGGACAACAGCGATCCGGCGGCCGCCGAACGGCTGATCGCGACCGCCCGGGAGCACTTCGGGCGCTTCGACGGCATCCTCATCAGCGTCGGCGGCCCGGCCCCCGGCTCCGCCGCCGACAACACCGACGAGCAGTGGCGTACGGCCTTCGAGGCCGTCTTCCTGGGCGCGGTACGGCTCGCGCGCACCGCGGCGGCCGAGCTGTCCGACGGCGGGGTGATCGGCCTGGTGCTCTCCGCTTCGGTGCACGAGCCCATCGGCGGCCTGACGATCTCCAACGGGCTCCGCCCCGGCCTGGCCGGCTTCGCCAAGTCGCTGGCCGACGAGGTGGGTCCGCGCGGGATCCGGGTGGTCGGACTGCTGCCCGGCCGTATCGACACGGACCGGGTGCGACAGCTGGACACGCTCGGCGGTGACCCGGAGGCGGCGCGCGCGAAGTCCGAGGCGCGGGTTCCGCTGCGGCGTTACGGGCGGCCCGAGGAGTTCGGCAGGACCGCGGCGTTCATGCTGTCCCCCGCGGCCTCGTATCTCACCGGGGTCATGCTGCCGGTCGACGGCGGCTCCCGGCGCGGATTCTGACCACAGCGTCCGGCGCGCGGACGCCGGGCCCCGGACCAGTCGCGGGCCGGGGCCCGTTCAGCTCAGTTCCACCGCCGTGACCAGCACGGCCACCGACCGGTCCGCACCGGTGGCGGCGGCCACCGCCGCACGTACCGCCCCCGCCACATCCAGCGCCCGCCACCCGGCGGCCACCGCGAACTCCACCCGCACATGGTCGTCGGTGCGGTGCACGG